>NZ_JAELVH010000013.1 GCF_019399235.1 Streptomyces poriferorum | reverse complement strand
GGGCTTGGGCGCCGGACGATCGGACGGCACGGCCGGACGGGCCGGGGCCGCCGGGGCCTTCGGCTTCTCGGGCTCCGCGGCACGGCCGCCGGGCAGCGCGAGCAGCCGGCTGCGCGGCGCGGGCGCCGTGGCGGGGACCGCACGTCCGGCGAGACGGGCCCGCACGGAACGCTCGGCGAGCACCTGACACCGCTCCAGGAGCGCCGCGGCGACCGGCCCGCCACGCAGGGCGCGCAGGGCGGCGAGATCCTCGGGGCGGGGGTCGTACCCGGCGGCCAGGGCGTCCTGGAGGCGCTCCAGGTAACCGCTGAGGGAGCCGGGGAGGGCGTTTCGGTAGCGGACGAGGTCGGCGAGGAGGAAGGCGCGCAGTCGTCCGGCCTCACCGACCGCCTCGTCGACGGCGCCCGCTAGCCGCAGGCAGTCCTGGACGTCCTCGTCGGGCAGGGGCGCGGGGTGGAGGGCGATGGCGAGGGCACGGCGGAGCACTCGCAGCTCGTCCGCGCTGAACGCCATACCGCCGCGTGATCCGTAGGGCGTGGGCATAGCGCGACAATACGTGCTAAATGGACAAAATCCGTTTAACTGGCCGTCGGCGGCGCGGCGGCTCCGGTGGGCCACCGCGCCGGGAACCCCCCGGTCAGGGCCGCGTGCCGCGACGGGGCAAGGCTTGCCCGGACGGGCACTACAGGCGCGCCACGTTGCGCTCGTACACCAACCGCAGTCCGATGAGAGTGAGCCAGGGCTCGTGCTCGTCGATGACGGAGGACTCGCCCAGCACCATCGGAGCAAGGCCACCCGTCGCGATGACGGTGACGTCGTCGGGGTCGGCGGCCAGCTCCTTCTTCATGCGTCCGACGACACCGTCGACCTGGCCGGCGAAGCCGTAGATGATGCCCGCCTGCATGGCCTCGACGGTGTTCTTCCCGATCACGCTGCGCGGCCGGGCCAGCTCGATCTTGCGCAGCTGGGCGCCCTTCACCCCGAGCGCCTCGACCGAGATCTCGATGCCGGGCGCGATGACGCCGCCGGTGTACTCGCCTCGGGCGGAGACCGCGTCGAAGGTGGTGGCGGTGCCGAAGTCGACGACGATCGCCGGGCCGCCGTACAGGTCGACGGCGGCGACCGCGTTGATGATGCGGTCCGCGCCGACCTCCTTCGGGTTGTCCATCAGGATCGGCACACCGGTCTTGATGCCCGGCTCGACGAGGACGGCGGGGACGTCGCCGTAGTAGCGGCGGGTCACCTCGCGCAGTTCGTGCAGGACGGCCGGAACGGTGGAGCAGATCGCGATGCCCTCGATGCCGTCGCCCAGCTCCATGCCCAGCAGCGGGTGCATGCCCATCAGGCCCTGGAGCAGCACCGCGAGCTCGTCCGCGGTGCGGCGGGAGTCGGTGGAGATGCGCCAGTGCTCGACGATTTCCTCACCGTCGAACAGCCCGAGGACCGTGTGGGTGTTGCCGACGTCGATGGTGAGCAGCATCAGACGCCGGCCCCGTCGGTGTCGCGGAAGTCCAGGCCGATATCGAGGATCGGCGAGGAGTGGGTGAGCGCGCCGACGGCCAGGTAGTCCACACCGGCCTCCGCGTAAGCGCGGGCGGATTCCAGGGACAGCCGGCCCGAGGACTCCAGGATCGCGCGGCCGCCGACCAGCTCGACCGCTTCGGCGGTCTGCGACGGGGTGAAGTTGTCCAGCAGGATCAGATCGGCACCGGCGTCCAGGACCTCGGTGACCTGCTCCATCGTGTCGACCTCGACCTCGATCGCAAGGTCCGGGAACTCCTCCCTGACCCGCTTGAACGCCTCGGCGACCCCGCCCGCCGCGATCACGTGGTTGTCCTTGACCAGTGCGGCGTCGGACAGCGACATGCGGTGGTTGACGCCGCCGCCGCAGCGCACCGCGTACTTCTCCAGGGCGCGCAGGCCCGGAGTCGTCTTGCGGGTGTCGCGGACCTCGGCCTTCGTGCCCTCCAGCACGTCGGCCCAGGCGCGGGTGGCGGTGGCGATGCCGGAGAGCCGGCACAGCAGGTTGAGCGCGCTGCGCTCCCCGGTGAGCAGGTCACGGGTGCGGGTGGTGACGGTCAGCAGCTTCTGGCCGGGGGCGACGCGGTCGCCGTCCTCGACGTGCCGCTCGACCTCGAACTCGTCCGTACAGACGATGGAGAGCACGGCCTCGGCGACCCGCAGACCGGCCACGACGCCTGCCTCACGGGCGGTGAAGTCACCGGTGGCCACCGCGTCCTCGGGGACGGTGGCGACGGTCGTGACGTCCACTCCGCCGTCGAGGTCCTCCTCGATGGCGACGTGCGCGACGTCCTCGACGGTGACCGGGTCCAGGCCGGCGTCGGCGAGGAGCTGTGCGAGCGCGGGGTCCAGGCCGCACTCCAGGGCGTCCAGGTCGTAGCCGTCCTCCCCGCCACAGCCGCAGCCGTCACCGCAGCCGCCCGCGGCGGATGCGGGCGCGCCGATCTGGATCAGCGGTACGTCCACGGGTGTGGGGCGCGGATTCTCTTCGGGCGTGCTCACGGTTACGGCTCCTCGGGAGTGGGGTGGGTGGTGCCTGTCGCTGCGCAGTCTGCTGCCCCGGACGGCTGTACGGGCCCGAACGCCTCGGTATCCGTCCGACGGAGGACGAGCTGCCGGTCCGGGGTGAGCCTCACGACGAGGTGGCGGCGCCAGTTCTCGTCGTCGCGCTCGGGCCGGTCCTCGCGCCAGTGGCAGCCGCGGGTCTCCTCGCGCTGCCGGGCGGCGGCGACCAGGACCCGGGAGACGAGGAGCAGGTTGGTGACCTCCCAGGCCTCGACCCCGGGCACCGCGTCCTTCGGCTCGGCGGCCCCGGCCTTCAGGAACGCGCTGCGGTGCAGGTCCTCCAGCTCCTCGGCGGCCCGGGCGAGGCTGTCGGCGGAACGCACGACGCCGGCACCGCGGGTCATGATGCGCTGGATCGTGCTCCGGGCCTCGGGAGGCAGCAGCGGGGAGGGCGCGGGGTCGTCGGCGACGGCGACGGTGGCGGCGGCGGACCGGGGCCGGTCGGCGACGATGTCGGCCGCGATGCGCTCGGCGAAGACGAGGCCTTCCAGGAGCGAGTTGGACGCCAGCCGGTTCGCGCCGTGCACCCCGGTGCAGGCGACCTCGCCGCAGGCGTACAGACCGGGCACGGTCGTACGTCCCCGCAGGTCGGTGCGGATGCCGCCGGAGGCGTGGTGCGCGGCCGGGGCGACCGGGATCGGCTCGGTGACCGGGTCGATGCCATGGGTCCGGCAGGCCGCCAGGATGGTGGGGAAGTGCTGCTCCCACATCTTGGCGCCGAAGTGGCGGGCGTCGAGGTACATGTGCTCGGTGCCGTGCAGCTGCATCTGGCGGGTGATGGCCTTGGCGACGATGTCGCGCGGGGCGAGCTCGGCCAGCTCGTGCTGCCCGAGCATGAAGCGCGTGCCGTGTGCGTCGACGAGATGGGCGCCCTCGCCCCGTACCGCTTCCGAGACGAGCGGCTGCTGGCCCTCGGCACCGGCGCCGAGGAAGAGGACCGTGGGGTGGAACTGGACGAATTCGAGGTCCGAGACCTCCGCGCCCGCCCGCAGCGCGAGTGCCACGCCGTCGCCGGTGGCGACCGGCGGATTGGTGGTGGCGGAGAAGACCTGGCCCATGCCGCCGGTGGCGAGGATGACCGCGGGGGCGTGGACCGCGCCGACCCCGTCGTGCTGGCCCTCGCCCATGACGTGCAGGGTGACGCCCGCGGTGCGGCCTTCGGCGTCGGTGAGCAGGTCGAGCACGAGGGCGTTCTCGACGGTGTGCAGGGCGGCTTCGCGGACCGCTTCGACCAGGGCGCGGGAGATCTCCGCGCCCGTCGCGTCGCCGCCCGCGTGGGCGATGCGACGGCGGTGGTGGCCGCCCTCGCGGCCCAGCGCGATGGTGCCGTCGTCCGCGGTGTCGAAGTGGGCGCCGGTGCCGATCAGCCGGCGTACGGCGTCGGGGCCCTCGGTGACGAGGGTGCGGACCGCCGCCTCGTCGCACAGGCCGGCGCCCGCGACCAGGGTGTCGTCCAGATGCTGTTCCGGAGTGTCCCCCTCTCCCAGGGCGGCGGCGACGCCGCCCTGGGCCCAGCGGGTGGAGCCGTCGTCGAGGCGGGCCTTGGTGACGACGACGGTGGAGAGGCCCGCGGCGGCGCAGCGCAGCGCGGTGGTGAGTCCGGCCACACCGGAGCCGACCACCACGACGTCGGCGTCGATGGACCAGCCAGGGGCGGGGGCGGTCAGCCGTATTCCGGTCACGCGGTGGCTCCGAAGGTCAGCGGGATGTTGTCGATGAGGCGGGTGGTGCCCACCCGTGCGGCGACGGCGAGGATCGCGTCGCCCGCGGTGCGGTCGTCGGGGATCTCTGTGAAGTCCGCCGGGTCCACGAGTGCCAGATAGTCGAGGGCGAGCGGAGGCTGCTCGGCCGACGCGTCTTCCAGGATCGCGCGGGCTGCGGCGCGCACGGCGGCGGGTCCCCCGTCCGGCCTCGCCCGGGCGACGGCCTGGGCGTCGGCCGCCAGCCTGGCCTCGCCGAGCCGGTTGAGCCCGGCGGCCCGGCCCTCCGTCGCACCCGTCGTCTGCGCGCGGGCGTGCAGCGCCTGCTGGGCGGCGAGCCGGTCACGGGCCGCGAACAGGGCCCGTGACAGGGCGAGCGCGGTGTGGCGCTCGTACGCGTCGAGGAAGCGGTTGCGGCTGGAGAGCGCGAGGCCGTCGGCCTCCCGGGCCGTCTCCACGCCCACGATCTCCACGGGGAAGTTCAGATCGCGCACCATGCGGCGGATCAGCGCCAGCTGCTGGGCGTCCTTCTGCCCGAAGAACGCGACATCGGGGCGGGTCAGGTGGAGCAGCTTGGCGACGACCGTGAGCATGCCGTCGAAGTGTCCGGGGCGGGAGGCGCCTTCGAGTCGCTCGCCCATCGGGCCCGCGGAGATCCGGACCTGGGGTTCGCCGCCGGGGTAGACCTCGTCGACGGACGGCGCGAAGACCACGTCGGCGCCGGCCCCGCCGGCCACGGCGAGATCCGCGTCCAGGGTGCGCGGGTAGCGGTCCAGGTCGGCGCTCTCACCGAACTGGAGCGGGTTGACGAAGACGGTGACGACGACCTGGCCGCCCGCTCCGACAACCGCACGCGCGGTTTGGATAAGGGAGGCGTGCCCCTCGTGCAGGGCGCCCATCGTCATGACGACGGCACGCTCGGCCCGGTCCCCTTCGGGGGCGTAACCCGCCAGTTCGGCGGCGGTACGCAGCAGCGTGGCGGCGGATGCGGTCATCGGGACTCCTCCGGTCCGGTTCCGGCGCTGCCGGGGGCGCCCGAGCCGTCGGCCAGGACGTCGAGCAGGTCCTCGGCCAGCTCCGGCTTGAGCATGCCGTGGGAGAGCGCGCGGTCGGCGGTGGCGCGGGCCATCGCGACGTAACCGGCCACCGTCCGCGGGGCGTGGGTGCGCAGCTCGCCGATGTGCGCGGCGACCGTGCCCGCGTCGCCGCGGGCGACCGGGCCGGTCAGGGCGGCGTCACCGGAGCGCAGGGCGTTGTCCAGGGCGGCGCCGAGGAGCGGGCCGAGCATCCGGTCGGGGGCGGTGACCCCCGCCGTGCGCAGCAGCTCCATCGACTGGGCGACCAGGGTGACCAGGTGGTTCGCGCCGAGGGCGAGCGCCGCGTGGTAGAGCGGGCGGGACTCCTCGGCGATCCACTCGGGCTCGCCGCCCATCTCGATGACCAGCGCCTCGGCGGCGAGCCGCAGCTGCTCGGGGGCGGTGACCCCGAAGGAGCAGCCGGCCAGCCGCTGGACGTCCACGGAGGTGCCGGTGAACGTCATCGCCGGGTGCAGGGCCAACGGCAGGGCGCCGGCCCGCAGCGCGGGATCCAGCACCTTCGTCCCGTACCGCCCCGAGGTGTGGACGATCAGCTGGCCGGGGCGGACCGCACCGGTCTCGGCGAGGCCCTCGACGAGCCCCGGCAGGGCGTCGTCGGGGACCGTCAGCAGGACCAGTTCCGCGCGCGCGAGGACCTCGGCGGGCGGTACCAGCGGGACATCGGGAAGCAGGGTGGCGGCGCGGCGCACCGAGGCGTCGGAGACGCCCGACACGGCGACCGGGCGGTGCCCGGCCAGCGCCAGGGAGGCGGCGAGAGCGGGGCCGACGCGGCCCGCGCCCACGACGCCGACGGTGAGCCGGGCGGGACGGTCCCTCGCGTCGAGGGGCTCCTGGGGATTCATTGTATTCACTCGGCGGTGGCCTTCCGTTCCAGTCCGCGGGGGGTACCGGACGATTCCTCTGCATGCTACGCCAGCACATCGCCCGGACCTCCGGCTGTCCACAGGCTGTGGACAGTCCCGGCCACGGCGGGACGCGGCGTCCATATCCTGTGGGCAGGGGCTGCGTTCTGCGTGATGATCGTCCCATGGCAGACAGAGACGAGCAGGTGCACGACGAGGCGACGGACGGGCCGCGGACCCCCCGCGGATACGGGGACGAGGAGCCCGACCCGCAGCGGCTGCGCCGCACCGCCGCGTGGCGGCAGGCCCGAAGGCTCCTGTCCCGGTCGCCGCTGGACCGCCCGCTCGGCGAACAGCTGGCGTCGCTGACGGCGGGCGCGGCCACGGTCACCGATCTCGACCGGCCCGCCGACATCTACGGCAACGGCGTCGTCGCCGAGCTGGAGCGGCGGATCGCCGGACTGCTGGGCACCGAGGCCGCCGCGTTCTTCCCGACCGGGACGATGGCGCAGCAGGTCGCGCTGCGCTGCTGGGCCGGGCGCACCGGCAACCCGGCGGTGGCCCTGCACCCGCTCGCCCACCCCGAGGTGCACGAGCGCGGCGCCCTGTCCTCGGTCAGCGGGCTGCGTACGGTCCACCCGACGAACGAGCCACGGCTGCCCACGGCGGACGAGATCCGCGACTTCGCCGAGCCGTTCGGCACCCTGATGCTGGAGCTGCCGCTGCGCGACGCGGGCTTCGTCCTGCCCACGTGGGAGGAGCTGGAGGCCGTGGTGGCGGCGGCACGCGAACGCGACGCGGTCGTCCACTTCGACGGGGCGCGGCTGTGGGAGTGCGCCGACCGCTTCGGGCGGGAACTGCCGGAGATCGCGGCGCTCGCCGACAGTGTGTACGTGTCGTTCTACAAGACCCTCGGCGGAATCTCCGGGGCGGCGCTCGCAGGCTCCGCCTCGCTGATCGAGGAGGCCCGGACCTGGCGGCACCGGTACGGCGGCCAGCTCTTCCAGCAGTACCCGGCGGCCATCGCCGCGCTGATCGGCCTGGACCGGGAGCTGCCGAAGCTGCCGTCGTACGTGGCCCAGGCGAAGGTGGTCGCGGCGGCACTGGCCGAGGGGTTCACCGAGGCCGGTGCCGGGTGGTTCCGGGTGCATCCGGAACCACCGCACACCCACCAGTTCCAGGTCTGGCTGCCCTACCCGGCGGACGTGCTGGAGGAGGCGTCGCTGCGCCAGGTGGAGGAGACGGGCGTGGCCCTCTTCCGCCTGTGGCACCCGGCTGCCACGGGCCCGCCCGGGGTGTCGTTCACCGAGGTCACGGTGTCGGAGGCGGGGCTGGAGTGGACGGCCGCCGACGTCCGCGCGGCGGCGGCGGAGTTCCTGGAGCGGGTGGCGCGGGAGCAGTGAGGCACGCCCGGCGGGCCGCCGATTGACGCCGGCCGTCAATCGGGGTCCGGACCGTCCCGCTCACCCCGCACCATGGACGGGTGAGCGTAACCATCGGCATCGCGGGCCTCGACCCCCGGCACGTCGTCTTCGAGACCTCGCCCCTCGTCGAGCTGGGGGTCGCCCTGCACGCGCTCTCCGAGCCGGGGCACCACCCCGGGATGCACGGCTGGGCGACGGCCACCACCACGTCCCTGGAACCGGACCTGGCCGACCGGCTGCACGAAGCGGACTTCCTGTGGCGGAACACGTTCTCGGACATCTTCATGCCCTTCGCCGGTGTCATCGGCGGCAACGGCAGGACGGGCGCCGACCTCGCCGAGGACCTGGACATCCTGGACCGGCTGGACGACGAGCGGTTCGTGTCCGCGGCCCTGGAGTTCACCTGCGCGAACCTGTACGGGACCGGCGCGGCCTCCCCGCTCCGCGATCCCGGCATGCGGGCCCGGGCCCTGGACATGGCGGCGGCGCGCGGCCCGCAGCAGGTGGAGTTCACCCAGCGGCTGCTGGCCGACCCCGCCCCGGTACGCCGCTGGATCCGGCGCCTCTTCGAGGACTGCGACCAGGCGTTCTTCGCGGACACCTGGCAGCGGGTGCGGGTCCCGCTGGTGGCCGACGCACGGCACAAGACGGATCTGCTGCGGCACAAGGGGACCGCCGAGGCCGTGCGGGCCGTCTCGCCCGCCCTCTCCGTCGACGAGGACGGTGCGCGGATCAGCGTCGACAAGCTGACCGAGGGCTCGACCGACGCCACCGACCCCGCCGTCGGCGCCGGACTCACCCTCATCCCGACCAGCCTCGGCTGGCCGCATCTGATGGTGCTGCACGCCCCGGGCTGGCGCCCGGTGATCCACTACCCCGTGCACCGGCCCGAGCTGCCCTCGCCCGCCTCGGTGGAACTGCTCCAGCTCCGCATGGAGGCCCTGGCCCACCCGCTGCGGATGCGTCTGTGCCGCAACATCGCCCGCTCGCCGTACACGACCGGCGAACTCGCCGACACGAACGGGATCACCGCCCCCGAGGTCTCCCGCCATCTCACCGTCCTCAAGAAGGCGGGCCTGGTCACGACGCGACGCCGCGGCCGGTACGTACTGCACCAGCTGGACCTGACCGTGGTGGCGCGGCTCGGCAGCGACTTCCTGGAGGGGATCCTGCGCTGAGCCCGGGGCGGTGCCGGACGCCCGTCTCAGTCGAACCGGATGTGCCGGATCCCCGTCCAGGCCCGCCGCACCCGGTGCCGCAGCGCGCTGTCCGTGTCCGGCAGCAGGGTGAGGCCCGCCGACGCGGCGATCCGGTCGGCGACCTGCGGGACCGTCAGTCGGTCGGTCCGGATCTGCTCGGCGAACTCCGGGGCTTCGAGCCGCTCCAGGCAGTGGTCCAGCTTCGCGACGGCGAAGCTCTCACGCTTGAGTCCGCGCCCGAGGCCGCGTTCCCGCAGCCGCCCCAGCACCGTCTCGCGCTCGGCGAGCAGGGCGAAGTGATGCACCGTCCGCCCGTCCTCGCGCAGCCGCCCGACGATCTCCGCGAAGTAGCCGGGGTCGACCAGGGTCATCGGGGCGATGACCGTGCCGGGATGCCCGCTCAGGGCGAGAGCGAGCATGTCGTGCACCCCCTGCCGCCAGGCCGGCAGGTCCTGGAAGTCGCCGCGCAGCGCGGGCGGCAGTGTCCGGTGCAGTCCGAAGCCGACGTGCTCCGGATCGCAGACCACGCTTCCGGGCAGCCGTCGCCGGAGCTCGTACGCCGTCTGTGTCTTTCCGCCGCCGAACGGGCCGTTGATCCAGAGGAGCGCGCCCATCGGTCAGCCCGCCCCGCCTCCGGCGCGCACCAGCCCGGTCTCGTAGGCGAGGACCACGACCTGCACCCGGTCGCGCAGGCCCAGCTTGGTCAGGATCCGGCCGACATGCGTCTTCACGGTCGCCTCGGAGAGCACCAGCCGCCCCGCGATCTCGCCGTTCGACAGGCCCTGGGCGACCAGCAGCATCACCTCGCGTTCGCGTTCGGTGAGCTTGGCGACGTCCTTGTGCTGCGGCTCGGCCGTGCTGCTGGGCAGCATCGGCGAGAAACGGTCGAGCAGCCGGCGGGTGGTGGACGGGGCGACGACGGCATCGCCGCTGTGCACGGAACGGATCGCGGCCAGCAGTTCGCCGGGCGGCACGTCCTTGAGCATGAAGCCGCTGGCCCCTGCCTTCAGCCCCGAGAAGGCGTACTCGTCGAGGTCGAACGTCGTCAGGATGAGCACCTTGGGCGCATCGGGCTGCGCGCAGATGCGGCGGGTGGCCTCGACCCCGTCCAGCCGGGGCATCCGCACATCCATGAGCACCACGTCGACGGCGGTGGCGCGGAGGTTCTCGATCGCCTCCGCGCCGTCGCCGGCCTCGGCGACGACCTCCATGTCCGGCTGCGCGGCGAGCACCATCCGGAAGCCTGTACGCAGCAGCGCCTGGTCGTCGACGAGCATCACGCGGATCGCCATGGGTCCCTGTCTCCTGTTCGTCCTGCGGTCGGTTCCGGCGTATCGGCAGACCCGGGGGTCCCGAAGGCCCCGGAGGTCCCGGAAGGCCCTAGTTCGCGGCCTTGAGCGGCAGCAGCGCGCTGATCCGGAATCCGCCGCCGGGGCGCGGTCCGGCATCCAGTGTGCCGCCGACCATGCCGACCCGTTCGCGCATACCGATCATGCCGTGGCCGGCGCCGTCGGCGCCGCCGTCCTCGTACAGTTCGTGCGCCGCGCCCCGGCCGTCGTCCTCCACCAGCAGGCCGAGCCCGTCGTCGAAGTAGACCAGCCGCACACTGGCCCCGGCGTTCGGACCGCCGTGCTTGCGTGTGTTGGTCAGCGCCTCCTGCACGATGCGGTACGCCGTCAGCTCGACTCCGCTGGGCAGCGAGCGCGGGGTGCCCTCGACCCTGAAGTCGACGGCCAGACCGGCCGCTCTGACCTTCTCGATCAGATCCTCGATCTGCTCGACGTCCGGCTGCGGGACGTACTCCCCCGTCTCCGGGGCGTCGCCCGTGCGCAGCACGCCCAGCAGCCGGCGCATCTCCGCGAGCGCCTGCCGGCCGGTGCTGGAGATCGTCTCCAGCGCCTGCCGGGCCTGGTCGGGGGCCGCGTCCATCACATAGGCGGCACCGTCCGCCTGCACCACCATCACCGAGACGTTGTGCGCGACGACGTCGTGGAGCTCGCGGGCGATACGGGCACGCTCGGCCGCCACCGCTACCTTCGACTGCGCCTCGCGCTCCCGCTCCAACCGGGCCGCGCGCTCCTCCAGCTGGTCGAAATAGGCCCGCCGGGTCCGCATCGAGTCGCCGAGCACCCAGGCCAGCACGAACGGCACCGTCATCACGACGACGAGGAAGACCGACTCCACCCAGCTGCGCGGCATGTCCTCCCGCTCCGGCCAGCGGAGCTGGGAGAGCGTGGCCGCGCACAGACTGCACGCCAGGGCGAGCCGGGAGGCCCAGCGTTCGCCGACGGTGGCCACGGTGAAGGTGATCACCAGCATGGCGAAGTTGGCGACGGTCGGTCTGACCCCGAACGCCAGCTGGGCCACGCCCATCGCGATGGCGAGCAGCAGCATCTTCTCGGGTGCGCGCCGGCGCAGCGCCACGACGACGCAGAGGCCGACGACGACCGGCACGGCTGCGATGCGCTCCGCGCGGCCGCCGAGCCCGACGTCGCCGACCACGATCGTCATGCCGGAGAGCCCGAGGAGGAAGACAGCCCAGAAGCTGTCGACGCCCGTCGGGTGTCTGCGGATGAAGTCGTAGAGGCGCTGCACGTAACCCAGCGTAGGGAAGGGCGAGGGGGGACGGGTCAGCCGAAGGGCCGATCCAGGTCCGGAGACCGTACTCCCCAAGGTGGAGACTTGGGAACGTGACGGATGAGTGGCGTGGGTGGCAGGAGGCGGCCGAGACCGCTTTGTACGGGGACGGGGGGTTCTACCGGAGCCAGGAGGGGCCTGCGGGGCATTTCCGCACGTCGGTGCACGCCTCCCCGCTGTTCGCCGCGGCCGTCGCCCGGCTGCTGGTCAGGACGGCCGGGGAACTGCGGACCTCGTGTGTGGACCTGGTGGATCTGGGGGCGGGGCGCGGAGAGCTGTTGACGGGCGTGCTCGCCGCGCTGCCGGCCGAAGGCGGGGACGGCCTCACGGTACGGGCGTACGCCGTGGAGCTCGCAGTCCGTCCGCACGGCCTGGACCCGCGGATCCAGTGGCGCGCGAAGCCGCCGCAGGGAGTGCGCGGGCTGCTGTTCGCCAACGAGTGGCTGGACAACGTGCCGGTGCCGGTCGCCGAGACGGACCCGGACGGCGTCGAGCGGTACGTCCTGGTGCGGACGGCGGACGGTGCGGAGCGGCTGGGCGAACCGGTGAGCGGGGCGGACGCGGAGTGGCTGCGCCGCTGGTGGCCCTCGGCGGGGCCGGGCAGCCGGGCGGAGATCGGCCGCCCGCGCGACGAGGCGTGGGCGGACGCGGTGGCCGCACTGTCCGGCGGGCTCGCGGTGGCGGTGGACTACTGCCACGGACGGGAGGAGCGGCCGCCGTTCGGCACGCTGACCGGCTTCCGGGCGGGGCGCGAGGTGCCGCCGGTGCCGGACGGCAGCTGCGACCTCACCTCGCACGTGGCCCTGGACGCGTGCGCGGCGGCGGGCGGGCCGGGCGCGGAGATCCGCACGCAGCGCGAAGCGCTGCGGCAGCTGGGCATCAGTGGTGAACGCCCGCCGCTGTCGCTCGCGTCGAGTGACCCGGCGGGTTACGTGCGGGCCCTGGCCTCGGCGGGCGAGGCCGCGGAACTCACGGCCCGGGGCGGACTGGGCGACTTCGGCTGGCTGACACAACGTGTCCGGGCCCCGTCCAGCCCCTCCGGCGGTTGAGGAGCGGGGTCCGGGGCGGAGCCCCGGGAAGCCGGGCCGCAGGCAATACTGTCGGCATGACGGAGACGACAGTCGGCATCGGCGGCGCAGCGGAAAGCACCGACATGGTGCTCAACATCGGCCCCCAGCACCCCTCCACCCATGGCGTGCTCCGTCTGCGCATCGTCCTGGACGGCGAACGCATCCAGCACGCCGAACCGGTCATCGGCTATATGCACCGCGGCGCGGAGAAGCTCTTCGAGGCCCGCGACTACCGGCAGATCGTGATGCTCGCCAACCGCCACGACTGGCTGTCGGCGTTCTCCAACGAACTGGGCGTCGTGATGGCCGTCGAGCGAATGCTCGGCATGGAGGTCCCGGAGCGCGCGGTGTGGACCCGCACCCTGCTCGCCGAGCTCAACCGGGTCCTCAACCACCTGATGTTCCTCGGCTCGTACCCGCTGGAACTCGGCGGGATCACCCCGGTGTTCTACGCGTTCCGGGAGCGCGAGGAACTCCAGGCCGTGATGGAGGAGGTCTCCGGCGGCCGGATGCACTACATGTTCAACCGGGTCGGCGGTCTCAAGGAGGACCTCCCGGCGGGCTGGCTCGGCCGCGCCCGGGACGCCGTCGCGTCGGTCCGTTCCCGGATGGACGTCTACGACAAGCTGGTGCTCGGCAACGAGATCTTCCGGGGCCGTACCCGCGGGGTGGGCGTCCTGTCGGCGGAGGCGGTGCACGCCTACGGGGTGTCCGGGCCGATCGCCCGCGCCTCGGGTGTCGACTTCGACCTGCGGCGCGACGAGCCGTATCTGGCGTACGGAGAGCTCCAGGACACCCTGAAGGTCGTCACCCGTACCGAGGGCGACTGCCTGGCCCGGTTCGAGTGCCTGCTGGAGCAGACGCACAACGCGCTGGACCTGGCGGACGCCTGCCTGGACCGGATGGCGGACCTGGCGCCGGGGCCGATCAACCAGCGGCTGCCCAAGGTGCTGAAGGCCCCCGAGGGCCACACGTACGCCTGGACCGAGAACCCGCTCGGCGTCAACGGCTACTACCTGGTCTCCAAGGGCGAGAAGACGCCGTACCGGCTGAAGCTCCGCTCCGCCTCGTTCAACAACATCCAGGCACTCACCGAACTGCTGCCGGGCACGCTCGTCGCCGACATGGTGGCGATTCTCGGTTCACTGTTCTTCGTCGTCGGCGACATCGACAAGTAGCCGACGGGCCGGCTCTGCCCGGTCCTACGAGATCCGGGCCGGCTCTGCCCGGCTCTACGAGATCCGGCTGTCGCCGCCCGGTCCTACGAGATCGCGCTCCGCAGTTCCGCCACGTCCAGCTGCTCGGTCTCGTCGTGCGCGGTGAGGTCGATGACCTTGCCGACGGCCCGGTTCTCGGCCGCGCCCGTGCGGTGCGCGGCCAGCGCCTCCTCGCCCACCACGTCGGCGAGGTCCTCGTTCTGCACGGACTCGATCGCGGCGTGCGCCTTCTGCGTACCGAAGAAGTCGAAGCTGCCCTGCGGCACCAGATGGCGGCGCGAGGCCGCGTACGGAACGACCGCGCTGGCGGCCTGAACCGCGCGCGGGGCGGGCAGCGCCCGGTCCGGGCGGCTCGCGGGCAGGGCGGCCTGCGGGCGACGGTGCTGCTCGGCACCCGCCTGCCCGGCGGTTGCCCGCTGGTCCGCGGCCGCCGCGTGCTTCCCCTGCGGCTCCTCCGCTTCCCTGGCCCGCTCGGCGAGATCGCGCGCCCTGGCCTGCTCGGCGGTGCGCCGGGCCTCCTGGAGCGCCCCGTTGCGCGAGAGGTCGTCGAGGGCCTGAGCGGCCCGCAGATACGCGGACGGGGTGGGCGTGCTGCGCGCGGCGGGCAGTTCGCGGGGCGGCGCGGACGCCTCCAGCGCGAGCTGCCGACGGCTCTCCAGGACACTGGCGCGCTCGGTCTCCGCGTTGGCGTACCGCCGCAGCAGCGCGGCGTGCTCGCCCCGCAGCCCGGCGAGCTCCACGCGCTTGCGACGCAGCTTCGTCTCCAGACGGGCGCGCAGTTCGCGCGACTCCTCCAGATCGGTCTCCAGCTCCGCCACGCGTTCCTCGGCACGCCATTCGTCGCCGGCGCGGGCGCGCGTCAGCTCCGCGACGCGACGGCCCGCCTCCCGGTCCCAGCTGCGCATCAGATACGCGCCGGTGACGGCGGCGGCCGCCGCGGCGGCGACCAGTCCGCGCAGGACCAGCGGCTCGGCGAGCAGCCAGGCTCCCGCGGCACAGAGGACCGCCGCTCCGGCGACGGCCGAAGGCGGAAGGATTCTGTGCAGAGGTGGCGAATGACGATGGCGTCCACGTGGCATGGCCTGAAATTTACCGTGCGTACGGTCCGCTTGGGGGGCCGCCCGGCAATCTGTTCCCCGGCAGTTACCTGACGGCCCCTGAATCGCTCATTCCGCCCTTGCTACTTCTTGATCAGACCTTTCGTCTCCAGGTATTCCCTGGCGACATCGGCGGGCTTGGCGCGCTCGGCGTCGACCTTGCGGTTCAGTTCCGCCAGATCCTGTGTCGTGAGCGCGTCGGTGAGCTTGCCGAGCGCGTCCGCGATGTCCTGGGCGCCCGCGTCCTCGGCATTGAGGACGGGCAGCACGTTGTCCGCGTTCTGCAGCTTCTTGTCGTCCTCCAGGAAGACCAGACCGAAGGTGTCCAGCACCGCGTCCGTGGTCGTGGTCAGGACCAGCTGGTCCTTGCCGTCCTTGACCGCCTGCTTGGACTGCGGGGTGCCGACTCCCTTGGGGTCGATGCCGGTGACGTCGATGCCGTACGTCTTCTTCAGCCCGGGTGCGCAGAACGGCCGCACCTCGCACTCGTCGCCCGCCGCGATCTTCACCTTGATCTTGGAGGCGCCGAGATCCGAGAGCGTCCTGAGCTTGTTCTTGTCGGCGAATTCCTTGGTGACCGCGAAGGCGTTCTGATCGACGGCCGCACCGGCCGGCAGCACCTTCAGCCCGCGCGGAGTGGCGAGCTTCTCCAGGGCGGCGACCGTGGCCGCGGTGTCGCCCGAGGCGACCGGCTTCGCCCCGGCCGCCTTCGCCCCGTTCACCTTGGCGTTGAGGAATTCCGCGATCGTCGCCGCGTATTCCGGAACGACGTCGATCTCGCCCTTCTCCAGGGACGGTTCGTAGAGTTCGCGGTTCTTCACCGTGGTGACCGACGTGCTGTATCCGGCCTCCGACAGAACGCCGGCGTACAGCTCCGCGAGCACCTTGGACTCGGTGAAGGCGGCGGCGCCGACGACCAGCGAGCCCTTCTTCCCCGAGCCCTTGTCCGCGTCGGATCCGCCCTTGTCCTTCTCCAGGCTGTCGCCGCCGCAGGCGGCGAGCGAGCCCGCGAGCGCGACGATGCCGATGACCGCACCGGCCAGGCGCGAGGTCCTGCTCATACTGTTCTCCGTCCACGGCAACGAGGCCATATGCGATATGCGTTATCGGTTGAGTGGGCCGTCCGGACGCTCATGCGGTCCGGCGGCGGCGCAGCGGTGACAGCAGCCGGTCGACACCGACCAGTGCCGTCTCCACCAGCAGTGCCAGTACGGCGACCAGCAGGGCGCCCGCGACCACCTGCGGGGTGTTGTACGTGTTGAAGCCCGCGGTGATGATCCGGCCGAGACCGCCCTGGCCGACCATCGCGGCGATCGTCGCGGTGGCCACGACCTGCACCGCCGCCGAACGCAGCCCGGTCATGATCATCGGGTAGGCCAGCGGGAGTTCGACCCGGAGGAAGAGCTGGCCGCCCGACATGCCCATCCCCCGCGCGGCCTCCGCCACCGAACGGTCCACCTCCGTCATCCCGACGTAGGCGTTGGTCAGCAGCGGCGGCACGGCGAAGAGCACCAGGGCGATGATCGTCGGTATGTATCCCGCGTTGCGCAGCGGCGAGACCATGAAGAGGGCCAGCACCGCGAAGACCGGTATCGCCCGCCCCACGTTGGAGATGTTGACGGCGAGCGCGCCGCCCTTCCCGATGTGTCCCAGATACAGGGCGATGGGCAGGGCGATGGCGCAGGACAGGGCGAGCGCCACCCCACTGACGTACAGATGCTCGCCGAGCCGGTGGGCCACCCCGCTCTCCCCCGACCAGTTGGTACCGGTGGTGAGCCAGGTCCAGGCCTCGCCGAGAACTCCCACGGTCAGACCGCCTTCGCCGGAACGGGTGCGCCCACGGCGTCGGCGTCACGGGCGGCCGGTATTCGGGTCCAGGGGGTCAGCAGCCGCTGGACACCGAGCAGCAGCAGATCCGCGACCACCGCGAGCAGTACACAGAGCACCGAGGCTGCCAGCACCTGGGCCTTGAAGAAGCTCGGCAGGGCGTCCTCGATGAGGTTGCCCAGGCCACCGCGGCCGACGATCGATCCGACGGTGGTCAGCGCGATCGTGGACACCGTGGCGATCCGTATCCCGGCCATCAACGCAGGCATCGCCAGTGGGAGTTCGACCTCCCACAGAAGTCGCACCGGCCCGTAGCCCATGCCCCTGGCGGCTTCCTTCGCCTCCTGCGGAACCGCCTGGAGACCGGCCAGGATGTTCCGTACGAGAATCGTCAGCGAATACAGCACGAGCCCGGTGACGACGAGCGCCGCGGAGAGCCCGAACAGCGGCAGCAGGAGCGAGAACATCGCGAGCGACGGCACCGTGTAGAGCACCGTGGTCAGCCCGAGCACGGGTCCGGCGAAGTGCCGACCGCGACGGGCGAGCAGCGCCAGCGGAAAGGCCACGGCCACCCCGATCGCCACCGAGACGGCGGTGATCCAGATGTGCTGCACCGTCGCATCCGTCAACTCCTGGCTGCGGGAGCGGAGATACTCACCGCAGATCCAGTCGTTCGTCACCAGGCAGTTCTGTCCGGCCATCCGTCCCCACCTCCCGATCGCCTCTCGTACTGATGTCCGGCGAGCCTATCCTCGACCACTGACAATCGCCGAGGCCGTTGTATTCCAGCAACACGTCCTTCACAGAACACGCGCGACAATGGGGAACCATGATCCGTTTCGAGCACGTCACCAAGCGGTATGCGGACGGCACCACCGCCGTCGACGACCTTTCCTTCGAGGTCGCCGAAGGTGAACTCGTCACGCTCGTCGGGCCGTCGGGCTGTGGCAAGACGACCACCATGAAGATGGTGAACCGGCTGATCGAACCGACCGAGGGCCGGATATTCCTCGACGGGGACGACATATCCGCCATCGACCCCGTCCAGCTGCGGCGCCGTATCGGCTATGTGATCCAGCAGGTCGGTCTGTTTCCGCACCGGACCGTGCTGGAGAACACCGCGACCGTCCCCCATCTCCTCGGCTGGAAACGGGGAAAGGGCCGGGCCCGCGCCGCGGAACTCCTCGACCTGGTCGGACTCGACCCCTCCGTTTATGGCGACCGCTATCCGGAACAGCTGTCCGGTGGTCAGCGCCAACGCGTCGGCGTGGCGCGGGCATTGGCGGCGGACCCGCCGGTGCTGCTGATGGACGAGCCTTTCGGCGCGGTCGACCCCGTCGTCAGGGAACGGCTGCAGAACGAATTCCTGCGGCTTCAGGCCCAGGTCCGTAAAACCGTGCTGTTCGTGACGCACGACATCGAGGAGGCCGTCCGCCTCGGCGACCGTATCGCCGTCTACGGGCAGGGCTCGGTCGAGCAGTTCGACTCACCGGCCACCGTGCTCGGCGCCCCCGCCACCGACTACGTCGCCGACTTCGTCGGCGCGGACCGCGGGCTCAAGCGGCTCTCGGTCACCCCCGTGGAGGAGAGCGACCTGGACCGGCCGCCGGTCGTCCACCTCGACGACCCGCTGGACCGGGCGACCGGGCGGCTGCGCGCGGAAGGGGCACGCTGGGCCGTGGTGCTGGACGGCGACGGCCGGCTGCACGGCTGGATCCCGGCGGGTGACGCACTGAGCGGCGCCAAGGGCACGGTCCGCGAACACGCCCGCCGGATGGAGGCCTGGCTGCCCGTCGGCGCCCCGCTCAAGCAGGCGTTCGCCACCATGCTCCAGCACGACGCCGGCTGGATCGCGGTCATCGACGAACAGAGCGAGGGACGGTTCCTCGGGGTGCTCACCCCGGCCCGGCTCCACGAGGCGCTGCGGCGCTCGATCAGCGCCGACGACCGGGCCGTACCGCGCGCCGAAGTGGCCGTCGAGAGCGTGGCGGTCGTCGCGAACACCGCGGGGGACTGAGGCGGCCCGTCGCGCCACCCGGCTCAGCACCCAGCCGGGGACCGAGGCGGCCGGCGCCCGGCTCGGCACCCACCGAGCCCGAAACCGAGGCGGCCCGGCGCAGCACCTCCTGTCTCAGCCCCCACCCAGCCGGGGACCGAGGCGGCCGGCGCCCGGCTCGGCACCCAGCGAGTCGGAAACCGAGGCGACCCGGCGCAGCGCCTCCCGTCTCAGCTCCCACCCAGCCGGGGACCGAGGCGGCGCACCTCCTGCGCTCAGCCCCCACCCAGCCGGGGGCCGGGACAGGCGGCCCGTCGCGCCGCCTGCGGTCAGCTCTCGCTGAGCCGGCCGCTCATCCACTCCAGGGCCGCGGGGATCTCCCGGCGCCAGGTGTTGAAGTTGTGCCCGCCGCTGTCCAGCACGATCGACGAGACCCGCGCGGGCCGCTTCACCTTGGCCACGAACTTCCGCGTCGCGGCGTAGTTCGCCTCGCCCTGGCGCGACGTCGTCACCAGGAAGGACGATTCGGGCTGCGGCAGGTGGTCCAGGGACCACAGCAGATCGGCACGCTCGCGCGCCCGCCGGTCACCGTGGAAGAGGTCACCGGTCGTCGGATCCTCGGCCGCCTTGTAGTACGCGGAGAGCCCCGCGCTCGCCGTGAAGCGTCCCGGATGGTGCAGGCCGATCTTCAGGGCGCAGTATCCACCGGTCGAGTTGCCGATGATCCCCCAGTTCCGGGCGTGCCGACCGACCCGGTACGCCGCCGCGACGGCGGCCTGCAGGTCGTCCGCGAAGAACGTCTCGGTCTTCGGGCCGCCCTCTATGTCCACGCACTCGGTGTCCCGCGGCGGCGCCACGGTCGGCCGCAGCATCACCAGGATCATCGGCTGGGAGCGGCCCGCCCGCACCCGTCCGAGTGATGTCTTCGGGTAGTCGAGCCCCTTGATGAGGTTCTCCGCGGTGCCCGGGTAGCCGGTGAGCACCACGACCGCCGGGAACTTCCGCCGGGCGTACGCGTCCTGGAAGTACTCCGGCGGCAGGTACACATAGGCCGAGGTCGTGATCCCCGAGCTCCGCCCGGCGATCACGACCTTGTCGATCCGCCCGGCCGAGGCGGGACGGGAGCCCCCCGGCACATCGGGCCGCCGCGTCCCCACCCGGACGATGTTCTTCTCCGCCAGGGTCCCCTGGGCATGGTCGGTCACCACACCCAGATCCTGCTTCTGACCGAACAGATCGGCCCAGGAGCCGTAGAAGAGGAACGAGTTGTTGGCCATCAGGCCGACGGAGACGAAGACCGCCACCTGGGTCGCCAGCAACAGCCCGACCCTGCCGAACACCGTGGGGACGCTGCGCCGGGCGAGCCTCGGCCAGCACCAGATCGTGACGGCGAACAGCGCGACGGCCAGCGTGATCGCCAGGATCAGCACTGCGTTGCCGGTAAGGCCCATGGCGGTAGAACTTTCTTGTCAGGAAATTTCCGGGTGCCGGGTGAACCCGCGGGCCGGAAGCCTCGTCCTAGAGGTCGCACATCGTCCGCAGGGCTCCGGCCGACGGACTCCAAGAATCTCTCGCGGAACCACGGGAAGCGATGTCTGTCACGCTAGATGGGGATAAATCGGGATCGGTTCCGAATGGTGTACGCAAGTTCGTACACGGACCGCGACCCGAGACCGTGCCGGCACTCGTCGGCGCCGCCTGCACCGCCGTCGGCCTGATCGACGTCGCCGCGGGCGTCTTCCCGCGCTTCCGGCACAGCCGGATGCACACCCTCGCCGAGGTCCTCCCCGGCGCCCTCGGCCCCTTCGCCGCCGCGCTCTCGCTGAGCGCGGGCGTCCTGCTGCTGCTCCTGGCCCACGGCCTGAAGCGGCACAAGCGCCGGGCCTGGCGGGCCGCCGTCGTCCTGCTCCCGGCCGGTGCGGTGGCCCAGTTCACCTACCGGCACTCGGTCCTGGGCGCCGTCGTCTCGTTGGCGCTGTGTTACCTGCTGGTGCGCCACCGGAGTGAATTCGCCGCGCTCCCCGACCCGCGCAGCCGTTGGAGGGCACTGGCGAACTTCGTCCTGCTCGGCGCGGGTTCGCTCGGGCTCGGCCTGGTCATCGTGAGCGTCCACCCGGGCCGCCTGGTCGGGAACCCCAGCATCGCGGACCGGCTCCAGCACGTGCTGTACGGGCTGTTCGGCTTCGAGGGCCCGGTCGACTACGCCGGCGACACCTCCTGGACCGTGGCCTACTCGCTGGGCGCGCTCGGCCTGCTGACCGCCGTCACCACGATCTACCTCGCCTTCCGGCCCGAGCACCCGGCCGCCCGTCTGACCGAGGACGACGAGGCACAGCTGCGTGCCCTGCTCGAGCGGCACGGCCGTCGCGACTCGCTGGGCCACTTCGCGCTCCGCCGCGACAAGGCCGTGGTCTTCTCCCCCAGCGGCAAGGCCGCCGTCTGCTACCGCGTGGTGTCCGGGGTGATGCTGGCCAGCGGCGACCCGATCGGCGACGTGGAGGCCTGGCCCGGCGCCATCGAACGCTTCATGGACGAGGCCAGGGCGCACTCCTGGACCCCCGCGGTGATGGGCTGCAGCGAGACCGGCGGCGAGGTCTGGACCCGCGAGACCGGACTCGACGCCCTGGAACTCGGCGACGAGGCGGTGGTGGACGTAGCGGATTTCTCGCTCGCCGGACGCGCGATGCGCAACGTGCGCCAGATGGTGAAGCGCATTGAGCGCGGTGGGTACGAGACGCGGGTCCGGCGCGTGGCCGACATCGGCGAGACCGAACTGGCCCGCATCCGGCGGGCCGCCGCCGACTGGCGCGGCACGGACACCGAGCGCGGCTTCTCCATGGCACTCGGCCGGATCGGCGACGGCGCCGACCGGGACTGCTTCGTCGCCACCGCCCACAAGGCCGGGGAGCAGGACGCGGAGTCCCCGTACGGCGATCTGAAGGCCGTGCTCCACTTCGTCCCGTGGGGCACCGACGGGATGTCACTCGACCTGATGCGCCGCGACCGTGCCGCGGACCCGGGGATGAACGAGCTGCTGATCGTCGCCTCCCTCGAGGCCGCGCCCCGGCTCGGCATCACGCGTGTCTCGCTGAACTTCGCGATGTTCCGCTCCGCCCTGGCCCGCGGCGAGAAGCTGGGTGCCGGGCCGGTGCTGCGGGTCTGGCGCGGGCTGCTGGTCTTCCTGTCGCGCTGGTTCCAGATCGAGTCCCTGTACAAGTTCAACGCCAAGTTCCGGCCCCGCTGGGAGCCCCGGTTCGTGGTCTACCGCACCGCCCGCGACCTGCCCCGGATCTCCCTGGCGGCCATGCAGGCGGAGGGCTTCGTCAGCTTCGCGCTCCCCCGCCCGCTGGCCCGCCGGCTGCCGGTGCGCGGGCGGCGTCCGTGCCCGCACGTGCGGGCCTCCGCGGGGGAGCACGGTGTCCGTCCGGCGTGACCGGTCCCCGTACGGGCCTACGCTGGTCGTATGAGTACGTTGCATGGACGAGGCACGGTGCAGGGCCTGCCGGAGTGGGACCGCTGCGCGGTCATGGGTGTCGTGAACGTGACCCCGGACTCCTTCTCCGACGGGGGCCGCTGGTTCGACACCACGGCGGCCGTCAAGCACGGCCTCGACCTGGTCGGCGAGGGCGCCGACCTGGTCGACGTCGGCGGCGAGTCGACCCGCCCCGGTGCGAGCCGGGTGGACGAGTCGGAGGAGCTGCGGCGGGTGGTCCCGGTGGTCCGCGGCCTGGCCTCGGAGGGGGTCACGGTCTCCGTCGACACGATGCGGGCCCGGGTCGCCGAGCAGGCCGTCGCCGCGGGAGCGGTCCTGGTCAACGACGTGAGCGGCGGGCTCGCCGACCCGGACATGGTCCCGGTCGTCGCCGCCGCCGCGGTGCCGTTCGTCGTCATGCACTGGCGCGGCTTCAGCGAGTCCATGAACAGCAGGGCGGTGTACGGGGACGTCGTGGCCGAGGTCGTCGAGGAGCTGCGGGTCCGGATGGACGCCGTGGTCGCCGGGGGTGTCGCCCCCGAACGGATCGTGATCGACCCGGGCCTCGGCTTCGCCAAGGACGCCGCCCACGACCTGTCGCTCATCGCCCGGCTGGACTCGCTGCACGGCCTCGGCCGCCCGCTGCTGGTCGCCGCGTCGCGGAAGCGGTTCCTGGGGCACGTACTGGCCGGTGAGGGTGCGGCCCCGCCGCCCGCCCGCGAGCGCGACGCGGCCACCGCCGCGGTCTCCGCGCTCTCCGCCCGGGCCGGTGCCTGGGCCGTCCGGGTCCACGAGGTACGGGCCACCGCCGACGCCGTCCGGGTCGCCCGCGCGGTCGAGGGAGCCGCGTGAACGAGCCGCAGGACGAGCAGACCTCCGCCGCCGACGACATCGAGGCGGTCGAGCGGGCCAACACCGCCTTCTACGAGGCCATGGAGCGCGGCGACCTGGACGAGCTGACCGGGCTCTGGCTGCCCGGGGAAGACCTCACCGTCTCCTGCGTCCACCCCGGCTGGCCGGTGCTCACGGGACGCGGCGAGGTGCTGCGCAGCTACGCCCTGATCATGGCGAACACCGAGTACATCCAGTTCTTCCTGACCGACGTCGGGGTCTCCATGACGGGCGACACCGCTCTGGTGACCTGCACCGAGAACATCCTCAGCGGCGGCCCCGCCGAGGAGGGCAGCTCCCTGGGACCTCTCGTCGGCCAACTGGTCGTCGCGACCAACGTGTTCCGCCGCACTCCGGACGGCTGGAAGCTCTGGTCCCACCACGGCTCGCCCGTACTGGCCGAAACCGGTGAGGAAGAGGACGAAGACTCCTCGTCCTGAGTGGGTACAACGCCGGTATGGCCCGAAAGGCAGCTCGACGGGGTTGGAACCGGGCACATCGGGGTATCTGCGGCTACCAGTCCCGTACCGCCGTGTCCATAGCCCCCGCGGGGGAGGACTGTCGGCGCTCGCAGGTAGATTCGGAAATGGGTATGCGGCCGCCCGCACGTGGTTCCGTGCCCCTTCGACAACAACAGCAGGAGTGATTCGCGTGGATCGTGTCGCGCTGCGCGGCCTCAAGGCCCGTGGGCACCATGGCGTCTTTCCCCGGGAACGGGAAGAGGGACAGACGTTCATCGTGGACCTGGTGCTCGGCCTCGACACCCGCCCCGCGGCAGCCGCGGACGACCTCACCAGGACCGTGCACTACGGCGTGGTCGCCGAAGAGGTCGTGGCCGTGGTCCAGGGCGAACCGGTCGATCTGATCGAGACGCTCGCGGAGCGCATCGCCCAGCAGTGCCTCAAGCACGAAGGCGTCGAGGAGGTGGAGGTCGTGGTCCACAAGCCGGATGCGCCCATCACCGTCCCCTTCGACGACGTCACCATCACCATCACCCGGAGCCGAGCATGACTGCATTTTCTACCGAGGGGCAGAGCGACCCGACCGTACAGCCGGTTCCCGCCTCCGTGGTCGAGCAGGTGGACGCCGCGGACATGACCCTCTCCAACCCCAAACGTGCCGTGATCTCCCTCGGCTCCAACCTGGGCAACCGCCTGGAGACCCTCCAGGGCGCCATCGACGCCCTGGAGGACACGCCGGGCCTCCGGGTCAAGGCCGTCTCCCCCGTGTACGAGACGGAGCCGTGGGGCGTCGACCCCGGCTCCCAGCCGTCGTACTTCAACGCGGTCGTCGTCGTGAAGACGACGCTGCCCCCGTCCTCCCTCCTGGAGCGCGGCCAGGCCATCGAGGAGGCCTTCGACCGGGTACGCGCGGAGCGCTGGGGGCCGCGCACCATCGACGTGGACATCGTCGCGTACGCCGACGTCGTCTCCGACGACCCGGAGCTCACCCTCCCCCACCCCCGGGCCCGCGAGCGCGCCTTCGTGCTCGCCCCGTGGCACGACGTGGACCCCGAGGCCCAACTGCCGGGCGCCGGCCCGGTCGCCGCCCTGCTGGCCGGTGTGGGACGCGACGGCGTACTGCCCCGGGCGGACCTGGAACTCCGGCTGCCCGAGTAGTCGTTAGGCTCGAAGAGACAGCAGGACATCCACAGGCCAGGACCTCCAGGCCTGACCATCCACGGGTCTGGACATCCACAGGCGGCGAAGGGCGGCTCACCCGGTGAAGCAACTACGGCTCGGAGTACTGGCCGGCCTCTTCGCCGCGGCCGGGGTGCTGTCCTGGGGCGGCGCCCGCCTCTGGGACTCCTTCGGCACCCTGCCGAGCGTCCCGCTGTTCGCACCCATCGTGCTCGCGGTGATCGCCGTGGTCCTGCTGGCGACGGCGCTCTCCATCCGCGCCCGGCTGCGCGCCCAGCGCGAGCGCCGGCCGGGCGCGAAGGGCGTCGAGCCCCTGATGGCGGCCCGTGCCGTGGTCTTCGGCCAGGCCAGCGCCCTCGTCGTCGCCCTGGTCGCCGGGATGTACGGCGGCACCGGCGTCTTCCTGCTCGGCTCCCTCGACATCCCGCCCCGCCGCGACCAGGCCATCTACGCGGGCTTCGCGGTCCTGGCGGGCATCGCGGTGATCGCGGCGGCCCTGTTCCTGGAACGTGTCTGCAAGCTGCCCGACGACGAGGACGACAACAAGAACGCGGCGGCGGCGTAGGCCGCCCGTTCCCGTCCCGGCAGGCGCGTCAGCGCGCCATGATCAGGCTCATGGCCTCGGCGCGCGTCGCGGGGTCGCGGAGCTGTCCGCGCACCGCCGAGGTCAGTGTCTTCGCGCCGGGCTTGCGGATCCCGCGCATCGACATGCACATGTGCTCGCACTCCACGACGACGATGACGCCGCGCGGCTCCAGGATCGTCATCAGGGACTCGGCGATCTGCGTGGTGAGCCGCTCCTGGACCTGCGGCCGGCGGGCGTAGACGTCCACCAGCCGGGCCAGCTTCGACAGGCCGGTGATCTTGCCGCTGGTCGCCGGGATGTACCCGACGTGCGCCACGCCGCGGAACGGCACCAGATGGTGTTCACAGGTGCTGAACACCTCGATGTCCTTGACCAGGACCATCTCGTCGTGGCCCAGGTCGAACGTGGTCGTCAGGACGTCCTCGGGCTCCTGGTACAGGCCCGCGAATATCTCCTTGTACGCCCGTGCCACCCGTCCCGGCGTCTCCCGCAGCCCCTCCCGGTCCGGGTCCTCCCCGACGGCGATGAGCAGCTCGCGTACGGCCGCCTCGGCCCGCTTCTCGTCGAACTCGCCAATCGAACCCTGGCCGTCCAGCGTCACCGGGTCGGTCATCTGTGCCTCGTTCCTCAGAGCTGTCACTGCGTGGACATCCGCGCAGGTATACGGAAAAGCCGCGCCCCCACAGGCTAAAACCTGGGGGACGCGGCATCCATTCCGGGCCCGGTGAAGCCCCCGTGACAGGGGCCACACCGGGGTCGGTGTCTAGCTCTCGGGACGCTCCTCGGGGATCGCCTCGGTCACCGGAACCGTGTCCGTGACCGAGCCGTTCGCCGTGGTGGCGCCGTTGGTGAGGGCGAGCTCCTTCGGGGAGAGCACCGGCGGCCGGGTGGACGGCGTGCGCCGGGCGGAGCCGGTCCACGCCGGACGGGCCGGACGCTTGACGATCGGAGCGAAGATCTCGGCGATCTCCGCCTTGCCGAGGGTCTCCTTCTCAAGGAGCTGGAGAACCAGGGCGTCCAGAACGTCGCGGTTCTCGACCAGGATCTCCCACGCGTCGTTGTGCGCGGTCTCGATGAGCTTCTTGACCTCTTCGTCGACCAGCGCGGCGACCTCTTCCGAGTAGTCGCGCTGGTGGCCCATCTCGCGGCCCACGAACGGCTCGGTGTTGTCGCCACCGAACTTGATCGCGCCGAGCCGCTCCGTCATGCCGTACTGCGTGACCATCGCGCGGGCCGTTGCCGTGGCCTTCTCGATGTCGTTCGCAGCGCCGGTCGTCGGGTCGTGGAAGACCAGCTCCTCGGCCGCGCGCCCGCCCAGCATGTAAGCCAGCTGGTCGAGCATCTCGTTGCGCGTCGTGGAGTACTTGTCCTCCTCCGGGAGCACCATCGTGTAACCGAGGGCGCGGCCGCGGGAGAGGATCGTGATCTTGTGGACCGGGTCCGCCTGAGGTGAGGCCGCCGCGACCAGGGCGTGTCCGCCCTCGTGGTACGCGGTGATCTTCTTCTCCTTCTCGGACATGATCCGGGTCCGCTTCTGCGGACCCGCCACGACGCGGTCGATGGCCTCGTCGAGCATGTTGTTGTCGATCAGCTTCAGATTGCCGCGCGCCGTGAGGAGCGCCGCCTCGTTCAGCACGTTCGACAGGTCGGCACCGGTGAAACCGGGCGTACGACGGGCAACGGCGCCGAGATCGACGTCCGGTGCGACCGGCTTGCCCTTCTGGTGGACCTTGAGGATCTCCAGACGGCCCAGCATGTCCGGCCGGTCGACCGCGATCTGCCGGTCGAAACGGCCCGGGCGCAGCAGCGCCGGGTCGAGGATGTCCGGACGGTTCGTGGCGGCGATCAGGATGACGCCACCCTTCACGTCGAAGCCGTCCATCTCCACGAGCAGCTGGTTCAGCGTCTGCTCGCGCTCGTCGTGGCCGCCGCCCATACCGGCACCGCGGTGCCGGCCGACAGCGTCGATCTCGTCGACGAAGACGATCGCCGGGGCGTTCGCCTTGGCCTGCTCGAAGAGGTCACGGACACGGGAGGCACCGACACCGACGAACATCTCGACGAAGTCGGAACCGGAGATCGAGTAGAACGGGACGCCCGCTTCGCCGGCGACGGCGCGTGCGAGCAGCGTCTTGCCCGTACCGGGAGGTCCGTACAGCAGGACACCCTTGGGGATCTTGGCGCCGACGGCCTGGAACTTCGCCGGCTCCTGCAGGAACTCCTTGATCTCGTGGAGTTCCTCGACCGCCTCGTCCGAGCCCGCCACATCGGCGAACGTCGTCTTCGGGGTGTCCTTGGTGATCAGCTTGGCCTTGGACTTGCCGAACTGCATGACCTTGGAGCCGCCACCCTGCATCTGGTTCATCAGAAACAGGAAGACGACCACGATGAGGACGAACGGCAGCAGCGAGAAGAGGATCGAGACGAACGGGGACTGCTTCGACGGCGAGACGGTGTACCCGTTCTCGATGTCACCGCTCTCGAACTTCTTCTGCAGCGTATCGGCGAGCTGAACGCCCTGGTTGCCGATGTAGCTCGCCTGGAACTTGCTGCCGGACTCGCCCGAGAGCTTCTGGTCCTTTTTCAGCTCGATCTTGATGATGTGATCGTCACCGGTGGTGAGCTTGGCCTCATCCACCTGGTTCTTACTGATCGCCTGGATCACCTTGCCGGTGTCCACCGTCTTGTAGCCGCCACCCGAGCCGACGACATTCATCAACACGACCACGGCGAGGACGGCCAGCACGATCCACATGACCGGCCCACGGAAGTATCGCTTCACGTCCATCCATACGGAGCGAAGTCGCCCCGTCCCTCCTGCCCGTAGGTAAATGCTGCTGTGAGTAAAGACTGTTCTTCGGACGGTACCCCAGCATTGTCACCGACGACCGTCGGTGACGTCTGTCAAACCCGCCTTCGAAGGCTCAACGGCGGGAAATCGGTGAGGGTTCCCCGCCGCCGGGGCGGGTTCGCCGGTGTCGCCGTCAGCCGCCGTACACGTGCGGGGCGAGGGTGCCGACGAAGGGCAGGTTGCGGTACTTCTCCGCGTAGTCCAGCCCGTAACCGACGACGAACTCGTTGGGGATGTCGAACCCGACCCACTTGCAGTCGAGCGCGACCTTCGCCGCGTCCGGCTTGCGCAGCAGGGTGCAGATCTCCAGCGACGCGGGCTCGCGCGAACCCAGGTTCGACATCAGCCAGGACAGCGTCAGACCCGAGTCGATGATGTCCTCGACGATCAGGACGTGCTTGCCCTTGATGTCGGTGTCGAGGTCCTTGAGGATCCGGACGACACCGGAGGACTGGGTGCCCGCGCCGTACGACGAGACGGCCATCCAGTCCATGGTGACGGGGGTGGACAGCGCGCGCGCCAGGTCCGCCATGACCATCACCGCGCCCTTGAGGACTCCGACGAGGAGCAGGTCCTTGCCCGCGTACTCCGCGTCGATCTTGGCGGCCAGTTCGACGAGCTTCGCGTCGATCTCTTCCTTGGTGAGGAGCACCGACTGAAGGTCGGTGCCCATGTCCTTCTCGTTCACCCGCGTCTCTTTCTTTGCCTGCCGGGTCCGGGACGGTGCCCGGGCCTGCGCGGCCGCTCGCCTGCATGTCAGCCGCTTGTACGTCAGCTCTGCCGAATCACCAGTCTGCCACCCTGGCGCAGGGCTTCGACGCGGCCGGGGAGGTTGATGGCCTGCTGGCCGCGCCAGCCGGTGATGAGGCGGTCGACTTCCTCGATGTGCCGGGCGAAGAGGGACCCGGCCGGGGAGCCCGCCTCTATGGCCGCGCGGCGCAGGATGCGGCGGCGGACGGCGGGAGGCAGCACGTGCAGCTTGGCGCACTCCAGCCGGCCCGCGTCGTCGCGTACATCACGTCCGGCCTCGGCGGCCCAGGTGTCCAGGGCGTCGGCGTCGTCGCGGGAGAGCTGCGCCGTACGGGCCAGCGCCTCGACGACTCCTTTGCCCAGCGCCTTCTCCAGGGCGGGCAGGCCCTCGTGGCGCAGCCGGGAGCGGGTGTAGGCGGGGTCGATGTTGTGCGGGTCGTCCCAGACGGGCAGGGACTGAGCCAGGCAGGCCGTGCGGGCGGTCTGCCGGTCGAGCTGGAGGAAGGGGCGCCGGTAGCGGCCGGCCGGCCCGGACGCGGCGGCCATGCCGGAGAGGGAGCGGATGCCGGAACCGCGGGCGAGGCCCAGCAGCACCGTCTCCGCCTGGTCGTCGCGGGTGTGGCCGAGCAGGACGGCGGCGGCGCCGTGGCGTTCGGCGGCGGCGTCCAGGGCTGCGTAGCGGGCGTCGCGGGCGGCGGCCTCGGGCCCGCCGTCATGGCCGACCCGCACGGCGACGGCCTCGACCGGGTCGAGGTCCATGGCGGTGAGGCGGCCGGCGACCTCGGTGGCGCGGGTGTCGGAGCCGTTCTGGAGGCCGTGGTCGACGGTGATGCCACCGGCCCGGACGGCGAGTTTCCGGGCCTCGAAGGCGAGGGCGGAGGCGAGCGCCATGGAATCGGCGCCGCCGGAACACGCGACCAGTACCAGGGGGGTATCGGTGCGTTCGGGGAGTGCGGGGCGCCGCCTGCCCGCCCCGGCCTCGGC
Organism: Streptomyces poriferorum; assembly: GCF_019399235.1. Lineage (GTDB taxonomy): Bacteria > Actinomycetota > Actinomycetes > Streptomycetales > Streptomycetaceae > Streptomyces > Streptomyces poriferorum. The sequence continues at coordinate 24,650 of NZ_JAELVH010000013.1, read as the reverse complement.
GAGCTCGGGATGCGGGGCGTTCGGGGCGCGCCCGGTGCGTTCGGTCTGTTCGGCGAATTCGGTGAGTACGTCGTGGAGTACGCGGCGGACCGCCAGGCGTATCGCCGCGACCGCAGGATGGGGACCCATGTCCGGTGCCCTTCGTGAAGTTCTGGAGAGGTGCCTCCGAGTGGCGGGACGGAGAAAAGTGCCGTCACTCAGAGTGCGTCGATGGTGACAGAGCAAACCCGTTCATCGAGCATTGCACGCCTTCCCATGCCCCTACGGTCCCTCGGATGGGTGATTACCGGCGCGTTGCCCTCGGGTCCCGGGCTTGTGCGCGAGCCGTGATCATGACTCTGCCTTACGGTGCACCCGCGCGATCCAGTCCTCCGGTCTGGCGATCTCCGCCTTGGTCGGGAGGGTGTTGGGCGAGGTCCAGACCCGGTTGAAGCCGTCCATCCCGACCTCGTCGACCACGGCGCGCACGAACCGCTCGCCGTCGCGGTACTGGCGCAGCTTGGCGTCGAGCCCCAGGAGCTTGCGCAGCGCCTGGTCGAGACGGCTCGCGCCGCGCGCCCTGCGCTGCTGGAACTTCTCCCGGATCTCGCCGACGGAGGACACGACCTCGGGGCCGACGCCGTCCATCACGTAGTCGGCGTGTCCCTCGAGCAGGGACATCACCGCGGTGAGCCGGCCGAGGATCTCGCGCTGGGCGGGCGTCTGGACGATCTCGACGAGGCTGCGGCCGCCGTCCTCGCCCTCCTCGCCCTCGGGCCGGCCGCCGGCCAGCGACTGGGCGGCCTCGCGGAGCCGTTCGAGCACGGTCATCGGGTCGACGTCGGTCTCGTCGAGAAATGACTGGATCTCGCCCTGCAGATGGTCGCGGAGCCAGGGCACCGCGGTGAACTGCGTGCGGTGCGTCTCCTCGTGGAGGGCGACCCAGAGGCGGAAGTCGTGCGGGTCCACCTCCAGCTCCCGCTCGACGTGGACGATGTTCGGGGCGACCAGCAGGAGCCTGCCGCCGCCGTCGGCCGAGGCCGGGAGCTCACGGGTGGCGGGGGCGAACGTCTCGTACTGGCCGAGGACCCGGGAGGCCAGGAACGACAGCAGCATCCCCACCTCCACACCGGTCACCTTGGAGCCGACCGCGCCGAGCACGGCGCCGCCCGCACCGCCGCCGCGCCGCTCCTCCATCTTCTCCAGGAGGGGGCGCAGCAGTTCCCGGAAGCCCGCGACGTTCGCCTTGATCCAGCCCGCCCGGTCGACGACCAGGACCGGGGTGTCCTCCGGTTCGGTCCCCTCCGGGATCATCCGGGTGAAGGAACGGACGTGTTCCTCCGCGGCCTTCGCATGCCTGCGCAGCTCCGCGACGACCTCGCGGGCCTCCTCGCGGCTGATCTCGGGACCCGGCCGCACAAGCCGGGTCGCTGTCGCGACCGCGAGATTCCAGTCGACCATCCCGGCACCACCGATGCTCGTCATGCGTCAACCGTACGTGCTCGGCCCTTGTTCGGGTGAGGTGTTGACCGGCTCATCGCCTGCCGGCGGCCAGTGCCGTGGCGAGCGCGTCGAGGGCGGACTGGGCCTCGGACGGGGCGGTGGTGCCCGACGCGAGGAAGGCGAAGGCGAGCAGCCGGCCGTGGGGGTCGACGACCGTGCCGGAGAGGCTGTTGACGCCGGTGAGGGTGCCGGTCTTGGCGCGGATCAGGCCGGTGCCGCCGGATTTCGTGGTGTAGCGGTCGCTGAGTGTTCCGCTGAAGCCGGCGACCGGGAGACCGGTGAGGACGGGTCGGAGTTCCGGGTGGCCCTGGTCGGCCGCGCGGGCCAGGAGCCCGGCGAGCAGGGCGGCGGTGACCTTGTCCTTGCGGTTGAGCCCGCTGCCGTCGGCGACGGTCACGCCCTTCAGCGGCAGACCCAGCTTCTTCAGCTGTGCGCTGACGGCCCGTCGCCCGCCGTTGAAGTCGGCCGGTTCGCCCGTGGCGAGCGCGGTCTGCCGGGCGAGTGCCTCGGCGATGTCGTTGTCGCTGTTGGTCAGCGCGCGCTCGACGAGGGCGGACAGCGGGGCGGACAGGTGCCTGGCGACGGGCCGGGACTTCGCGGCCGCCCGGCCGGGGGCGGCGCCGTCCCCGATGCCGATCCCGGCCTCGTCCAGCAGTTCACCGAAGGCGTCGGCGGCATCGCGGGCCGGGTCCTCGCTGCGCGGCGCGGGTCCGCTGGAGGTGTCGTCGAGCCGTCCCTCGTCCATCATCAGGGCGCTCACGGGCGCGATGTTCTCGTTGGGGCCGATCGGGTGGAGTGCGGGTCCCGAGTAGCCGGAGGTGTCGTACCGCAGCCGCACCGAGCGGACCCCGCCGTCCTTGAGGGCACGGGCCGTGTCGGCGGCCAGGGAGCGCAGGGCCGCCCGGTCGAGGGTGGGGTCCCCGCCGCCGACCAGCGTCACGGTACGCAGATCGGCGGAGGCGCCGACGGTCGTGGCGATGCGGTGGTCCGGGCCGAGCGCGGTCAGGGCCGCGACCGTGGTGGCGATCTTGACGGTGGACGCGGGCGTCATGGGGGTGTCGGCCCCCAGCCCGTACAGCCGCTTGCCGGTGGCCGTGTCGATGACGACGGCACTGCGCCGGGTACCGAGCGCCGCGTTCCTCAGCAGCGGATCCAGTACGGCGCGGAGTCCGGCCGCTGCTCCGTCCGGGGCGGCGGCGGTATCCGGCGCGGGCTTGTCGGCACCGGTGCCGAGTGCCGCGAGTACGGCCGGGGCGCTGGGCGCCGGGGCAGGTCCGTCGGGGGCGGCGGGCTCGTGATCTGCGCCACCTGTACGGGCCGGGGCAGCCGCCCAGTCCTGCTCGGCCTTACGCTGACCCGAGTCCCAGGGACCGGCGGCGAAGACGGCGCCGGCTGCGAGCGCCAGGCCCAGGGCAGCGGAGACGGCCGTGAACTGCCGGTCGCTCAGTCCGCCGCGCATGCCCAGCCGGTCCGCGAGAGCCGCCCTGGTCTGTGCGGAGAATGGATTGATCGACGGTCTTTTCACCGGCTCGGCCACCGTTGACCAGCCCCTTTCGCGAGCACACAACTCCGTGGGGGACACTTAACCATCAGTCGTATGTGTTGATCATGGAGGAGCCACTCGTGGAGTTCGACGTCGTTATCGAGATCCCTAAGGGTTCGCGGAACAAGTACGAGGTGGACCACGAGACCGGTCGGATCCGCCTGGACCGTCGACTCTTCACCTCGACCAGCTACCCGGCCGACTACGGCTTCGTCGAGAACACCCTCGGCGAGGACGGCGACCCGCTGGACGCGCTGGTCATCCTGGAGGAGCCGACCTTCCCCGGCTGCCTCATCAAGTGCCGCGCGATCGGCATGTTCCGGATGACGGACGAAGCCGGCGGCGACGACAAGCTGCTGTGCGTGCCGGCCTCCGACCCCCGGGTGGAGCACCTGCGCGACATCCACCACGTGTCGGAGTTCGACCGCCTGGAGATCCAGCACTTCTTCGAGGTCTACAAGGACCTGGAGCCCGGCAAGTCCGTCGAGGGCGCCGACTGGGTCGGCCGGGTCGAGGCCGAGGCCGAGATCGAGAACTCGTACAAGCGCCTTGAGGCGCAGGGCGGCGCGCACTGACGTTCCGCTTGCGGTTCTGAGCAAGCTGCCGGGCGGCACACCTTCACGGGTGTGCCGCCCGTTCGCATGACCGCCCATAGGCGTGGCCATACTGGGCAGGATTGCGGCCGAAGACGCGCAGCCGACGAGGAACGAGGTCGAGTAGTGGCGGAACCGGGCGGTCCCGATGACCAGAAGCCCCAGTCCGACGAGGCGCGCAGCGCTTTCTCCCAGCCCGCCGGGGTCGGGAGGTCCGCAGGCCCGTCGGACGAGGACCATCCGACGTCGGAGTTCTCCTTGCCGTCGGGGCTGACACCCGAGCCACAGGGTCCGCCGGCCGGCCAGGGGACGGGTTCCGCTTCCGGATCGGACACGATCGGTTCCGCTTTCGCTCCGCCGAGCACCTACGACGCCCGGAACTCCCCGCCCGCCTTCACGCCCGCGCACGGCATCCCGATGATCCGGCTGACCAAGGAGGCCCCTTGGCAGGACCGGATGCGCACGATGCTGCGGATGCCCGTGGCCGACCGCCCGGCGCCGGAACCGGTCCAGCGGCACGACGACGCGGGCCCCGCGGTGCCGCGCGTGCTCGACCTGACCCTGCGTATCGGGGAGCTGCTGCTCGCCGGTGGTGAGGGGGCCGAGGACGTCGAGGCGGCCATGTTCGCGGTGACCCGCAGCTACGGGCTCGACCGCTGCGAGCCGACCGTCACCTTCACGCTGCTGTCGATCTCGCATCAGCCCTCGCTGGTCGAGGACCCGGTGACGGCGAGCCGGACCGTCCGCCGCCGCGGCACCGACTACACCCGGCTGGCCGCGGTCTTCCGGCTCATCGACGACATCACGACCGTGGAGGGCGAGGTCTCTCTGGAGGAGGCCTACCGGCGCCTCGCGGAGATCCGCCGCAACCGGCATCCGTACCCCGGCTGGGTGCTCACCATGGCCGCCGGCGGGCTGGCGGGCGCGGCCTCGGTGCTGGTCGGCGGTGGGCCGCTGGTGTTCCTCATCGCCGCGCTCGGCGCGATGCTCGGTGACCGGCTGGCCTGGCTCTGTGCCGGACGCGGGCTGCCGGAGTTCTACCAGTTCGTCGTGGCGGCGATGCCGCCCGCCGCGATGGGCGTGGCACTGACCCTCACCCACTGGTCGGACGTACGGCCGTCGGCGGTGATCACCGGTGGGCTGTTCGCGCTGCTGCCGGGGCGGGCGCTGGTCGCGGGTGTGCAGGACGGCCTGACCGGCTACTACATCACCGCGTCGGCGCGACTGCTGGAGGTCATGTACTTCTTCATCGCGATCGTCGCCGGGGTGCTGCTGGCTCTCTACGGGGGGCTTCAGCTGGGTGCCGAGCTGGACCCGGAGGCGCGGCTGATCTCCCACGACCGTCCGGTGACGCAGATCCTGGCGTCGATGGTGCTGACGCTGGCCTTCGCGATCCTGCTCCAGCAGGAGCGGTCCACGGTGCTGGCGGTAACCCTCAACGGCGGCGTGGCCTGGGTCATCTACGGGGCGATGGCGCGGACGGGCAATCTCTCCGCGGTCGCGGCCACCGCCGCGGCTGCCGGTCTCGTCGGGCTGTTCGGGCAGCTGTTCTCGCGCTACCGCTACACCTCGTCGCTGCCGTTCATCACGGCCGCGATCGGTCCGCTGCTGCCCGGCTCGGCCACGTACTTCGGGCTGCTGGGCGTCGCGCAGAACGAGCTGGACCGGGGGCTCGCCTCCCTGTCGACCGCGGTGGCGACGGCGCTGGCCATCGCGATCGGGGTGAATCTGGGAAGCGAGATCTCCCGGCTGTTCATGCGGGTGCCGGGTGCGGTCGGCGGAGCGAACCGCCGCGCGGCCAAGCGGACGCGCGGCTTCTGACGGAGGCCTACTGGCCCGGGAGCGGTGTCAGCGCTTGGCGTGGCGGCCGCGGCGGCCGCCGGCGGCCGGGTCCTGGTGCTCGTCCTCGCCCGACGCGGCTTCCTTCTTCGACTTGCTGCGGGCGCGCAGGAACTCGATGCCGATCGGCACGACCGAGATCAGCACGATCAGGACCAGCATCGCCTCGATGTTCTTGTGGACGAACTCGATCTGGCCCAGCCCCGCGCCGAGGAGCGTCACGCCGACGCCCCACAGGATTCCGCCGATGATGTTGAACGTGATGAACGAGCGGTAGTTCATCCGGCTGACACCGGCGATGATCGGCGTGAACGTCCGCACGATGGGCACGAAGCGGGCCAGGATCAGCGACTTCGGCCCGTACTTCTCGAAGAACTCGTGGGCCTTCTCGACGTTCTCCTGCTTGAAGAGGCGGGAGTCCGGGCGGTTGAAGAGGGAGGGGCCGACCTTGCGGCCGAAGAGGTAGCCCACCTGGTCGCCGATGATCGCCGCCAGCGCGACCAGGACGCAGACCAGCCACAGCGGGGTGTCCAGCTTGTCCGTCGTCACCAGCAGACCCGTGGTGAACAGGAGCGAGTCGCCGGGCAGGAAGAACCCGATCAGCAGCCCGGACTCGGCGAAGACGATGACCAGCACACCGATCAGCCCGAACTGTCCGATGAGGTGGTCCGGGTCCAGCCAGCTCGGTCCGAGCGCAAGCGTATTCAAGGGTCCGGGCTCCAGGATGTGGTCGATGGCGGCTGCGTGGCCGCCCAAAGCTATCAACGCCGCAGCCGCCCTCCCGGTTCCACTGGCCCCCGTGGAGATGCACACAGGATGAACCGGGGCAAAACTCGGTCCCAGGAGGTGCCACACCATGGGCATTGAGGATTACGGCGGCGGTCAGACGGCACAGTCCGATGTGCTGGTCGTCACCACCAATGACGTACCCGGCCACCAGGTGACGCAGGTCATCGGCGAGGTCTTCGGTCTGACGGTCAGGTCCCGTCACCTCGGCAGCCAGATCGGTGCCGGACTGAAGTCCATGATCGGCGGCGAGCTGAAGGGACTGACCAAGACGCTCGTCGAGACCCGCAACCAGGCAATGGAACGGCTGGTGGAACAGGCGAGGGCCCGCGGTGCCAACGCGGTGCTGATGATGCGCTTCGATGTGAGCGAGGCGGCGGACGTGGGCACGGAGGTCTGTGCGTACGGCACCGCGGCGGTGATCAGCAGAAGCTGAGCGGCTTACGGGGGTGGGGCACCCCACCCCCGTACGCGTGGCCCGGGCTACTCCCGGCGCTCCGCGTTGGCCTCGATCGCGTCGCGCAGGTGCTCGGCCAGCCCCGGCCGCATCGCGTCGTAGAACGCCTTGAACTGCGGATCGGCGACGTACATCTCGCCGAGTCCCCGGTGGATCTCCGTCGTGCAGTCGTAGAACCAGGTCGTGATGTGGAGCCGGTGCTCCTCCGCGAGGTCCATCGCGCGCTCGCCGGTGGCCGGCTCGCCGTCCTCCATGAGCGCGTCGTAGCGCTCGCCCCAGGAGGAGACCTCGGCCTTCATCCGCTGCCAGTCCTCCTTGGTGTAGCGGGCGGCCCGGCGCTGCGACTCGGCGTAGGTGTCGCTGCCGCCCCAGCGGCGTTCGGCCTCCTCCGCGTAACTCTCCGGGTCCTTGTCACCGAAGACCTCGAACTTCTCCTCGGGCGTGAGGTTGATGCCCATCTTCCGTGCCTCCATGGCTGTCTCGACGGCCGTGGCCATCCGCTGCAGTTCGGCGATCCGGTGCGACAGCAGCGCGTGCTGGCGGCGCAGATGCTCCTGCGGGTCCGCGTCCGGGTCGTCGAGCAGTGCGGCGATCTCGTCGAGCGGGAAGCCGAGCTCCCGGTAGAACAGGATCTGCTGCAGCCGGTCGAGGTCGGCGTCGTTGTAACGCCGGTGGCCCGCGTGACTGCGCCCGCTGGGCGAGAGCAGTCCGATGCCGTCGTAGTGGTGCAGCGTGCGCACCGTGACCCCGGCATACCCGGCGACCTGTCCCACGGAGTGCTCCATGGCTCCCCGCTCCTTCCGTGTGGTCGGTACGTGCCCGAGCCTCGGCCCTGACGTGACGTGAGGTGCAAGCCCGAAATACCGCGGACGCTGACCCATTTGAGGGGTTATAGATCTTTTGCGTCGGTATGGTGAGCCGATGGCCACCGAATCCGCAGCCGGTTCCCCCGCCTCCGCCGAACCGGCCCCCGCGCGCCGCCTGCTGATGCTCATCGTGCCCGCGCTGGCCGTCGGCGTGGTCTCGGCCCTCGTCCTGCTCGGCGTCAGCCTGCTCGCGGAGCAGTTGCAGGACGTCCTCTGGGAGACGCTGCCCGACGCCCTGTCGATCGGCCGGTACTCCTCGCTGTGGATGATCGTGATGCTCACCGCGATCGGCCTGGTGACCGGCCTGACCATCCGGACGGTCCCGGGCCACGCCGGACCCGACCCGGCGACCACGGGGCTGGTCGACCCGCCCCTGCCGCCCGCCGTGCTGCCGGGACTCCTGATCGTGACGGTGCTGGCCCTGGCGGGCGGGGTCAGTCTGGGCCCGGAGAACCCGATCACCGCCGCCAACATCGCGCTGGCCTGCTGGGCGGGCCGCCGGTTCGCACCGGGCGCGCCGGCCGAGCTGTGGCTCGCGCTCGCCGCCGCGGGCACCATCGGCGCACTCTTCGGCACCCCGGTCGCCGCCGCGCTGATCCTCACCGAGACGCTCACCGCAGCCCCGGGCAAGGGCGGCCTGTGGGACCGCCTCTTCGGGCCGCTCGCGGCCGGCGCCGCGGGGGCGCTCACCATGACGCTGGCCGCTCATCCCAGCTTCGACCTGTCGCTGCCCGACTACACCGGAGCCCACTGGGGCGACCTGCTCTCCGCCGTCGTGATCGCCTCCGCGGGCGCGGTGCTCGGGCTGGCGGCGGTGTACGCGCTCCCGTACGTGCACCGCGCCTTCCGCGCCCTGCGCCACCCGGTCCTGGCCATGACGGCGGGCGGGCTGCTGCTCGGCCTGCTCGGGGCGCTGGGCGGCCACCTCACCCTGTTCAAGGGACTGGACGAGGTGAAGGTGCTGGCCGCCGATCCGGACGGCTGGTCGGCGGGCGGGTTCGGCGGCATGGCGGTGGTCAAGACCGCGGCTCTGCTGGTCGCGGCCGCCTGCGGCTTCCGGGGCGGCCGGATCTTCCCGGCGGTGTTCTGCGGCGTCGCGCTCGGCCTGTGCGCGCACGCCCTGGTCGACGGGGTGCCGGTGGCCCTCGCGGTGACGTGCGGGGTGCTCGGCATCCTGCTCGCCATCACCCGGCAGGGCTGGCTCAGCCTGTTCACCGCGGCGGTACTGGCCTCCGACATGGCCCTGCTCCCCCTGCTCTGCGTCGCCACCCTGCCGGCCTGGCTGCTGGTCACCGGGCGGCCGCTGATGCAACTGCGCGCGGACGGCACGCCGCTGCGCTGAGACGGGCGGCGCGGCGCTCGACCGGACGGCCGCGGCGCCCATCCGGGCGGCGCGGCCGGTCGGGCGCCCTTCCGGCGTGCCGGACGCCTCCGCCATCCGTATCGTCAGACATTGTCCGTATAGCCGGATTCATTCCGTCATGCCGCCGACAGCCGAGAAGGGCAGGTCTGCGATGGCTCTCCACAAGGGCTCCGCACACAGCACCGAACCGTCCGACCCACGACGCCGGCTCGCGCTCAACCCGTTCTTCGGGGAGGCCGACCCGACCGCAGGGATGGAGTCCGCCCCGCCCCGGCACAAGCTGCCGGACGGACCGCTGCCGCCCGCCACCGCCTACGGCCTCGTCCACGACGAGCTGATGCTCGACGGCAATTCACGGCTCAACCTCGCCACCTTCGTCACCACCTGGATGGAGCCCCAGGCCGGTGTGCTGATGGGCGAGTGCCGCGACAAGAACATGATCGACAAGGACGAGTACCCGCGTACCGCGGAACTGGAACGACGCTGCGTGGCGATGCTCGCCGACCTCTGGAACGCTCCCGACCCCGCCACGACCGTCGGCTGTTCCACGACCGGGTCCAGCGAGGCCTGCATGCTGGCCGCCATGGCGCTCAAACGCCGCTGGGCGGCCAAGAACGCCGACCGCTATCCGGCGACCGCCCGGCCCAACCTGGTCATGGGCGTCAACGTGCAGGTCTGCTGGGACAAGTTCTGCACGTTCTGGGAGGTCGAGCCGCGCCTCGTCCCGATGGAGGGCGACCGCTTCCACCTCGACCCGCAGGCCGCCGCCGACCTCTGCGACGAGAACACCATCGGGGTCGTCGGCATCCTCGGCTCCACCTTCGACGGCAGCTACGAACCCATCGCCGAGCTCTGCGCCGCCCTCGACGCCCTCCAGGAGCGCACCGGCCTCGACATCCCCGTCCACGTCGACGGGGCGTCCGGCGCGATGGTGGCGCCGTTCCTGGACGAGGACCTGGTGTGGGACTTCCGCCTCCCCCGGGTCTCCTCGATCAACACGTCCGGGCACAAGTACGGCCTGGTCTACCCGGGCGTCGGCTGGGCCCTGTGGCGCTCGCCCGCCGAACTGCCCGAGGAACTGGTCTTCCGCGTCAACTACCTGGGCGGCGACATGCCCACCTTCGCGCTGAACTTCTCCCGGCCGGGCGCCCAGGTCGTGGCGCAGTACTACACCTTCCTGCGGCTGGGCCGGGAGGGCTACCGGGCCGTACAGCAGGCGTCGCGGGACGTGGCGACGGGACTGGCGAGGAAGATCGAGGAACTGGGCGACTTCCGCCTGCTCACCCTGGGCGACCAACTGCCCGTCTTCGCGCTGACGACCAAGCCGGAGGTGACGGCGTACGACGTCTTCGACGTGTCGCGCCGGCTCCGTGAACGCGGCTGGCTGGTGCCCGCGTACACCTTCCCGGCCAACCGCGAGGACCTCTCCGTGCTCCGGATCGTGTGCCGCAACGGGTTCTCGTCCGACCTGGCGGAGCTGTTGCTGGAGGACCTGCGCCTGCTGCTGCCGGAGCTGCGCGGCCAGGACCACCCGCTGAGCGCCGAGCACGGCCCGGCGACGTCGTTCCACCACTGAGAGGCCGCGCCCCGCCCGGCACGCCCCGGCCCCCGCCCGTGAACACCGGACGGGGGCCGGAGCCGTACGCCGCCGTCAGCGGCCGAGCCGCGCGAACCGCCGTACCGCCAGCGGGAAGAACACCGCCAGCAGCGCCAACGGCCACACGACCGCCAGCAGTCCGGCATGGTCGGCGGCCCAGGAGCCCGCACCCCCGCCCGGGTTGCCGAACAGATCGCGCACCGCCGTGGCCGTCGCCGACATCGGGTTCCATTCGACGACCGCGCCCAGCCATCCCGGCATCGACTCCGGCACCGCGAAGACGTTCGACAGGAAGCCGACCGGCCAGACGAGGATCTGCACCGCCTGCACCATCTCCGGCCGCCCCGCCACCAGCGCAAGAAGGATGCCGAGCCACAGCATCGCGAACCGCAGCAGCAGGAGCAGCCCCAGGGCCCCCAGCGCGGCGAGCGGCCCGTGGTGCGGGCGCCAGCCGATCGCGTACCCCACACCGGTCATGACGGCCAGCGCGGCCACCGACTGGAGCATGTCCGCGACGGCCCGCCCGACCAGTACCGCGCCGGAGGCCATCGGCATCGAGCGGAACCGGTCGACGACCCCCTTGTTGAGGTCCTGGGTGACCGCGAGCATCGTCGACTCCAGGCCGAAGGCCATGGTGAGGGCGAGCATCCCGGGCACCAGATACTCGGTGGTGTCACCGTCGACCCCCCGGCCGCCGCCGACCAGGTAGTTGAACATCAGCAGCAGCATCACGGGGAAGACCAGCCCCACGACGACCTGCACCGGCTGCCGTGCCCAGTGCGCCAGTTCGCGCCGGGTCATGGTCCAGGAATCGACTGCCGCCCAGCCCGCCGTACTCATACCGCCACCTCCACGTCGTCCTGCCTGCTCCCCGTCAGGGACAGGAACACCTCGTCCAGCGTCGGCCGGCGCACCACGATGTCCTCCGCCTCGATACCGGCCTCCTCCAGGACCCGTACGGTCCGCGAGAGCGTCGCCATCCGGTCCCCCGCGGGTGCGCCGATCAGCCGCCGGTCCGGGTCCGTCACCGTTCCGCCCGTGAGCAGGGCGGCCGCCCGCTCCAGTTGCGCGCCGTCGCGGACGACGATGTCGATCCGGTCGCCGCCCACCCGCGCCTTCAGTTCGTCGGCCGTGCCCTCGGCGGCGACCCGCCCGCCGTCGATCAGCGAGATCCGGTCCGCGAGCCGGTCGGCCTCCTCCAGGTACTGGGTGGTCAGCAGTACGGTCGTGCCGCCGCCCACCAGGGCCCGCACCGCCGCCCACACCTCGGCCCGGCCGCGCGGGTCGAGACCGGTCGTCGGCTCGTCGAGGAAGAGCACCTCCGGATCCGTGATCAGCGAGGCGGCCAGGTCGAGCCGCCGCCGCATGCCGCCGCTGTACTCCGCGACCGCCTTGCGGCCGGTGTCCGCGAGGCCGAACCGGTCCAGCAGCTCGTCCGCCCTGGCTCCCGCCCGGCGTGCGCCCAGGTGGTACAGCCGCCCGAACATCTCCAGGTTCTGCCGCCCGCCGAGCTGCTCGTCCACCGCCGCGTTCTGGCCGAGCAGTCCGATCCGGCGCCGGACATCGCCCGGCCGCTGCCGCACATCGTGCCCCGCCACCTCGACACGGCCCTCGTCGTACCGCAACAGCGTCGACAGGATGCGGACCGCCGTGGTCTTTCCCGCCCCGTTGGGACCGAGCACCGCGTGCACGCCGGAGCGGGCGACCGTGAGGTCGAGGCCGTCCAGCACGCGCTTCGTGCCGTAGCGCTTGTGCACTCCTTCGACGACGATCGCGTCGTCGGACATCGCCACACCCCCTATTAGTCAAACTTGACTAGAACGGGAAAGTTAGCGGACCGTCTCGCATTCGTCAAACTTGATTAGTGGGTGTCCCCCGGGTCGGCGACCCCGGTCGCGTACGGGTTCTCCTCGCCCTCGGCCAGCACGCCGACGAACGGATCACCCTCACCCGCGAAGGTGTACGCCCCGCCCTCGATGCGCTCGATCAGCCCCCGGGTCCATTGCGCGCCCGAGTCCGCCGAGTGCACCCACATGTTCATGATCTCGCCGATGTGCCCGATCGACTCGGGCCCCTCCTCGGGCGTGTAGTACTCGGTGACCGAGGTCCGCCACCGGGTGAGGCCCGCCACCCGCTCCTTGAGCAGGGCCACCGCCTCGGCCCGTTCCAGGTCGACGATCCCGCCCAGGCCGGCCGACAGCACGTCCAGCTTCTGGTCGTACGAGGTCAGCGCCGCACGCAGCAGCGTGAAGTACTCCTCGTCGCCCTGCTCGGTGATCTCGTACTCGGTGCGCGGCGGGCCGCCCACCGTGCTCGGTGCGACCTCGTGGGCGAGCAGAACGCCCTGCTTCGCCATCTGCTTCAGTGCGTGGTAGATCGACCCCGGCTTGGCGTTGGACCACTCGTGCGCGCCCCAGTACTCCAGGTCGTTGCGGATCTGATAGCCGTGTGCCCGGCCGTGCTGCCGCACGGCGCACAGGACCAACAACCGGATCGCTGACATCCCACCCACCTCTCTACTCAACTTTGACGAGAGTATCGGTGCGGTGGCCGGGAAACGGGTCAGGGCTCCGGCGTCAGAGCGGGAAGTGGCTCCGGCCGTGCTGGATCGATATCCACTTCTGGGTGGTGAAGGCCTCGATCGTCGCCTCGCCGTTCAGCCGGCCGTTGCCGGAGTCCTTCTCGCCGCCGAAGGCGACCAGCGGATCGTCCTGGACGGTCGCGTCATTGACGTGGAACATGCCGCTGTCGATCCGCTGGGCGAAGCGCACTCCGCGCTCGGCGTCGGCGGTGTGCACGGCGCCGCTGAGCCCGTAGGGGCTGTCGTCGGCGATCCGTACGGCCTCCTCCTCGCCGTCGAACTCGATCAGCAGCGCCACCGGGCCGAAGATCTCCTGGGAGAGCAGCGGCGAGCCGTCCGGAAGCCCGGTGAGCACGGTGGGCTCGACGAGGTTGCCGCGGGTGCGGCCCCGGACCGGCGCCGTGGCTCCCTCCGCGAGCGCCTGGTCGACGAGGGCGGTCAGCGCGTCGGCCTGGAAGGTGTTGATGACCGGGCCGATCTGCGTCTCCGGGTCGCGCGGGTCGCCGGCCCGGAGCGCGGCCACCCGGGCGACGAACTTCTCGGTGAACTCGGGGGCGACGGCGCGGTCCACCAGGATCCGGTTGGCGGCCATGCAGACCTGGCCCTGGTAGACGAAGCGGCTGAAGACGGCGGAGTCGACGGCGTAGTCGATGTCCGCGTCGTCGAGCACCACCAGGGCGCTGTTGCCGCTGAGTTCGAGGATGGTGCGCTTGAAGAGCGCGCCCGCCGTGGCGGCGACATGACGGCCCACGCGGTCCGACCCGGCGAACGAGATCACCTTGGGGACGGGGTGCTCGATGAACGCGTCGCCTATCTCGGCTATGTCGGTGACGACGACGTTGAGCAGCCCGGGCGGAAGCCCGGCCCGCTCGAAGATCCGCGCGATCAGCCCGCCGCCGGTCACCGGCGCGTTCTGGTTGGGCTTGATGACGACCGCGTTGCCGAGCGCCAGGGCCGGGGCTACGGACTTCATCGTCACCAGGAAGGGGAAGTTGAAGGGGCTGATGACGCCGATGACGCCCACCGGGAGCCGGTAGAGGCGGTTCTCCTTGCCGTCCACCGGGGAAGGCAGGATCCGGCCCTCGGGATGCAGCGCCTGATGGGCCGCCTCGCGCAGGAAGTCCTGGGCGGCGCTCAGCTCGTACAGCGCCTTGGCCCGGGTGCCGCCCAGTTCGTCGATGACCGCCTCGACGATGTCGTCGGCCAGCTCCTCGGTGATCCGCACGGCCCGCTCCAGAACGCCCCGGCGTTCGTACGGACTTGTGTCGGCCCACTCCCGCTGGGCGCGCTCGGCGGCGCGGTAGGCGGCATCGACCTCGTCCGCGGTGGCGACGGTGATGGCGGCGAGCTTCTCCCCGTTGTAGGGATTGAAATCGATGATGTCCCACGAGCCGGTGCCGGTGCGCCATTCACCGTCGATGTACTGGGCAGCCAGCTCGTGGAAGAAGGACATGCGATCCCTTACTGCAGGTGCAGACTCCTGTCGGTACGTCATGGTACTGAAATGTCAGGAGAGTTGGAGAAGACCACGCAGCAGATCCCGGCTCTCCTCCGGCCCCGGGCTCTCGTCGTGGAGCCGGACCATCGCCTTTTCGTACTGGGCGACTTCTTCGGCCTTGTCCAGATAGAGCGCACTTGTCAGCTGCTCCAAATAGACAATGTCCGACAGATCGGATTCCGGGAATCGCAGCATCGTAAAGGAACCGCTCTCACCCGCGTGCCCGCCGAAACTGAAAGGCATCACCTGGAGCGTGATGTTGGGCCGTTCCGACATTTCGATCAGATGGCGCAATTGGGTGCGCATCACTTCCCGCCCGCCGTACGGGCGGCGCAGCGCGGCCTCGTCCAGTACGGCGTGGAAGCTGGGGGCCCGTTCGGACACGAGGGCCTTCTGGCGTTCCAGCCGGAGCGCGACCCGGCGGTCGATCTCGGCGGCGGGAGCACCTCGCATACCCCGCGAGACGACCGCGTGCGCATAATCCTCGGTCTGCAACAGGCCGTGCACGAACTGGACTTCATAGATCCGGATGTCCGAGGCGGCGCCTTCCAGACCGATGTACGTCTGGAACCAGCCGGGCAGCACATCCCCGTAACTGTGCCACCAGCCTGCCACGTTGGCCTCACGCGCCAGGCCGAGCAGGGAGTCGCGCTCCGCCTCGTCCGTGACTCCGTAGAGCGTGAGCAGGTCCTCGACGTCCCTGGCCTTGAAGCTCACCCGTCCCAACTCCATGCGGCTGATCTTCGATTCGGAAGCCCGGATGGAGTAGCCGGCCGCCTCGCGCGTGATGCCGCGTGAGTCCCGCAGCCGCCTCAGCTGCGAGCCCAGCAGGATGCGCCGCACCACGGATCCACTCGACTCGCCTGCCGCCACCGGTCCAACCCTCCCCATCGCTTCCTGGGCATCGGGGTCCCCCCGAACCCCAAGAGCCGGATTCTGCCATCAAAACGCTTCAGCCCGTACTCATTCGATTACGGAAATGAGAAGACTTCCCGAAGGTCCCGAAACTGCACACAGGAAGAAATGAGCAAGAACCGGCACGGTATCGGACAGGTCAGGCGCGTGCACGTGCATCTGCCCTTGCATCTGCTCTGCGCATTCGGAACCATGGGCCTCGCGCACCTGCGTGCTCGTTCGTGTTGTGCCGCTGTACCCGCGTACCCGCAGTACCGATACAGCCGCGATTCCCGGGAGTGCCTCGCATGGGGACGAATGGATCGACGATGCTCGAGCCGTTACGGCAGGGGCTTCCCCCAATCGACCCCTCCGACGTCTCCGGATCAGCCACCTGCGCCCTGCCCGCCCGCTACGAAGCCGTCGGCGGGGCAAGGCAGTTCACCCGGGCGACCCTGAGCTGCTGGGGCCTGAACGAGCGCTTTGACGATGTCGCCCTGGTCGTGTCCGAGCTGGTCACCAACGCCCTGCGGCACGCCCTGCCCACCGACGCGCCGCGCGAGCCCCAGGACCCGCCGGTCCGCCTGCACCTGATGCGCTGGACCTCGCGGCTGGTGTGCGCGGTGCGCGATCCCAGCCAGGCAAGCCCCGTCGCGTCCGAGGCGGAGGACTCCGCGGAGTCGGGCCGCGGGCTCTTCCTGGTGGACTCCTTCAGCGACTGCTGGGGCTGGCACCCTTCACCCGTACTGACGACGGGGAGTGCCGCCACCGGACCGGCGCCGCGCGGAAAGGTCGTCTGGGCGCTCTTCCGGCTGTCCGAACCCGCCTGACACCGGAACAGGTACGGCGTACGGGCGAAAACACCGCGCGCGAAACCCGCATGACGCGCCGGCAGAAGGCATTCGGGCGTCCGCGTCACAGCGGGCACCGGAACAGGAAGCACTCGGGCGTCCGCAGCGCAGAAGGCGCTCGAACAGAAACTCGGGTGCCCGCGGCACAGAGGGCACTCAGGCCTCCGCTCCGCAGAAAGCGCTCACACCTCCGCTATGAGGTGGTCGAACTCGCCGTCCTTCACGCCGAGCAGCAGAGCCTCTATCTCCGCGGGCGTATAGACCAGCGCCGGCCCGTCGGGGTGGCGCGAATTGCGCATCGCCACATCGCCGTCGGGCAGCTTCGCGAACTCCACGCAGGAACCCTGGGAGTTGCTGTGCCTGCTCTTCTGCCAGACGACTCCGCGAAGCTCTGTGGCCGCCATGCCGTTGT
This sequence comes from Streptomyces poriferorum, assembly GCF_019399235.1. Classification (GTDB taxonomy): domain Bacteria; phylum Actinomycetota; class Actinomycetes; order Streptomycetales; family Streptomycetaceae; genus Streptomyces; species Streptomyces poriferorum. The sequence goes on along the minus strand of NZ_JAELVH010000013.1, from coordinate 7,888 downwards.
ACACGTGGTGCACAGGACGCTCCCCGAGTTGCAAAGTGCAAGTGTCAACTGTCTCGGATCATAGCTGTGTTCAATTTCTGGTGCATGAGCGGATGCATGGGCAGATGCACGTGCACGCGCGGTGTTCCCTCGGTTACAGCTCTCTGCAGAAGAAAGACGAACGAGAGAGCTGTTCCGCTCCCGATTCCGGGAGTTGACCGCTCCGCCGCGATGGTGACCGGCTGGTAGCTTGGACGGTCATTCGTCTACCAGGGGGAATTCAGCATGTACAAACGCGTACGTACCGGCGCCGTCGTCGCCACCGGACTTCTGACCGCTCTCGCCCTGACCGGGTGCAGCAGCGACAGCGACAAGGAGGGCGCGGACAAGAGCTCCGGTTCCACCGCCACCCCCGCACCCGCCGGCAGCGCCGGCGACGACGCCACCGCCGGAACCGACGACACCACCGGCGGCCTCAAGGCGCTGGAGGGCGCCTGGGCCGGGCAGACGGACGGCAAGGCCGTGGTGCTGTCCGTCGCATCCGGGAAGGCCGTGGTCGTCGCCGACTCCCACGTCTGCTCGGGGACCGCCAAGGACATGGGCAAGCCGATGCTGGCGCTGACGTGCGCCGACGGCAACACCGACCGGACCATGGGAGCCATCGAGTCCAACGACGGCAGGACCGTCGTCGTCTCGTGGGACGGCGGCACCAAGGACAAGCTCGCCAAGACCGACGCCGACTCGCTGGAAGGCCTGCCCGACCTGCCGACCCCCTGACCCGCGGGCGCCGGGGCCCGGCCTTCACTCAGTCGCGGGAGGCGCGGGAACTCGACGAGCCGCTCTCCAGGCCCTCGGAGAACTCCTCCAGGGCTTTGAGCAGGAGGTCGGCCCCGTTCCGCACGACCGGGTCCGACCCTCCTTCGCGCAGCCGCTCCTCCTCGTCCCACTGCGCCAGCGCCTCCCGCACCGCCGTCCAGTCCGGCACCCGCCGCTCCCGCACCGCCTTGGCACCCTGTTCGGTGGCCCGGCGCAGCGCGTCGGCCAGCGGAGCGGCCGCCGGTACGGGAGTGGCACCGCCTTCCGGCAGGTGCGCCTCCATCAGCATCGCGACCCGGCCGAGCTGGGCCAGCGCGTGCTGGGTGTCGTCGGCCGCGGCGTGCGAGAGGCCGCGGTGGCGCACCGGTTCGTGCTGGGCGGTGGCCACCGCCTCCTGCCAGGCGACGCGGGCGTTCCGGGTGGCCAGCAGGGCCTGGCGGACGTCGTCATGGCCGCGGTCGGCCGGATCCGCGTACTGGTCGACGACCGAGGCGGCGTACCGGCCGTCCTCCTTCAGCCAGTCGCCGAGTCGGCCGCGCAGCCGCGGGGTCTCCCATGCCGGGTAGACGGCGTACGAGATCATCGCCAGGACACCGCCGAGAAGGGTCAGCAGGACCCGTTCGAGCACGGTCTGCGAGAGGTCGTCGCCCGCCATGCCGAGCAGGAAGACCACGTACGCGGCGACGCAGGCCTGGCCGACGGCGTAGCCGGTGCGCATCAGCAGGTACATCAGCAGGGCGCAGACCACGGCGAGCACGGCGGACAGCCCGGCGCGGGGGTGGGACGCCTGGACGATCACGCTGGCGACGAACACCCCTACGACGGTGCCGCCGAAGCGCGCCACGGACCGTTCGTACGTCCGGGAGAACTCCGGCCGCATCACCATGACGGCAGCCATCGGCACCCAGTAGCCGTGGCCGTACGGCAGCACCAGACCCAGCAGGTAGCCGGCGGCGGCGACGACGGAGATCCGGATCGCGTGCCGCAGGATCGGGGAGCCGCGGTACAGCTCGCGGCGCATCGAAGCGATCACGACCGGGACCAGCCGCAGCAGGGTGGGCCGCCGGTGGTGCTCGGCGGGAAGCCGGCCGCCCCGCCCGGCCTCGATAGCGTCGGCGGCCTCCGCGGCCCCGGCCCGTTCCTCCTTCGTACCGTCGCCCTCGGCGGCCTCGATGACGTGGGAGAGCAGGGCGGCCAGCCGGTCGGCGGCGCGGAGCGGGGGCCCGGTGAGCAGCGCGCCGGTGTCGGGGGTCTTCAGCGCGGCGACGGCGGGGGCGGGCAGGCGTACCGGGTCGCCGTGGCGGATGGCCCGCGCGGCCGCGTCGAGCAGGGAGCCGGCGGCGGCGAGGAGCTCGCGGACCCGGTCGCGTTCGGGGCCCTCGGACGGGACGCCCATCGCCGGGTCCGCGAGTGAGGCGAGGACGGGCCTGATCCGCTCGGCGGCGCCGCGTGAGCCGTGCAGTTCGGCGGGGCGGCGCCGGGCCTGGCGGGCGGTGACGGCGGCGGCTCTGCGTGCCTCCATCAGGGGGACCGGGTCAAAGTGGGCGACCGGGTCGTGGCGCAGTCTGCGGGCGTAGTCGGCCTCGGCGGCCAGCGCGTCGGCCAGGGCGTCGCGCTGGGCGCCCCATCTGCGGACCGGGAACATCACGATGAGCGCCGCCTGGACCACCCCGCCGAAGGTGATCATCAGGGCGTGGAGGGCCGCCTCGGCGACGGAAGTGGGCAGCGTGACCGTCACCAGCATGATCGCGACGTTGGACGCGGCGATGATGCCGCCCGTCGGTCCCGCCGCCCAGGCCAGCCCGGCCAGGAAGGTCCAGAGCACCAGCAGGACCAGGAAGAGCGGGAGATGGGAGCCGGTGACATAGCCGAGGAACGTCGACACGCCGAGGCTGAAGCCGGAGACCAGGGCGAGTACCGGCCGGGGCCTCCAGCTGCGCTGGAAGGTGGCGATCGCCGCCTGGTAGGCGCCGAACGCGGAGCTGGCGGCGACCACGGGACCGAAGAGCGCGAGGCTCACCCCGATCACCAGGGCGAGACCGGCCGCGCCACGGATGGCGATCAGCGGTTCGAGACGCGTCCTCTCGATCGTCAGCCCCGAGCGCGCGGTCTCCCTCAGCGCCCGGAGCCAGCTCATGCCCAGAGCCTAACCGGATTTCCCGATATGCCCGAGTTGCCGGGTTCCGATTTCCGGCTCGCGGACCGGCCGGAGGCGCCGCCGGGGCAGCACCGCCGAGAGGCGGCCGGGTCGCCGGGGCCGCCGTCAGCCGGGGATCTCCGGGGTACTCCCGCCCATCCGGGCCCGGTCCGCCGCGGCCGTCCCGTGGGTCCAGCCGTCCAGGTCCGTGGCGCCGCGGACCCGGGTGGTCGTCGTCTCGGGGAACATCTTCTCGGCGGCGCCGGTGACCGCCACGTCCCGGGCGGCCAGCACCGGCAGCAGACCGGCCCCGGGGGCCGACGCGCCGGGGACCGCGCCCTCGGCTGCGGCCTCGGCGGTGGCGCGGGCGGTGCCGTCGGCCAGCCGGGCACCCAGCCGCTGCGCGTAGGCCATCAGGAAGGACTGCCGGAAGGTCTTGGTCCGTTTGCGGCCGCCGGCCCGCTGGCCCGCTTCGGCGCGGGTCATCGCCGCCGTGCCCTGCACCAGCAGCGAGGTGTGGAGCAGTTCCACGGCCTCCAGGTCCGGCTCGAAGCCGACCACCGTCGAGAAGCCGAGGTCGCTGTTCCACACGGCCCGGCAGCGGTTCGCCGAGGCGACGGCGTCGAGCAGGATCGCCTTGGCCGTCTCGTACGGGGCGTCCAGCCCGATCCGGCAGGCGCCGGGCGCACTGCCGCTGTGCGTACGGGCCGCCAGCAGGGCCTCGTCGATGCTGTGCCGGGCCATCAGCTCCTGCGCCTTGGTGGTGAGCGCCTCCGCCTCCTCGGGAAAGCCCGTCGCCTCGGCCTTGGCCAGCAGCGCCCGGATCCGGGTCAGCATGCGCGGTTCGTCGTGCGCGGGCGGCAGGTGCAGGGCGTCGCGCAACGCGCCGGGCGGCGGCCCGACGGGTTCGATCGCGGGCAGCCGGAGCAGCAGCCGGTGGAGCGCCAGGAGTGCGGAGGCGTACGAGAAGCGGTCCGGCCGCCCCGTCGGCGGCGGGGCGGGCAGCTCGTCCAGCTGGGCCTGCCAGCGGGGCGGGAGCACCTCGTAGCGCCGGACCTCCGAGCCGATCAGCCCGGCGGCCAGGCCGGCCGCGTGCTCGTCCAGTTCGCGGCGGACCAGGCGCACGAGGTCGGCGGGCAGCCAGCCGCGGTCCCAGGCGCGCCGGACGAACTCCTCGCCCCGGCGCAGCAGCTCCGCGTCGGAGGCCGGGTCGGCGGCGAGGAGGGATGCGCCGGTGTCGAGGCCGGAGTCGTCGTCCGAGTACAGGGCTGCCGCGAAGGCCTGGTCGATCACCGGTTCCATGAGGTCAGGGTAGGCATGGCGGACTCACCGGAATTCATCCACACCCTGTGGACAACTTTTTCCGAGCGCCGCGCCCGCCCTCCTCACGGCAGCAGCACGACCTTTCCGCGCACGTGCCCCGCCTCGCTCAGCTCCTGCGCCCTGACCGCCTCGTCGAGCGGGAACGTCTCGGCGACGGGCACCCTCAGCTCGCCCGCGGCCGCGCGGCGGGCGTGCTCGGCCAGCTGTTTCCCGGACCGCGAGCCACCGCCGGAGAAGGCCACGCCGTACGTGCCCGCTTCCGGATCGGCGATGGTGACGATCCGGTCCGTGGTGCCGCCGCGCAGCTCGATGGAGTCCGGGAGCGCCCCGCGTCCCGCCGCGTCGAAGACCGCGTCCACCCCCTGGGGGGCGAGTGCGCGCACCCGGCCGACCAGCCCGTCCCCGTACTCCACCGGGGTAGCACCGAGCACCCGCAGGTAGTCGTGGTTGGCCGTGGACGCCGTGCCGATCACCGTCGCGCCGCGGGCCGCCGCCAGCTGGACCGCGGCCGATCCGACGGCTCCGGCGGCCCCGTGCAGCAGCAGGGTCTCCCCCGCCTCCACGCCGAGTTCGTCCAGGACGCGCTGGGCGGTGTTCGTCGCGATGGTCAGGGCGGCCGCGTCCGGCCAGCTCAGCTCCGGGGGCTTGGGGGCGACGAGAGCGGCGTCGGCCAGGGCGTACTCGGCGTAGGAACCGGTTGCGCTCCAGCCCAACACCTCGTCGCCCACCGCGACGTCGGTGACTCCTTCACCGGTCACGTCGACCACACCGGCGAACTCGACGCCGGGAATCGCCGGGAGCGAGGTCGGGAACACGTCCTCCATCCAGCCGCGCCGGATCTTGTAGTCCATCGGGTTGACCGCGGCGGCCCGGACCTTCACCCGCACCTGCCCGGGACCGGGATGCGGGTCCTCGACCCGGGCGGGGTGCAGTACCTCGGGTCCGCCGAACTCCTCGAAAACGATCGCTTCCATCGTGTCGTCTGCCTCCTCGTCGCAACGGATCCGGACCGGGACGTGTCCCGAAAAATCCTTCCTGCCCGGGCCCGGCCCATCCTTCCAGCGTCCCCGCCCGCGCGCGCTCCGCCTCGCTGTCAGTGCCGGGTGCCAGACTCGAATCCATGACCGAACGCTGGGCAGTGGCCGTCACGGAGAGCGGTGGCGCGCGCCTCGCCCCGCTGGACCGCACCGGCCGTCCCACCGCCCCGGCCGTCACCGAACCGGACCTCGCCGAAGCCGTCCGCTCGCGGCCCGGTGTCACCCGCTGGGTGTGGCGTTCGTCGGCCGAGGTCTACCCACGGCTGCTGGCCGCCGGGGTCCCGGTCGCGCGCTGTTACGACATCGAGGTCGCCGAATCCCTCCTGCTGGGGCACGAGGGACGGCTCGGCGAGCCCCGCTCCGCCGCAGCCGCCCACGCCCGTCTGCTGCGCGGCCCGGTGCCGCCCGATCCGCCGCCGCGCTCCGCCGTACCGGGCTCCCAGTCCTCCCTGTTCGAGCCCCAGTCGGGGACCGAACTGCCCTTCGACGCCCTGCTCCAGGTGTACGCGGACCAACTCGCCCGGCACGACGCCACGGACCGGCCGGGCCGGATGAGTCTGCTGACGGCCGCCGAGTCCGCCGGCATGCTGGTCGCCGCCGAGATGAACCGCTCGGGCCTGCCCTGGCGGGCCGACGTCCACCGCGAGGTGCTGCACGAGCTCCTGGGCGAGCGGTACGCGGGCGGCGGCGAGCCCCGGAAGCTGGCCGAGCTCGCGGACGAGGTGTCCGCCGCGTTCGGCCGCAGGGTCCGCCCGGACCTTCCCGCCGATGTGGTGAAGGCCTTCGCCCAGGCGGGCATCAAGGTGCGGTCGACCCGCCGCTGGGAGCTGGAGGAGCTGGACCATCCGGCGGTGCGTCCGCTCGTCCAGTACAAGAAGCTGTACCGGATCTGGACGGCACACGGCTGGAGCTGGCTCCAGGACTGGGTCCGCGACGGCCGCTTCCGCCCCGAGTACCAGCCCGGCGGCACGGTCAGCGGCCGCTGGACGACCAACGGCGGCGGGGCGCTGCAGATCCCGAAGGTGATCCGGCGGGCCGTGGTCGCCGACGAGGGCTGGCGCCTCGTCGTCGCGGACGCCGACCAGATGGAGCCGAGGGTGCTGGCCGCGATCTCCCGCGACCGGGGCCTGATGGAGGTGGCCGGCCATGACGGCGACCTGTACACCGCCCTGTCCGACCGTGCCTTCCACGGCGACCGCGACCACGCCAAGATCGCGCTGCTCGGCGCGGTCTACGGCCAGACGTCCGGGGACGGGCTGAAGAACCTGGCCGCCCTGCGCCGGAGGTTCCCGCACGCGGTCGCCTATGTGGACGACGCGGCGAAGGCGGGCGAGGAGGGCCGTCTCGTACGAACCTGGCTGGGCCGGACCAGCCCGCCCGCCGCGGGCAGCGGGGACGACGGAGAGGCCGGCATCCCGCAGGAGAGCGACGAACCGCCGCCGGACGGACCTGAGGCGGCGGACGGCGGATTCACTCCGGGTTACGCCTCCTCCAACGCCCGTGCGCGGGGCCGCTTCACCCGCAACTTCGTGGTGCAGGGCAGTGCGGCCGACTGGGCACTGCTGCTCCTGGCCGCGCTGCGTCAGTCGATCGCGGCGGCCGGGCTCCGGGCGGAGCTGGTCTTCTTCCAGCACGACGAGGTGATCGTGCACTGCCCCCTGGAGGAGGCCGGGACCGTGGTGGAGGCGATCCGGGCGGCAGGTGAACTGGCCGGGCGGACCGCCTTCGGTGACACGCCGGTCCGCTTCCCGTTCACCACGGCGGTGGTGGAACGGTATTCGGACGCGAAGTGAACCGGACCGGCCCGCAGCGGGGTTCGCGCGTGAAAGGGAAGCGGCCCGGGCCGGAAGGCTCCGGCCCGGGCCCGGCGCGCCGCACACCCCGGGAAGAGGCCCGGGGCGTGCGCGCGCGGCGGTGTTACCCCGCCGGTCTGCCCGTCTACCCGCGCTCCCACAGCGCGGGGACGTTCGACGGCTCCCAGCCGGTCAGGGCGGTGTGAGCCTGCAGACAGCGGTAGGTGACCCCGCCGTACGTGACGCGGTCGCCCGCGTTGTAGAGCGTTCCGGCCCGCCACCGTCCGCCCGGATCGGTCGGCGGATCGGTCGGCGGATCGATCGGGTCCTGGGCGACGTCGAGGACGAAGTCGAAGGTCCCCTGCCTGCCGGACCCCACGGACCGGACGTTCATCAGGAGCGCCGGGTCGTACAGGGCGTCGGTGCTGTTGCGCGGTTCGCCCGGGAAGTACAGCTGGGTCGTGAGGATGCCCGAACCGGGCGCCTGGGCCTTCACATGGATGTGCCGGGCGCGGCCGGGATACAGCCCCGCCACGATCGTCGTGAGCGTGAACGCGCCGGACCGGTCGGTGAACTGGTGGCCGCGGAAGGCGTATCCGCTCATGTCGTACGCACCGTTGGTGTCTGCCTGCCAGAAGTCCAGCAGCACGCCGGGCACGGGCCGGCACTCACGGCCGAAGACGTATCCGCTGACCGTCAGCGGAACTCCGGGAGTGCCGGCGGTCACCAGGCTGGTGCGCAGCGGGGAGTTGGGCTTGAAGTACGGGCCCTCCATCTGGTCGTGCGTGGGCTCGTCGCCGTCG
>NZ_JAELVH010000139.1 GCF_019399235.1 Streptomyces poriferorum | reverse complement strand
ACTTGCGACGGAGGGTAGCGACGCTCTAGCGTCAGCCGGGACACGACGGCCCCCGCCGGTGCGCAAACACCGAGCAGGGGCCTGACCACGACGATCGAAACGGACCACGATCTCATGGCTGCCAGCCAGCTTAGTGCTGCCCCTTTTCCCGCGCCCGGCCCCGCGCCCACGCTCGACCATCCGATGGCGAACCCCGGATACGGCAAGCGTTCGGCCCCGGACCAACGCCCCCGCACCGGACATGACTTCGCCCATCTCCTCCCCCGTGACGCTGCCATCGCCGCGTACATCGACGGGCTGTGCGACGGCGCCGACATCTCCGTGAAGATGCTCGCCAAGGTGCTGCCGTACGGGCAGTGCGCGCTGCGGACCTCACTGAACCGGCTCCAGGAGGAGGGGCACCTGCGCCGGGGCAGTGAGTGCGTCGCGACCGAGGAGGCGCTGATCTGGGTGACGCGTACGTTCTTCTCCCGCACCGCCCGCGACGACGAGTGGTGGGCGGCGTACACCCGGGGCGACGTACCGCGGGAGCAGCAACGGCCAACGCGCTCCCGGTCGTTCATCCTGCTGGCCGCGCTCGGAAAGGCCGCGCCTTCGCTGTCGCTGCCCGAAGCGCATTGCGTGCGGCTGGAACCCCAGGTCAGCGAGTGGTTCGAGCGGGGTGCCACCGAGGCGGAGATCATGTGCGCACTGACCCAGGGACTGCCGGTGGAGATCTACAGCCCGGTCGCGTTCGTCGGCCGGAGGCTGCTCGAAAAACTGCCGCCCGCCCGCATCGCCCCCGTACGCCAGGTCGTCCTGCGGACCCTTGAATGCCGCGAGTGCCGGGCCCCCGGCGCCCCCGAGGCAATGCCGGGCGGCATCTGCGGCGCGTGCCGGGGCAAGCCCGCCGACGTGACCGGCGGTCCGGCGGGGGCCGTTCCCGTACACGGCGTGCGGGCCAGGATGAGCGCGGTGCGGGCGGGGCTGGTCCCGCGAGCGGACCGCACCCGCAGGTGACACCAGGGCGGGACCGCCCTCGCCAGTAACGCCCTGCCCGTTCCATGGCGGCTCTACGACATGTCGAATTGTCGCCACCTCCATCTGGTGCGCCGGGCCCGTCCGACTCTGTAGACCCGGGGAGCACACCCACCCCGGAAGGAGCAGGACAACCATGTCCCGCAAAGCAACCCCTGCCAGACGACGGCTCACCGCCGCCGTCCTCGCAGCCGGGCTGACCGGTCCCCTGCTGGGCCTCTCCGCCCTTCCCGCCCAAGCGGCCCCCGTGCCACGCCCATTGGGCGCCGCAGTGCCCGACGTACCGAAGCAGGCCCTCAAGTCCGAGCGGGACAAGCTCGGTTCGCACGACCGCACCCTGCTCCAGAAGGCCGAGAGCAAGAAGGCCGCCACGGTCACCGTGATGCTGGCCACCGACCGCGGCGACACGGCCGACGTGCGCCGCCGCATCACCCAGCTCGGCGGCACCGTCGGCGACGTCACCGACAAGCTCGGCTACGTGCGCGCCACCGTGCCCACCGGCAAGGTCACCGAACTGGCCGGGCTGTCCTCGGTGCGCGCCGTCGACCTGAACGAGACGTTCAAGATCCCCGACCCGTCACCGGTCACCGGTGCGGACCGGAAGCAGGACAGCTCGTCCGGCACGGAGAGCGGCAGCACTCCCGCCGCACCCGGCAAGGGGACCCCCGCCGACAACCCGTATCTGCCCACCGGCGAGACGGGCGCCACCGACTTCACGTCCGCCCACCGCGACTGGGACGGTCGCGGCGTGACCATCGGCATCCTGGACACCGGCGTGGACGCCGCGCATCCCGCGCTGCAGAAGACCACGACCGGCGAGCCGAAGATCAAGAACTGGCTCACGGCGACCGACCCGCTCACCGACAGCGACCCGACGTGGCTCCAGATGAGCCGCACGGTCACCGCCACCGGCGGCACGTTCCGGTTCAGCGGCGTGGACTACAAGGCGCCGGACGGCACGTACGAGTTCCAGACCTTCGCCGAGAGCACGACGTACGGCGGCGAGCTGGGCGGCGACGTGAACCGCGACGGCGACTACAAGGACACCTTCGCCGTCCTCTACCGGCCCGCCGACCACCGCGTGTGGGTCGACGCCGACCTGGACCACAGCTTCGGTGACGGCGACGTCGTCGAACCGTACGCGAAGAGCGGGAAGTTCGCCTCGTTCGGCACGGACGACCCGAGCACCCCCGTCGCCGAGTCGATGCCGTTCACCGTCGAGTACCGCGACGACGTGGACCTGTCGCCGCTGGGCGGCACCAACGTCGGCAGGAGTGCCGACTACGTGAACATCGGCATCGTCTCGGGCGCGCACGCCACGCACGTCGCCGGGATCAGCGCGGGCAACAGCCTGTTCGGCGGGAAGATGAACGGCGCCGCGCCCGGCGCGAAGATCGTCTCCGAGCGTGTGTGCCTGTTCGCGTCCGGCTGCACGGCGTACGCGCTCGCCGAGGGCATGATCGACGTGGTCGTGAACCAGCACGTCGACGTCGTCAACCTGTCGATCGGCGGACTGCCCGCCCTCAACGACGGCAACAACGTACGGTCCGTGCTCTACAACCGGCTCATCGACGACTACGGCGTCCAGATCGTGTCGTCGGCCGGCAACGACGGGCCCGGCATGAACACCATCGCCGACCCCGCCGTCTCCGACAAGGTGCTCGCGGTCGGCGCGTCCGTCAGCAGGGACACCTGGTGGGCCGATTACGGCTCCCGGGTGCGCGCCTCCCAGTCCCTGTTCCCGTTCTCCGCGCGCGGACCGCGCGAGGACGGCGGCATGAAGCCGGAGATCGTCGCCCCGGGCGCCGCCGTGTCGTCCATACCCACCTGGATGCCCGGCGAGAGCGTGCCCGACGCAGGCTATGAACTGCCCGCCGGATACGGCATGTTCAACGGTACGTCGATGGCGTCCCCGCAGGCCGCGGGCGATGTCGCGCTGCTCCTGTCGGCTGCTCGGCGCTCCGGTACGAAGGTGACGCCGGCCGCGCTGCGCTCCGCGCTGACGAGCTCGGCCACGTTCCTCGACGACCAGCCCGCCTACGCGCAGGGCGCGGGGCTCATCAACGTCCCGGCGGCGTGGAAGCTGCTGGCGAAGGGCGCCGAGCCGACGTCGTACACCGTCGACGCCCCCGTGTGCGGGGCGCTCGCCGGAATGCTCGCCACCCCGAAGTCCGGCACCGGCGTGTACAACCGCTGCTCCCCCGGCGACGGCGGCCAGACCACCGGCCGCACCAAGGAGTACGACGTCCGGCTGACCCGCACCGGCTCCGGCAGCGGTGTCGCGCTGCTGTCGTGGCTGGGCAATGACGGCACGTTCAGCGCCCCGCCCGTCGTGCTGCTCGGCAAGGGCAAGGAGACCACCGTCACCGTCCGCGCCCGGACCGGCTCCACCGGTGCGCACTCGGCGCTGCTGCGCGTCGACGACCCGACGACCCCCGGTGTCGACAAGCTCGTCCCGGTCACCGTCGTGGCCGCCGCCGACCCGGCGAAGTCCTCGTACACGATCAGCGCCAAGGGTTCGGTGGACCGCAACCAGACGCGTTCCGTGTTCGTGTCCGTGGCCGAGGGTGCCTCGGCGCTGAAGGTGGACCTGAGCGGGATCGCGGGTGACAGCCAGACCCGGTTCCTCGCCATCGACCCGCAGGGCATGCCCGTGGACGAGACCGCCGTCAGCCTGTGCTACACGAACTTCTCGGACGCCGGGACCTGTGACCCGGCCTCGCGCACCTACGAGCAGCCGATGCCCGGCATCTGGGAGTTCGAGGTGGAGGCGCGGCGCACGTCGCCCGTCATGGAGAACCCGTACCGGCTGAGCGCGTCCGTTCAGGGTGCCACGTTCGACCCGGCGTCGTCCGTGGTCGCCGAGGCCGCCCTGCACGCGCCCACCGAGCAGGCGTTCACCGCCGTCAACCGGTTCGCGCCGGTGACCGCACACGCGACCGGCGGCTCGCTCGGCGCCCTGTCGCAGGCCCGGCCCACCGTCGCCTCCCAGGCGACGACCGGCAAGCAGATCACGGTGCCGCGCGACGCGACCCGCCTGGAGGTCGTGCTGGGCAACGCCTCCGACAAGGACGCCGACCTGGATCTGTACCTGGTCGCCCAGTCCGGTGCCCTGGTCGCCTCGTCCACCCATGGCGGCTCGCGTGAGTCGCTGACCATGAAGAACCCGAAGCCCGGCTACTACTACCTGTACATCGCGGGCACCGACGTACCCTCCGGTTCCACCGAGTTCGACATCCAGGACACGATGTTCTCGAAGTCGCTGGGTGCGGTGACGGTGGACGACGAGAAGCCGGTGAAGCTGGCCACCGGGCAGTCCATGAAGATCGCCGGGCGCCTCGTCCCGGAGTCCGCACCGCCGGCCGGCCGCCGTCTGGTCGGCCGGTTCTCGATGGCGAACGACGCGGGTACGCCCCTGGGCAGCGCGGACGTGCTGCTCGGCAACGTCACCGTGCCGTCCCTCGACGTCACCGGGTCCTTCGGCCCGGCCAGCGGCTTCGGCTTCAACGACCAGGGGCAGGTGGCCGGTTCGGCTCAGGTCTCCTCGGTCACCCGGCCGGTCCGCTGGGACGCCAAGCACGGCGTCACGCTGCTCGACAACACCGGGGTGCGCAACGGCAGCGCCCTGGGCCTGAGCCAGTCCGGTGCGTACACCACGGGTCAGGTGACGCTGACGGCCGGCGGCACCCGCGGCGCCGTGTGGGACGCGGACGGCAAGCTCACCACGCTGCCGCTTCCCGACTGGGAGGCGTACAGCTTCGACCGCGGCTTCGCGGTCGACGACGCCGGTAACGTCGTCGGTAACGCCACCGGGTACATCGACAACCCCGCGACCAGCGGCAAGCTCCAGGTCAACGACCCGTTCATCTGGTCCGCGAAGGACGGGTTCCGCAAGCTGCAGCACCTGACCGACCAGCGCACCCTGACCGAGCCGCTCGCGATCAACGAGTCGGGCGTCATCGTCGGCCACTCGTACAAGGCGGGTGTCCGCCACGCGGTGAAGTGGAGCATGGACGGTTCGGTCACCGACCTGGGCACGCTGCCCGGCATGGCCGACAGCACCGCCGAGGGCGTCAACGCGTCCGGTGTGATCGTCGGCAAGAGCGGCGACGACGCGTTCGTCCTGAAGCCGGGCGGCACCATGACCCGGCTGCCCGACCTGGGCTTCGACGCCCAGGCGCTGGCGGTGAACGACGCCGGCTGGATCGTCGGCACCGCCGAGTTCGAGCCCGACATCGAGACGGCGGTGCTGTGGGACCCGCAGGGCCGGATGTACGACATCGGCTCCATGGTGGACCGCAAGCACTGGGTGCCCCTGGAGGGCCTCGGCATCAACAACCGAGGTGAGGTGGCCTTCTACGCCACCGACGTGACGGCCCAGGGATCGACGAAGATCGTCATCGCCAAGCTGCCGTCCTGACCGTGTCCTTCCCGGCTGCCCGCTCGCGGGCAGCCGGGAAGGCACCTCCGCTCCCCCCGGCCGTCGGCCGACGGATTCCATCGGCCGACGGCCTCATCCGTGAGCCGTCGGCCAGGAGAATGCCGGCGTCCGGTTTTCGCCATGGCGGGAACTCGACACCCTCCGCCGGTGCGTCAGGTGTTCCGGACCGGATAGACCGTTCCCATGCGATCCATACCCAGACGCCGATACCTCCCCGCCGCCACCGCGCTCACCATGGCGCTGATCGGGTGGGGATCGGTCACCGCCCCGGCGGCCGACGCCGATCCGGCCGCCGGGACCGGTGCCACTGCACCGGCCGGCAAGTCCTACGACATCACCCTCGTCACCGGTGATCTCGTGCACTACACCGACCTGCCCGGGAACCACGACGTGGTGACCGTGGACCCGGCCGGGGCGGGCTCCGACGGCGTCGAGGTGCAGACCCGCGGCGACGACACCTACGTCATCCCGCGCCAGGCCATGTCGCTGCTCGCCGCCGGGAAGCTCGACGAGCGGCTGTTCAACGTCACCGGCCTGGTGGCGATGGGGTACGACGACGCGCACACGGACACCGTTCCGGTGATCGCGACCGCCCCGGCCGCCGCCCGCACGGCGAAGGCACAGCCGAAGGTCCCGGCCACGCCCGAGGGCACCGAGTCGGTCCGTACGCTGTCCTCGATCCACGCGAAGGCGCTGCGCGCCGACAAGGGCCGGGCCACGTCGTTCTGGAAGGACATCGCGGCGGGATCCGACCCGAAGTCCCTGTCGGGCGGCATCGGCAAGCTGTGGCTCGACGGCAAGGTCGAGGCCTCGCTCGCCACCGAGACCGCGCAGATCAAGGCCACGGACGCCTGGCAGCAGGGCCTGGACGGCACGGGCGTCAAGGTCGCCGTGCTCGACACCGGCGCGGACCTCGACCACCCGGACCTCGTCGGGCAGGTCGACGCCACCGTGAGCTTCGTGCCCGGCCAGGGCGTCGACGACGGCAACGGCCACGGCACGCACACCGCCTCCACCATCGCCGGTACCGGCGCCGCCTCCGGCGGCAAGGAGAAGGGCGCGGCCCCGGGGGCCCGCCTCCTGGTCGGCAAGGTGCTCGGCAACGAGGGCACCGGCGAGGAGTCGTACTCCATCGCCGGTATGGAGTGGGCCAAGGCGCAGGGCGCGGACATCGTGTCGATGAGCCTCGGCACCCCTAACGGGTCCGACGGCACGGACCCGACGTCGCAGGCCGTGAACGAGCTCTCCGCGGACGGCGGTCCGCTGTTCGTCATCGCGGCGGGCAACACCTACGACCCGGGCACCATCGGCTCCCCGGGCGCCGCCGCCTCCGCGCTGACGGTGGCCGCGGTCGACAGGAACGACGACCGCGCCGAGTTCTCCAGCCAGGGCCCGCTGATCGGCACGCACAGCCTCAAGCCGGACGTCTCCGCGCCCGGCACGGACGTGTCCGCCGCCGCCTCCCAGTCGGTGCCGGGCTGGACGGGCGGCCTGTACCGGACGATGAGCGGAACGTCGATGGCGACGCCGCTCGTGGCGGGATCGGCCGCGATCCTCAAGGAGCGGCACCCCGACTGGAGCGGCGAGCGCATCAAGAACGCGCTGATGTCGACGTCGGACAAGACCGCCGAGACGCCGTACGAAGTGGGCACCGGCCGGGTGAACGTAGCCTCGGCCATCAGCTCCACCATCGAGGCGACGGGCTCCGTCGAGGCCGCCGCGTACGACTGGCCGAACGCCGACGCGAAGACGGCGACCCGCACGGTCACCTACCGCAACGAGGGCGACGCGGACGTCACGCTGGCCCTCGCCCTCGACACGGACGCCGACGCGTACACGCTGTCGCGGTCCTCGGTGACGGTCCCCGCGCAAGGCACCACCGAGGTGACCCTGACCCTCGACGCGTCGAAGGTCCCCGCGGGCACCACGTTCTCCGGCCATGTCGTCGCGACGGACACCGCGACCGGCCAGGCGGTCGCACACACCGGCTTCGCCCTCTTCAAGGAGGCGGAGATGTACGACTACACCATCAAGCTGACGGGCCGGGACGGCAAGCCGCTGTCGGGCAATGTCGCACTGCACACGTCGGACTCCAGTGACTCCGCGCTCATCGCCGTCGACGGCGAGAAGACGCTGCGTCTGCCGCCCGGCCGCTACACCACGACCGCTTACGTCGAGGTGCCCGGCGACACCGCCGACTCGCTCGGCCAGGCGCTGCTGATCTCGGACGAGGCCACGCTCGGCGACGGCCACTCGTCCGGCACGGCCGACCTGGACGCGACGAAGGTGCGCAAGGCGTACGCGGTCCCGGAGAGGGAGAGCGAGGAGACGCAGGCCGTCTTCAACCTCCAGCGCACCTACGCCGACGGCGCGGGCATCAGCTGGTCCACCTCCTGGCAGCTGCCCATCAAGTACGACTCGCTGTACCTGGCGCCCACGAAGAAGGTGTCGGACGGTTCGATGCGCGCGTTCCTGCACTGGCGGCTGCGGCAGAAGGCCCTCGACGCCGAGACCGGTTCCGGGCGGGACATCGAGCTGACGTCGCAGCCGAACACCGCGTACCACGACGGCTCGTCGACCCTGCGCACCGTCTACGCGGGCCGGGGCGCGGCGGCCGACTACACCGGCCTCGACGTCCGCGGCAAGGCCGTGATCGTCGACCGCACCGACGACGTCACCCCGGCCGAGCGGGCGCAGGCCGCCTCCGACGCGGGCGCGGCGCTGCTGGTCGTCGTCAACGACGCCCCGGGGCACCTGTACCAGAGCTACGGCGGCGTCGGCGGGCTCACCGTCGCCTCCGTGCGGCAGGGCGACGGCGCACGCCTGGTCTCGGAGGCGAAGTCGGGGAAGGGCCGACTGCACGTGAAGCAGCAGCAGTACCCGGAATACAGCTACGACCTGGTGCAGCAGTTCAAGGACGTCATCCCGGACAAGTCCCTGGCGTACAAGCCGGACGACCACGATCTGGCCCGCGTGAACAACAGCGTGTACGCGGCATCGGGCACCCTCGGCTACGGCGGGCGCTACTTCATCCCGGCGTGGGGCGCGGGTCTGGGCGGTGACGCCTACGAGAAGTGGTCGCGGACGACGACGGAGTACGTCACCGGCAACACGACCGCCGTCGGGTCCTGGTACGAGCAGCACACCGGGCTCGGTGCGGCGGACGGCTACTTCGAGCGCGCGTCGACGGACTCGTACGCCGGTGGCCGCCGCTATGACGCCGGCTGGTTCAAGCCGGTCCAGGCCCCGCGCCTGGGTGAGAACTACGTCCCCTTCCAGACGGCCAGCACCCTGACCTGGAACACCGCGATGTGGTCCGGCAGTAGCGACGGCACCCATGTCGGGGGCGGCGGCGGCACCAAGCAGACCACGCTCTACCGCGGCGACACCCAGCTGGCCACGTTCAAGGCCCAGTCGGGCCGTGCGTCCAACCTGCCGGCGGGCTCGTACAAGCTCGTCGCGACCGGGCAGCGCACCACCGCCGCCTGGCCCGGCACCACGAGCACGAGCACCACGTGGGGCTTCGACTACAAGCCGCTGCCGACGGGCCGTGCCAATGTGCCGATGCTGAACCTCGGCTACGACGTCGCCACGGATCTGCAGGGCACGGCCAGGGCGGGCAAGCGCCTCACCCTGGGCCTGCGCTCGGCGACGTACGACGGGGCGACCGCTGCCACGTCGGCCACCCTTCAGGTCTCGTACGACGACGGGGCCACCTGGCGGGACGCCAAGCTCAAGCGGGCCGGTGACGGCCGCTGGACGACGGTCCTGGACACGCCGCGCGCCGCGAAGTCGGTGTCGCTGCGGGCCGCGGCCGGGGCGCCGGGCGGGCTGACGATCGGCCAGGACGTGATCCGGGCGATCACCCTGAAGTAGACAGGGCGGAGATCAGGGTGGGTGTGGCCGACGGCGGTCACACCCACCCGTGCTGTCCGGCGTACCAGCCCAGCTGGAGCCGCGAGGTCGCGCCGGCGTGGGTCATCATCAGCTGGATGCGGCGCTGCACGGTCCGCGCCGAAAGCCCCACCTGCGTGGCCACGGCCGTGTCCGTGAGACCGGCGAGCAGCAGCCGCAGAATGTGCACGTCGACCGGGTCGATGCCCGCGCCCGCCGCCTCCTGGTAGGGGCTGCCGCGCTCCCACACCTGCTCGAACAGTTCCCTGGCCATATGGGCGAGCCCGCCGCGCAGCACGACCGCCGGGTCGACGTCGGCGTCCCGCCCGTGCAGCGGCAGCATCGCCACGGATTCGTCGCAGAGGATCAGCTTGTACGGCACTTCGGTGACGGTCCGCACCTGGACCCCGTCGGCCAGGGACTGCGCGACGTGCTCCGCGGCGCCCGGTTCGCGCAGGAAGCCCTGGTCGATGACGGCCCGCACCCGCACGTCGCGGGCGATGGCCGTCACCTCCTCGCTGTCCGCCGGGGTGACCGCCTGGGGCCTGCCCGCCGAGAAGATGTCGATGGTGCGGCGTGCGGACAGCTGCAACTGGCGGTAGCGGGTGCCGATGGCCTCGCCGCCCTCGACGATCTCCACGAGTTCGCGCTGCGCGCGGTCCGCGGTCGCCATGCGGTACGTCTCCGTGAGCCGCGCGACCGTCAGCTCGGCGCGCTGCAGCCGATCGCGGTGCGCGGCCAGCTCGGCGCCCAGCGCGACGGCGGGGGGCGCCGCGGAGTACCGGTGGCCGTCGGCGGCACGGACGACGAGGCCACGGGCCGCCAGGGAACGCAGTGCCGCATCGGCCCGTTCGGCGGGCAGACCGGCCGCCTCGCCGATCGCTTCCGCGCGGGCCGACGGCCGGGCGATGAGCATCCGGTAGACGGCCGCTTCGTCAGGCACGAGCCCGAGCTCGTCGAGTTCCATGCAGCCCCCCTCCCCTGTCCGGTGCCCGTTCGCGGCACCGAGTGGATGGTAAGCCCGAGCGTGTCAGCCACGCGGTCCTGGATCATCGCGGGATGAGCCGTACGGCAGCCTTCGGGCAGCTGGTCCGGTAGCGGCCCGGGGTCGTTCCGATGACGGCGGTGAACGCTGCGATGAAGCCGCTGGGATTGGCCCATCCGCAGGCGTAGGCGGTTCGGGTGGTGTCGTGGCCGTCGGCGAGGAGCACGAGCGCGTGGCAGATGCGCAGCTGTGTGCGCCACTCGTAGAAGGTCATGCCGAGTTCGCTGCGGAACAGCCGGCTGAGGGTGCGGCTGCCGGCTCCGATCGCCTTCCCCAGTTCGGCCAGCGTGGAGTTGTCCGACGGCGTCTCGTACAGCCTGCGGGCAATGGCTTGCAGCCGGTCGTCCTGTGGCTCCGGCAGGTGGAGTGGCTGTTCGTGGGCTTCGCGGAGTTCGTCGACGAGGACGCGGAGGAGGCGGGTGCGGGCGGCGGGGCTGTAGTCGGGTACGGCGTCGTCGTAGTTGCGGGAGCCGGTCAGGGCGAGCAGGACTTCCCGGGCGAGGCCGGAGGCCAGGAACACGGCGGGGCGATCCGGTACGAGCCGGGTGAGGGACGGCGGGAGAAAGACGATCCGCATATCCGTGTCGCCGTGGGCGCGGTGGTAGTGCGTGAATCCGGCGGGGGTCCAGGCGACGCGGTCGGCGGGAACGATCGACGTACCGCGCTCGGTGTGAACCGCCAGGACGCCGCCGGCTGCGTACACCAGGTGTCCGCGTGCGTGCGACTGCGCTTCGCTCGTTCCGCCGGACGGCCAGAGGTGGCGCCCGCCGGACGGCCATATGCGTGAGGTCACGCCGGCACTCCTGGGAGGTTGGCGGTGAACGGGCACAAGTCGGCATCGTATCGATAGCACGCCACACCCTGTTCCGGCGAAGCTTTCTCCGTGCGGAGCGGTCCGCAGTCGCGCGAAGCGCCCGGCCGAACCTCATCGCATCGCATCGCATCGCATCGCATCGCATCGCGGCAGCGCGCCTCGATGCCTCGGCTTGAGGGAAGAGGAGAAATCGCATGGCGACGTTCGTTCTTGTACCCGGCGGCTGGAAGGGCTCCTGGTCGTACGAGGCGGTGGTTCCGCTGCTGGAGCGTGCCGGCCATACCGTTCACGCCCTGACCCTGACCGGCCTGTGGCCGGACGACGACATCGCGACGGTCGCGACCGCCAACCTCGACACGCACGCCGACGACGTGGTGCGGCTCCTCGATCGCGCCCGGATCACCGGCGCGACGTTGGTCGGCCACAGCTACGGCGGGATGGTGATCGCCGCAGCCGCCGATCGCGCCGGAGGCTGGATCTCACGACTGGTCCATCTCGACGCGTACGTACCGCAGGACGGCGAGTCGTGCTGGTCGTCGACGAACGAGCACTTCCGGCAGGTCTTCGCCGCCGGCGCCGCGAGCACCGGCTACACCGTCCGGCCCCCCGGCGACGGCGATCCCCGCCGCCGTCCTCATCCCCTCGCCTCGTTCCTCCAGACGGTCCGGCTCACAGGCGCGCACGCCCAGGTCGCCCGCCGGGAGTTCGTCTACTGCTCGGGGTGGGAGGACCGGACGCCGTTCACCGAACTCCGCAACCGGCTCCGAGCCGATCCCGAGTGGCAGGTCCACGACCTCCCCACCGGCCACGACGCCATGCACGAGGCCCCGGATGCGGTCGCTGCACTCCTGCTCGCCGAAGGCGCGCCGGACACACCGCCGAACACATGACGGGCCTGCCGGTGAGGGCCGGGCGAGCCCAGTTCGACCCGGCCCATCCACTCTCCGTGACGTCCCTGCACGGGGTCACCGAACCCGGGCCGGGGGATATCCCCACCTCGCGCACGCGCCTCAGGCGCACCATCGACAGGCATGCCAGCCGGATTCTGCCGTGAACCGATCCACCGAAGGATGGAGAACGCAGCCGCACCATCATCCGAAGCACTGAGGATCAGCCATGTCCCACACCACGCCCCACCGCCGGTCCGTCAACCGGGCCCTGTCTGCCCTCGCCCTGCTGGCCCTGACCGCCGGCGCGGTCACGGCGTGCAGCGACGGCAACGCATCCGAGTCCAGGCACTCGGCCTCGCCGGAGGCCGGGCAGACGGCCGAGACGAAGCTGCGCATGATCGACAACGGCGGGCACCGGCTGGCCTTCCACGTCACGCAGGGCCACGGCTCCACGATCGTCCTGGACTCCGGCGGCGGCGAGGACTCCTCCTACTGGGACGACCTCGTCCCCCAACTCCACGCAGCCACCGGCGCCACCGTCGTCACGTACGACCGGGCCGGACTCGGCAAGAGTGACGTGGTGCCCGGTCCGTGGAAGGTCGAGAGCGCCGTCAGCGACCTCGAAGCGGGGCTCGAGCAGCTGGGCGTCACCAAGAACGTCACCCTCGTCTCCCACTCCCAGGCCGGCGAGATAGCGACGTACTTCGCGAAGGAGAACCAGAAGATGCTCTCCGGCGCGGTTCTCGTCGACGCCAACCTGCCCCCGCTCTTCACGGACGCGCAGATCGCCCGCCTCGTAGCGTTCAGCCAGCCGCAGGTCGACGCGGCGAAGAAGGACCCGGAGAATCCGCAGAACCGCCAGCTCATCTCGACCTCGGAGAGCTTCGTCGCGACGAGCAAGGCCTTCCACAAGGCCACATGGCCGGACGCGGTCCCTGCGACGGTCATCGTTTCGGAGAAGACCCCGTTCGACGGCTCCCCCGAGGACGCCCAGCGCTGGCGGGACGCCGCAGCCACGTTCGTCCACGACGGGCCCGGCCGCACACTCGTCACCGCCGAGGGCAGCTCCCACGACGTCCCGAAGGACAGCCCCGACCTCGTACTCAAGGAGATCGAGGGCATGGTGGCCGCGCAGGGCTGACGAACACACCGTCACTGTCAGTCGTAGAAGAAGAGCTCAAGGTCTTCGATGGATCCCGGCCCGGTGAAGAAGCCCTCGGCCTGGGCGATTTCGTCCTCCGGAGGCAGTTCGCCCTTCAGGAGCCGCTTCATCCAGATCTCGCCCTGCTCGCCCACCGCGTAGATGCCGGACAGCAGCTCAGCCATACCGGCAGGGTTCGGAGGGAGGCGCCCGACGACCGGCTGGAGGACCCAGCCGCCCGACCCGGCGGCGAGCCGCAGCACCCCGGCCCAGTTCGCGATCCGTCCGACGCGTACGTGCCAGGTGTCCTCGGTGAACGGGGCCAACCGCCCACCGTGGAGGGCGTTGGTGGCGCAGCCGATGTCCTTGATCACGTCCCGCTCCACGGCGTCACGGACCCAGCGCCCTTCCTGCGCTTCGTCGATGGCGGCCTCCCACCACCTCCACCCGTAGTCGAGGCGCTCCGTGAACGTGTCCATGGGGACAGGCTTCCATGCGCGTTGCCGGAACGGAGCCGCCGATCAAGACCAGGAGTCCACCCGGCCGCCCGTCCTTGAACTGCCGCTCAGCGGCGATCCCCAGGCGGGATCGTGACGCGCTCTCCTCGTCAGGTGGGTGAGCAAGTGCTCCGCCGTACTGGAGGCGGTGGCTTGCGGCGCTCCGACCGAGGTCAGAGCGGCGCTGACCCGTGCCGGGGCCGGCTCCGGCACGTCCGAGGCGGCCAGGAGAGGAAGCACCAGCAGAAGGCGGGCGGCCGTGTCCTGGACACCTTCGGCCGCAGGGGACGGGCTGTCGGCGAGGTGGACCAGTTCGTCCCACGTCAGCCCGACTCCCGAGAGATCCCCTTCCCAGCTCGCAACCTGCTGGGCGTGGCTGCGGCCCGGATGAGTGAGCAGGTAGTCGATGCCGTACTCGCCGGCCATGTTGCGATGGACAACCACAGCTCCGGGGCCGTCCTCGGCCGGCACACGGATCACCGGCCAGCGTTCGGGATCGAAGAGGACCTCGGACAAGGCATCGGCATCGGCATCGGCGCCGTCGTCGCCGAACCACTCCGGACCAGGACGTACGGCACTCGTTCCTCCGCCGCACACCGGCATGAGGTAGTTCGACCAGAATCCCGGACGATCCAGCAGTGCCTCGCCGGCCACCAGTGGCCCGTCCTCGTATCCCTTGATCAGCACCCCTGGATCCTGTCACCGGCCACTGACACGGTTCGGTCCCGGTCGGGATTGGTGCGGGGCCATTTCCCAGCCAACTGCTCGCGGGCGCCCGGGGTTGTCGGGAGTCGCTCCCTACGTGCGCCGCCGGCGGCTCCACACCCGCCGGTCACGTCGCTGACAGGGCGCCCCCGAAAATCCCGTTGCGCCGAAAGCGCCACCGACTATCTTGGCCCGATGACAAAGATCAAACAGGTCCAGATCACCTTCGACTGCGCGGACCCCGAGCGCGTCGCCCGCTTCTGGTGCGCGGCGCTGGGGTACGTCGTGCCGGAGCCGCCGGAGGGGTTCGACAGCTGGGAGGCGTACAAGAACTCCCTGCCGGCCGAGGATCTGCCGCTTTCGGGGTTCGCCTGTTCCGATCCCACCGGAGCGGGCCCGCGCTTGTACTTCCAGCGCGTTCCCGAGGGCAAGGTCGTCAAGAACCGGGTGCACCTCGACGTGCGGGCCGGCACCGGGCTCGTGGGTGAGGAGCGGCTCGCCGCGCTTGAGGCCGAATGCGCCCGGCTGATTCCGCTCGGGGCCGTACGCGGGAAGCTGCTGCTGGCCGACGAGGAGAACGAGTCGTGCCAGCTGATGCAGGACATCGAGGGCAACGAGTTCTGCCTCGACTGAGCGGACGGTGGTGCTCACCTGCTCGCTGCGGACATCGTCACGCCGTGGTCGGCGGTTCATGCGTGGGTGGTAACAAACCCTGATTTCCATGGAGTTGACGGGTCGGCCCCGGTCACACTCGGCTGTGTCGCTTGTACACAGGGCCGGTCCGCGGGCCGGTCTCGGGGGAATCGGGATGCAGCATGAACGCGAAGACAGCCGGAGTCGGTTCAGTACGTCAGGCCCTGCGCAGCACCCTCCTGGGGGCGGGTGTGGTCGCGGCCCTGCTGGCGGCCACCGCCTGCCAGCCGTCCGGGGGTGACGACGAGGGCGCCGGCCCGTCGGGCTCCGCCTCGGCGGGGAAGAGCCCGACGAAGAGCACCGAGTCGTCGTCCAGCGACTCCGGGACCGGGTCCGGAAGCAGCGCCGGCGACGACGCGAACGGGGACAGTGGCGAAACCAGCGGGGGCAACGGCACCGATCACCAGGACTGCAAGGTCACCGATCTCAGAGCCGCGGTCGAGCTTCAGGACGCGGCCGGGGAGACGCCCCGCCACTTCCTGCTGACCGTCACCAACGGCAGCGCGTCGCCGTGTGTCCTCAACGAGGCGCCACTGGTGCGGCTCGGAGCCGGTAACAGCGCTCCGACCGTCGAGAACCTCGAAGAGCCGGACACCGAGCCCCTCGTCGTCGAGGGCGGCGGCAAGGCGTACGCCGGCCTGTACATCTTCGGCAACGACGAGGGCGGCGAGGCGGAGTACGACCAGTCCGCCCGGTTCACCGCCTCCCTGGTCGCCGGTGAAGGCACCGAGCTCAGCGGCACGCTCGTCTTCGACCTGCCGGACGGTCTGCACACCGTCTCCTACGACGACGCTGCGCGGGTGAACGGCTGGGCGGGCACCGAGGGCCTGGCCATGCGCCCGATCAACCAGCTCTGACCGGCCGGCGCGGCGGCCCCCGCGGGACGCCGCGCCCCGCTCACCCCTCACCCTGCGGGAGCAGCAGCGCGGAGTCCGCGTGGACCGTGACCCGCACCGGTACGAACTCCCGTGCCTCCACCCGGGATTCGCCCGTCCCGGGGTTCTGCGCATAGCGCGGGTGCGCCCCCGCGCTGATCTGCCAGCGCATGCGGTGGCCTGCGGCGAAGCGGTACGCGGTGGAGCTCATCGGGACCGTGACGTGGGCCGGTTCCCCGCCCGGCGTACGCAACTGGGCGAAGCCGTCGCAGACGTTGGTGGAGCGGCCCGCCGCGTCCACGTCGCACAGGCGGGTGAAGAGGTCCCCGTGGCCGGTGTCCGCGGATGCGGAGACCCGTGCGGAGACGGCGCCGAGCACCGTGACGGGTTCGGTCAGGACCGGGCCGGTGAACGTGAGGACGTCGTCGCGGGACTCCAGCGTGCTGTTGTCCCGGGCGCCGGCCGGGACAACAGCACGCTGG
>NZ_JAELVH010000138.1 GCF_019399235.1 Streptomyces poriferorum | reverse complement strand
GCGCTCATCGGGGACCGGCAGAAGTGGGTCGGTACCCATCCTTCGGACGCGCGGTCGTGGGCGGTGCTCGGGTCGGCGTACGTGGAGTGGGGGCGGCGGGCCTCGGACGCGGCGTACTACACCCGGGCCGAGCAGGCGCTGAAGCGGTCGCTGAACGTGCAGCCGGGTGAGCGCGGCAACGAGGCGGCCTGGGTGGGCCTCGCCTCGCTCGCCAACGCCCGGCACGACTTCGTGACGGCGAAGAAGTGGGGCGAGACCGTACGGGCGCGGCTGCCCAAGCAGTGGGCCGTGTACCCGGAGCTGATCGACGCGTACAACGGCCTCGGTGACTACAAGTCGGCGACGAAGGCGGTGGAGAAGTACGCGGAGCTGCGGTCCGGTGTCCCGTCGCTGGGTCTGACGGCGGAGATGTACCGGGACCGGGGCTGGCGCGAGGACGCGCTGGCCACCGCGCAGGACGCCGCGAACCGGGCGAGGACGCCGGCGGAGAAGGCGGCCTGTCTGTCCCGGCTGGGTGAGCTGGCGTGGGAGCGGGGTGAGCCGGAGGAGGCGGTGGCCCAGTACGGGGCCGCGCTGCGCACCGACCCCGCCCATCACGCGTCCCTCGCCGGCCGGGCCCGTGCGCTGGCGGCCCTGGGCCGCACGGACGAGGCGCAGCGCGACTACCAGGCGGCTCTGAAGAAGTCGCCGCGCCCGGCCTATCTGCTGGAGCTGGGCGAGCTGTACGAGTCGCTCGGCCTGGACGGCGACTCGGCCGACCAGTACACGAAGCTGCGCGCGGCCCTGGCCGCCGGCAAGGAGCGGGGCGTGGACGAGTCGCTGCTCCTGGGCCGCTTCGAGGCCGCCCACGGGGACGCGGCCGCTGCGGTGGAGCTGCTGCGGGCGGAGTGGGACCGCGGCCACCACAGCGCGGCGGTGGCCGATGCGCTGGGCTGGGCGCTGCACCGCTCGGGCGATCCGGACACGGCGCTGGAGTACGCGGAGCAGGCGGTCGACTCGGGCGGTCAGAACGCGTCGTACGCGTACCACCTGGGCATGGTCCAGCGGGCGTTGCGGGACTTCGGTCCGGCCCGCCGCCATCTGGAGGAGGCGCTGCGCACCAACCCGCAGTTCTCGCCGCTGGACGCGCCGCGGGCGCAGGAGGCGCTGGACACGCTGGGGCTGCCTCCGGCAGGCGGTCCGCAGGACATGCAGCCGGCCGCGCCGCCGGTGCCCGAGCCGTCGCGGGAGCCGTCACCGGCCAGGGATCCGGAGCCCGCTCCGGTGACGCCCGAGGCGCCGGCCGGGGAGGCCGCGCAGGCTCCGGGTGAGGCTCCGGCCGCCGCTGCCGGTCCGCCGGGCCGGCAGGCGAAGCCGGGCGCGCCGAAGGCGGCTGCCACACCGGTCAAGCCGTCGGCCCCCAAGTCACCGGCGGGCCGCTGACACCCGTACCGCGGCCGCACGGCAGGAGGGGCGGGCCGGGTCTCCGGCCCGCCCCTCCTCGCTCGGAAGACCCTCGGCCCGACGGGCCGGGCCCGTCCCCCCGGCGCCGCTGTCACGGCTTTTATCTGTTCCTTACATTCTCCGGTATCGTGCGCGCGTTCGATCTTCTTGCAAACTCAAGGAAAACCGCCGATGAGCGTTCCGACGCCCCCCTCCGCCCCGCAGTACCCGCAGTTCCCGCAGGGGCAGCCCGCGCAGGGGGCCGCACCCGCGCCGCCCGCCGCGCCGCCGAAGAAGAACATGCTGAAGAAGGTGCTCGGCGTCGTCGTCATGATCGTCGTCGCCGTGGCGGTCAAGCTCGGCATCGGTTACGCCTTCGGCGACTCACCGGTGCGCGCCGAGGTCGGCGACTGCGTCCAGGTCACCGGCGCCGAGACCAGCCCCGAGGTCGAGACCAAGGGGTGCGAGGACGCCGACGCCAACTACAAGGTCGTCAAGGTCATCGAGAACACCTTCGACACCAACGCCTGCACCGTCGGCGAGGCGGCGCTCGCCCAGGAGTGGGACGCCGACAAGTTCGTCCTCTGCCTGGACCGTGTGAAGAAGTAGGACCGCGGCGGGTGACACGACGGGCGGGCCGGAGACATCCGGCCCGCCCGTTCCGCTGTGCCTGCGCGCGTCAGACGGTCAGAGGTTGCCGCGCTTCTCCTGCTCGCGCTCGATCGCCTCGAACAGGGCCTTGAAGTTGCCCTTGCCGAAGCCCATCGAGCCGTGGCGCTCGATCATCTCGAAGAAGACGGTCGGCCGGTCCTGGACCGGCTTGGTGAAGATCTGCAGCAGGTAGCCGTCCTCGTCGCGGTCGACGAGGATCTTCAGCTCGCGCAGGGTCTCCACGGGCACCCGGGTCTCGCCCGCCCACTCGCCGAGGGTGTCGTAGTACGAGTCCGGGGTGTCGAGGAACTGGACGCCCGCGGCGCGCATCGCCTTCACCGAGGCGACGATGTCGTTCGTGGCGAGCGCCATGTGCTGGACACCGGCGGCGCCGTAGAACTCCAGGTACTCGTCGATCTGCGACTTCTTCTTGGCGATGGCCGGCTCGTTGATCGGGAACTTGACCTTGAGCGTGCCGTCGGCGACGACCTTGGACATGAGCGCGGAGTACTCGGTGGCGATGTCGTCGCCCACGAACTCCTTCATGTTCGTGAAGCCCATGACCTTGTTGTAGAACGCGACCCACTCGTTCATGCGACCGAGTTCGACGTTGCCGACGCAGTGGTCGATGGCCTGGAAGAAGCGCTTGGCCGGCGGCTCGACGATCGGATCGGCGGCGACGTAGCCGGGCAGGTACGGGCCGTCGTAGCCGGTGCGCTCGACGAGGGTGTGGCGGGTCTTGCCGTACGTGGCGATGGCGGCGCGCACGACCGTGCCGTGCTCGTCCTTCGTCTCGTAGGGCTCCTCGATGCCCGTGGCGCCGTGCTCGACGGCGTAGGCGTATGCGGCACGCGCGTCGGGAACCTCGATGGCGAGGTCGATGACACCGTCGCCGTGCGCCGCGACATGGTCCTCCAGGAAGTGGCCCCAGTCGGAGGACGCCTTGACCACGGAGGTGAGGACGAAGCGGGCGGAGCCGCTCGTGAGGACGTAGCCGGCGGTCTCGCGGCTGCCGGTCTCCGGTCCGGAGTAGGCGACCAGCTTCATGCCGAAGGCCGTCGAGTAGAAGTGCGCGGCCTGCTTGGCGTTGCCGACGGCGAAGACGACCGCGTCCATTCCCTTGACCGGGAAGGGATCGGCCTGCCGGGCGGTGTCAGGGGTGCTGTGCATCGTCTCAGTCATGTCCGAAGGTTCTCGCCGCTTCGCAAGGTGCGCAACAGTTCGTGAATTCGCTGGTCAATCTGTCCACCACTTGGCCATGATGGGCGGACGATCTGTACATGATGACCATCACAGGAACCTCGGAGGCCGACGGTGGCGATCGATCATCTCGACGGGCGGCTGATCGTGCTGCTGGCCCGCGAACCCCGGATAGGCGTCCTGGAGGCGTCGCGCCGGCTCGGCGTGGCGCGCGGCACGGTGCAGGCGCGGCTGGACCGGCTTCAGTCCAATGGCGTCATCCGCGGTTTCGGCCCCGACGTCGACCCGGCGGCACTGGGCTATCCGGTGACCGCGTTCGCGACACTGGAGATCAAGCAGGGCCAAGGCGCCGACGTACGGGCCCACTTGGGCGGTGTACCGGAGGTCCTGGAGCTGCACACCACGACCGGGCACGGCGACATGTTCTGCCGGCTCGTAGCCCGTTCCAACGCCGACCTCCAGCGAGTGATCGACCGGGTTGTCGGATTTGATGGCATTGTCCGGGCCTCCACGGCCATCGTCATGGAGAACCCCGTACCCCTGCGCATCATCCCGCTCGTCGAACAGGCGGCGCAGGACACCGACTGAGCCGAGGAGTGACGTGTGAGCTTCTGGGAGTACCTCGGGAACCGGCACCAGCAGTTGCTCACCGACGCGTTCCAGCACGCCAGTGCCGTCTTCCAGTGCATGGTCATCGCCACCGTCCTAGGCGTCCTGATCGGGGTCGTCAGCTATCGCAGCGGCTGGGGCTCCTCGGTGGCGATCACCTCGACGGCGACCGTCCTGACCATTCCGTCCCTCGCCGCGATCGGTCTGCTGATCCCGCTGGTCGGACTCGGGGTGGCGCCGACGGTGATCACCCTGACGCTGTACGGGCTGCTGCCGATCGTCCGTAACTCCATCGTCGGCCTGCGCGGCGTCGACCCTTCGCTCGTGGACGCGGCGAAGGGCATCGGGATGTCGCGGATCACCCGGCTCCGCAAGGTGGAACTTCCGCTCGCCTGGCCGCCGATCCTCACCGGCATCCGGGTCTCCACCCAGATGCTGATGGGGATCGCCGCCATCGCCGCGTACGCCTCCGGGCCCGGCCTCGGCAACGAGATCTTCCGCGGAATCGCCTCGCTGGGCAGTGCCAACGCCATCAACTCGGTGCTCGCGGGCACGCTCGGCATCGTCATCCTCGCCCTGCTCTTCGACGCCGCGTACGTGCTGCTGGGGCGGCTCACCATCCCGAGGGGGATCCGTGTCTGAGACCGTCGCCGCGACCGAACCCGAACCGGCCGCCCACGCCACCTCCGGCGCGACCATCCAGCTGGAGGACCTGACCAAGATCTATCCGGGCACCCCCAGCCCCGCCGTGGACAACGTGTCGATGGACATCAAGGCCGGCGAGACCGTCATCTTCGTGGGCCCGTCCGGATGCGGGAAGTCGACCACCCTGAAGATGATCAACCGGCTGATCGAGCCGTCCTCCGGCCGGATCCGGATCGGCGACGAGGACGTCACCGACATCGATCCGGTGAAGCTGCGCCGGAAGATCGGGTACGCGATCCAGTCGTCCGGGCTCTTCCCGCACATGACGGTCGCCGAGAACATCGCCCTCGTGCCGAAGATGGTGGGCTGGTCGAAGTCGAAGGTGAAGGACCGGGTCGAGGAGATGCTCGACCTGGTCGGGCTCGACCCGCGCGAGTTCCACGGCCGCTATCCGCGCGCGCTCTCCGGTGGACAGCAGCAACGTGTGGGCGTGGCACGGGCGCTGGCCGCCGATCCGCCGGTGCTGCTGATGGACGAACCGTTCGGCGCGGTGGACCCGATCACCCGCGACCACCTCCAGGACGAGCTGATCCGGCTCCAGCACGAACTCCACAAGACGATCGTCTTCGTCACGCACGACTTCGACGAGGCGATCAAGCTGGGCGACCGCATCGCCGTACTGCGCGAGCACTCGCACATCGCGCAGTTCGACACCCCGGAGGCCATCCTCACCAACCCGACGGACGACTTCGTCTCCGGATTCGTCGGCGCCGGCGCTGCGCTGAAGCGGCTCAACCTCACCCGCGTACGGGATGTGGAGATCGCCGAGTTCCCGACGGTGACGGTCGACGACCCGCTCCAGTCCATCTTCAACAAGCTGCGCAGCGGCCCGCACAACGAGCTGCTGATGCTGGACCGCAGAAACCGCCCTTACAAGTGGCTGCGGCGCGGTGACCTGATGCGGGCCCGCGGTTCGCTGGCGCGTGCCGGGCAGCTGGTGCACGACACGGTGACCAGGGACGCGACGCTGCACGACGCGCTGGAGGCGGTGCTGACCGACAGCGGCGGGCGGGTCGCGGTGACGGGCCGGCGCGGTGAGTTCATCGGCGTCGTCGACATGCAGACCCTGATGAACTCCGTGCACGAGCTCCTGGAGGCCGACCGGCTGACCGCCATCGAGCACCAGCACGATCTGGAGGAGCTTCGCACTCACCAGACCGTCCAGGAGCTGGAGGGCGGTGCGGGCGCATGAGCAACGACTCCCCGTCCGGCCCCCGCTCCCCCAGGAACGCCCCCGCGTCCGACCGGGACCGCCCGCCGGGCGAGCACGACGTCAAGGGCCTCGCCTTCCACGACGAGGAGGAGGAACCCTCCCCGCCACCGGCCGGCCGGCCGCGCCGCTTCACATGGCGCAAGCTGGTGGTCGTGCCTGCCGCGCTCGCGGTGGTGCTGGTCATCACGTACGTGTGGATCACGAACGTCGAGCTCGACTCCATCGCGGAGAACTCCCTGGCCGGTGACACGGTCCAGCTGCGGTGGTGGCAGCACGTCAGGCTGACGGCCATCTCGACGTTCTGGGTGCTGATCATCGCCATTCCGCTGGGCATCGCGCTGACCCGGCGCGGTCTGAGCAAGGCCGCACCGGTAGTGACCGCGATCGCCAACATCGGGCAGGCGACCCCGGCGATCGGTCTGCTGGCACTGCTGGTGATCTGGCTGGGCATCGGCCCCTCGACCGCCATCACCGGCATGGTGATCTACGCGGTTTTGCCGGTGCTCTCCAACACGGTGGCCGGACTGAAGGCGATCGAACCGACGCTGGTGGAGGCCTCGCGCGGCATCGGCATGTCGGCGATGGGGACGCTCAGGAAGGTCGAACTCCCCCTCGCCGTCCCGCTGATCCTGGCCGGCGTACGGACCGCGCTGGTGCTGAACGTGGGCACGGCGACCCTGGCGACGTTCGGCGGTGGCGGCGGGCTCGGTGACCTGATCACGTCCGGTATCCAGACGCAGCGCATGCCGGTGCTGGTGCTCGGCTCCGTGCTGACGGTGGTGCTGGCCCTGCTGGTGGACTGGCTGGCGTCCCTGGTCGAGGTGGCGCTGACGCCGCGCGGACTGGAGGTCGGGCAATGAGGAAGCGACGCGTGCGTACGGTCCTGGCCGGAGCGGCCGCTCTGGCCCTGGCGCTGGCGGGTTGCGGGCTGAAGAGCGGCTCGCCGATGGTGGACGACGTGACGCCCGGCAAGCTCGGCGGGGGTCAGTCACTGGACGGCGCCTCGCTGACCGTCACCTCGAAGAACTTCAGCGAGAACATCATCCTGGGCCAGATGATCGGCCTGATCTTCAAGGCCGCGGGGGCGGAGGTCCTGGACCGGACGAACCTGCCGGGCTCGATCAGTGCCCGCGAGGCGATCGTCCAGGGCGACGCCGATGCGATGTACGAGTACACGGGCACCGGCTGGATCACGTACCTGGGCCACGCCAAGCCGATCACGGACCCGCTGAAGCAGTGGGAGGCGGTACGCGCCGAGGACCGGAAGAACGGGGTGACGTGGCTGCCGCAGTCCACCCTGAACAACACCTACGCACTCGCCATCAGCAAGAAGAACAACGCGAAGTACCACCTGAAGACGCTCTCCGACGTCGCCGCGCTGACGAAGAAGAACCCCTCGGCGGTGACGATCTGCGTGGAGAACGAGTTCGCCTCCCGCGACGACGGGCTGCCCGGGATGGAGAAGGCGTACGGGATGTCGATCCCGGCCGCCAACATCAAGAAGATGGACGCGGGCATCGTCTACACCCAGGTGTCGAAGTCCGACTCCTGCCTGCTGGGCGAGGTGTTCACCACGGACGGGCGCATCAAGGCGATGAACCTGGACGTGCTGACGGACAACAAGCACTTCTTCCCGAACTACAACGCGGCGCCCGTCATCCACACCGCGACGTTCGAGAAGTACCCGGTGATCGCCGCCCTGTTGGACCCGCTCAGCGCCCGGCTGACCACGGAGGTCGCGCAGGTGCTGAACGCCAAAGTGGACGTGGAGGGCGAGGACCCGCACGAGGTGGCGAAGGACTGGCTGATCCAAGAGGGGTTCATCGAGGCGGGGTGAGGGGACGCGCGGCGCCCGGCGCCCGTACGGTCCGGATCAGCAGCTCGGGATCCTGCCCCCGTGGTCGAGCGCCCGCAGCGAGTCCACCGCGCCCTTCAGGGTCGTGACCGGGATCAGCCGGAGGCCCTTCGGCAGTTCGGACTTCGCCTCCTTGCACTCGGCCTTCGGTACGAGGAACACGGTCGCCCCGTCCCGTCGGGCCGCCTGCGTCTTGAGCGAGACACCGCCGACCGCGCCGACGTCGCCGTCCGCCTCGATCGTGCCCGTACCGGCGACGGTGCGGCCGCCGGTGAGATCGCCGCCGGAGCCGTCGCCGTCGAGCTTGTCGACGACGCCGAGCGCGAAGAACAGCCCGGCGCTGGGGCCGCCCACGTCCGCCAGGTGCAGGGTCACGTCGACCGAGCCGGGCTTCTTGCCGAGATAGTTCAGGGCGGCGTCGACCGCGGAGTCCTGCGACTGGGCCATGTCGTCGAGGTTGTGCTTCTCGATCTCCTTCTCGGAGCCGCCCGACGGGTAGACGGAGTCGCGCGGCATGACCGCCCGGTCCGTGCGGAACCAGCTGTCGATCACATCACCGATCCCGACATCGGCGGTGGGCCCGGTGGCCACGATCGTCGTCATCCGCAGCTGGCCCTCGGTGGGCCGGGTCGGGGTGCCCTCGATGCTGATCACGGGGGTGCCGTGGTCGTCGCCGAGCACGTTCGCCGTCGTCCCCGGCTGCGCCAGCGTGAACGGCAGCGGCGCGAAGGCGGCGACGCCGAAGAGGGCGAGGACGGGGAGGGCGCACAGGGCGAGGGTGCGGGGGCGCGAGTGGCGTGTGAACACCCACCCAATCTAACGGGCCGCGCCGTGCGCCCGGTCGCGGGCACATCTGGGCCGGGCAGCGGCATCGGGGGCCGGGCTGCCGTATCTGGGGCCGGGCAGCGGCATCTGAGGCCGGGCTGCCGCATCGGGACAGCCCGGCGAATCCGGCCCGCCCGGCGATTGGGGGTGGAACCCGTGCGCGGGGTAGGGCGCTCCCGGGGAGCAGGGCCCCGCCCCGACCGGTTCCGTCCTCGGACGCCGGACGGGCCGGCCGGGCCCTCCCGGCCCGGGGGCCCCGCCGCCCCGCGCTAGCGAAGCGCGTCCGCGACCTCGCGTGCCGCGTCCACCACCCGCGGTCCGACCCGTTCCGGGACCGCGTCCGCGAGCATCACCACTCCGACGCTGCCCTCGACCCCCGTCACCCCCATCAGCGCGGCCGCGGCCCCGCTCGCCCCCGCTTCGAGTTCTCCCTGGGTGAGCGTGAACGCCGTCTCGCCCACCGGCTTCGCCCGGGCGGCGAGGATGGCCCGGCCCGCGGCACCCCGGTCGAGCGGGTGGCGGAAGCCGGCCCGGTAGGCCACGTGGTAGTCCGTCCAGGTCGGTTCGACGACCGCGACGGCGAGCGCGTCCGTGCCGTCGACCAGCGTGAGGTGCGCGGTGGCCCCGATGTCCTCGGCCAGCGAGCGCAGCGCGGGCAGCGCGGCCTCCCGGACGAGCGGATGGACCTGACGGCCCAGGCGCAGCACGCCCAGCCCGACGCGCGCCCGGCCGCCCAGGTCCCTGCGTATCAGAGTGTGCTGTTCCAGTGTGGCGAGCAGACGGTAGACCACGGTGCGGTTCACGCCGAGTTTGTTGGACAACTCGGTGACCGTCAGGCCGTGGTCGGTGTCGGCGAGCAGTTTGAGGACACGCAGTCCTCGGTCGAGCGTCTGGGAGGTCTCCGCGGTCACGACGCCCTCTCCTCTTTGGTGAGCGGCGGCGGCTGTTCCCACGGGTTGTGCGCCACCGGTCCCAGCGGCGACGCACGGAGAGGCCGCCGGCCTGGCCAAGGCACCGGCTGCGCTCCGCGGCGGCACTGCCACGGGGCGTTCACATTTTTGGGACAGTAGCGAGCCAGTCCGCTCAGCGGAAGACCTCGTCCAGAATCCGGGCGCCCAAGAAGACGCGCCCGTACCCGAAACGCATAACCGCCGGTCAGCGGGGCGTCGGCCGAACGGCGCGCATCTACGCGCGTCCAGGTCGACCGACTCCCTCGCGACGCTCCGTACACCGGATGTGAACCGGCGTTAACTCACCGTGAACAATTGCTGGACAGTTTTTCCGTTCACGAGCACCTCGCAGGCCCTGATCGCCTTCGTCGCCGGGTCCCGGACGGTGAAGTTGAGGGCGAACGTGCCGTCGAGTCCGATGACCCGGGTGACATAGGAGTCGGCGGTCTGCTTGCCGTCCGCGGTGCGTCCGGTGACGGAGACCGTGGCGACGGGCGCGAAGCCGCGGCCGGTCACCTGGACCACCGTGCCGGGCGGGCCCTCGGGCGGCGAGAG
Organism: Streptomyces poriferorum; assembly: GCF_019399235.1. GTDB lineage: Bacteria > Actinomycetota > Actinomycetes > Streptomycetales > Streptomycetaceae > Streptomyces > Streptomyces poriferorum. Next base: position 7,043 of record NZ_JAELVH010000138.1, on the reverse strand, counting down.
CGCGAACGAGGCGCCGGCCGGGACGGTGCCGTCCTGGACGGTGAAGGCCGCTGTTTCCGTGCGCGGGTTGACGAGGACCTCGCGGACCCGGATCGCGACGGTGTCGGCCGCGTTGACGGTGAAGGTCTGCGAGAACGCGCCGTCGAGGCCGACCACCTTGGTGCGTACGGAGTCGGAGGTCTTCGAACCGTCCGCCCGCAGCCCGGTGATGGAGACGGTCGCCACCTTCGCGAAGCCCTGGCCGAGCACGGTGACCGAGGTGCCCCTGGGTCCGGACGCCGGGGTGAGGACGACGAAGGTCGGGGCGACGGTCAGCTGGGTGAGGGCCTGTTGTCCGCCTGCGGTGACCTGGAGCGCGTAGACGCCCCGGGCGGTGGATCCGGCGGCGGTGACCGTACCGGAGAGGCTGCCGTTGGCGGCGATCCGCAGGGTGGAGCCGCTGATGCCGGCGGCGTTGCAGCCGGTGCCGTCGGCGGCGCACAGGGCGGCGGCGGGGGTGACGCCGGAGGGCCAACCGTCACCGGAGACGGCGATCGAGCCGCCCGGCTTGACCTTGGCCGTGCCCGCGGAGAGCGTCGCGGTGGCCTCGGTGACGGTGAACGGTGTGGTCAGTACGGTCGCCGGGTCGTTGGCCTCGTCGACCTGGATCGAGGCGATCGCCGGGTCCGAGACGGTGAAGTCGACGGAGAACGTGCCGTCGGGCCGGCTCTTCACGTAGACGGCGGTCTCGTCGAGCGTCGCCCCGGTGGCGTCGAGGCCCACGGTGTTGATCCACCGGTCCTGGTAGTAGTCGCTGCCGGTGACGGCGATGACGCTGCCGACGGGGCCGCTGCCGCGGGACAGGGCGATCGCACGGGGGCCGTCGGGGACGAAGGCCCGGACGGTCAGGGGCGCGGTCGTCTCCTTCGTACCGTCGCCGACCTTCACGAGGTACGAGCCGTCCGGCACCGTGCCGGCCGCGGCGAGCACGGCGCTGCCGGTCAGCTGCCCGGAGCCGTTGATGGCGAGGGAACTGCTCGCGAACTTCCCGGCGTCGCAGCCGCCGCCGTCCGCCGCGCAGAGCGACGGTACGGGGGTGGCGCCCGCGGTCCAGCGGCTGCCCGACAGGGCGACCGCGGTGGACGGCCTGACCGCCGTGGTAGGGGCGATGAGGGTGGCGGGCTGCCCGGCGCTGCCCTCGGCCGTCACGGTGCCGATGGGGCCGCCGCCCGAGATGACCTCACAGGTGGTCGTGTAGTTGGAGCCGAGCACCTTGGTGCGGGTGATGTTGCGCAGCGGGGTGAAGGTGATCGGGCCGCTCGCGTTGGCGGGGATGAGGAAGTCCCCCTCGTACGGCGGTATCTCGATCGGCTTCCCGGACGGGACGTCGAGGGTGACCTCGGGTCCGGTGACGGTGACCGTGCCGGTGGCGCCGCCGGACATGGCGAGGTCGACGCTCGGGGTGGTGGGCACGTCGTTGAGGCTGAGTCCGCTGGTGGCGGGGGACGGACCGAGCTTCACCTTGGCGTGCACCTTGCCGCCCGGGTCGACGACGTCGGGGGTCAGTTCGATGTCGAAGGTCTGGGGCCCGGTCGCCTCGCCCTGTCCGGCGGGCAGGGTGCAGTGGACGGTCGGGGTGATGGTGCCGGCGTGGGCGAGGGGTGCGAGCGCGACGGTTGTGCCGGTCCAGGCGAGTAAGGCTCCGGCGCCGAGGGCGACGGCGCGGCGCCATGCCGGGCTGCCCGGTCTTCCGGTCGGTCTGCGATGCGCGAACATGCGGCTCCTTCAAAGGAAACGGAATGCGGCTGATCCGAATGCGGAATGGACGACGCCCGTCTGCTCCATTGCCGTACGGAACAGACGGGCGTCTTCGGTGCTTTCTCTCGCGACCCTTTACAGCAGGGTCAGCGTGAGGGTGGCGCTGTAATCTCCGGGCCGGGTGAATTCGGGAACCGTGAGGGCGAGACCCGCCTCGGCGTCGAACTTTCCGCCGGTGAACGGACGTGATCCGTCCGGATTCATCCGGCAGAGGCTCGCCGCCTCGCTCCCGAGCACGGTGGGCGATCCGGCGACCGGCGCCCCCACGCTCCCGTCCTGTGCCGTGCAAGCCGGCGCCCACCGCACCGCTCCGGCCGGGATGGTGTTCCCGTCGGCGCTCGTGAAGCCGGTGAGGGTGGCGGTCAGCGACCAGCCGCTGTTCACGCCACGGGCGTCCTGCACCTCCACCCGGTTGAGGTGGGCCCGCTGCACACCGCTGTCCGCGCCCAGGACCGTCGTACCGAAGTCGACGGTGTCACCGTCCTGGGTCATGGACAGCGTTCCCGCCCTGACCTGGGTGGACAGTTGCTGCTCGGCCGTGCTGCCGTCCCCGCCGCCACCGGTTGTGACGGTGAACGGGGCGGTGCGTACGGTCGCCGGGTCGTTGCCCTCGTCGGCCTGGACGGCGGCGACGGCGTCGGAGGTGACGGTGAACTCGACGGCGAAGGTGCCGTCCGTGCCGCTCTTGGCGTAGACCGCGCTGTCGTCGAGCGTGCTGCCCGCGGCGTCGAGGCCGATGACGTTGATCCAGCGGTCCGGGTTGTAGTTCCGGCCGCTGACGGTGATCACGCTGCCGACCGGGCCGCTGTCCGCCGACAGCTCTATCTCGCGGTTGCCGGCCGCGACGGCCCGGACCGTGAGGGGGGCGGTGGCCTCCTTCGTCCCGTCGTTGACCTTCACCTCGTAGCTGCCGTCGGGAACCGCTCCGGCCTCGCCGAGGGTCGCGGTGCCGGTGAGCGTGCCGTAGGAGTCGATCCTGAGGGCGTGGGCGACGAACTTCAGCGGGTCGCAGCCCCCACCGCCCACCGCGCACAGGGACGGCACGGGAGAGGCGTCCGGGGTCCATCCCGAACCGCGCAGCTTCACGGCGGTGTTCGGGCGTACCGGGTCGGCGGGCGCGGTCAGGGTGGCGGGCTCCGCCGCGGAGCCCTCCGCGGTGACCGTGCCGATGGAGCCGCCGCCGTCGACGATGTCGCAGGGCGTCTCGAAGACCGATCCGAACACCTTCGTCTGCGTCAGCGTGCGGATCGGAGCCAGCGAGATCTCGCCCGAGGCGTCCGCCGGAATCAGGAAGTCACCTTCGAACGGGGGGAACTCCATGGGCGTGTTGACCGGGACGTTCATGGCGAACTCGGCGCCCCGCACCGTGACGGTGCCCGTGGCCCCGCCGGACATCGCCAGGTCGAGGCTGATGGTGGTCGGCACGTCCTCCAGGGCGATCTGGCTGGTGGCCGGGGACGGGCCCAGTGTCACCTTCGCGTGCACCTTGCCACCCGGTTCGACGACGGCCGGCGACAGTTCGACGGTCATCTCCTGCGGCCCGGTCGCCTCGCCCTGGCCCGCGGGCAGGACACAGTGCACGGTCGGGGTCACCGTGCCGGCCGCGGCTGCCGGAACGGCCGGCGGGGACGGTGCGGCCGTCGCCCCGACGCAGGTCAGTGACAGCACGAAGCAGGCCGCGAGCAGACCGGTCACACCGGGTCTTCGTCGTCGGATCACCTGACACCCTTTCATGGACCATTGATTGCGCACATTGAGGAGGTCACGTGCAGAGAAGTCAAGAGAGAGCCGATTGATCCTTTCGGAAATGCCCCAAAGGGATTTTGGAAGACGTTCTTCACATACCTGTTGACTTCTTCGAAGATCACCGTTTCACTGCTGCCGACATGCCGGGCCCGGCACGCAGATCCGTACGTACAGCGAAATGCACCGAGTGCAGCGAGACGGCGGATCCACGGAATGCAACCGGAAGGAGTTCCACCCGTCATGTCGATCTCTTCCACCCGCACATCGCATCGAAGACGCCTGCCGCTGGTCCTGGCGGCGGCGTGTTCGGCCGGCGCCCTGCTGGCCCTGTCGTCCCCGACCGCGTCCGCGGTGGTCCCGCTCACCGCGACGGCCACCTTCAACTGCGGCTCGTGGGGCAGCGGTCTCGCCACCCTGACCGCCGCCGACAACGGAACGACCAAGACCATCAAGGTCACGTCCTCGGCGATCACGATGCCGGCCGGCACGAGTGCCGACCCGAACAGCATCACGACGACGCTCAAGATGACCAAGACCGCGGGCGGCGTCACCAGCCAGGTCCAGTTCTCCGCGAAGCTCAACCCCGGTATGAGCGGTGGAAACCCGATCACCCTGGGGCCGCTGAAGCTCAGTTCCGGAACCCTCGCGGCCGGGAACAGCACCAACACCGTGGTGCTGCCCACTCCTCCGAGCTCCACCAACTGGTCACTGCAGATCGTGGCCTCGTCCCCGACGTCCGCCACCGTGCCGTGTGTGGCGACGTCAGCGCTGTCCGCTCCGTTCGTCTGGTAGCGGCCCCCGCATGACGCCGGCCCGGAGCAGGGAACCGCGGTTCCCTGCTCCGGGCCGGTGCGCCGGTGTGCCCCCGCGGACTCACGTCATGCGGGTGGCCCACTCCTGGACCTTCTTGATCCGCTGCTCGATCTGCCCGGCCGTGGCCTCCGCGCTCGGCGGCCCCCCGCACACCCGGCGCAGCTCGGTGTGGATGACCCCGTGCGGCTTGCCGCTCTGGTGCGTGTAGGCGGACACCATGGTGTTCAGCTGCTTGCGCAGCCCCAGCAGCTGCTTGTGCGTGACCACCGGCCGGTCCTCGGCCGGCTTCTCCAGCAGGTCGGCCTCCGAGGCCGGCTTCTGCCGGCTGTGCGCGATCTGCCGGGTCTGGCGCTTCTGGAGCAGCAGCTGCACCTGGTCGGGTTCGAGCAGCCCGGGGATGCCGAGGTAGTCCTGCTCCTCCTCGCTGCCCGGGTGTGCCTGCATGCCGAACTCGGCACCGTCGTACAGCACCCGGTCGAAGACCGCGTCGGACTCCAGCGCCTCGAAGGGCAGCTGCTCCTCGGTCTCCTCGTCCTCCAGCTTCTCGGCGTCGGAGAGGAGCTTGTCCTCCTCGGCGAACGGGTTCTCCTCGTCGCTGCCCTTCTTGGGCTTGTCGAGGACGTGGTCCCGCTCGACCTCCATCTCGTTGGCGAAGTCGAGAAGCATCGGGATCGTCGGTACGAAGACGGAGGCGGTCTCGCCGCGTCTGCGTGAGCGCACGAAGCGGCCGACGGCCTGGGCGAAGAAGAGGGGCGTCGAGATGGTGGTGGCGTACACGCCGACGGCCAGGCGCGGCACGTCGACGCCCTCCGACACCATGCGGACGGCGACCATCCAGCGCGATCCGTCCTCGGTGAACGTGTCGATCTTCTTCGACGCGGCCTTCTCGTCGGAGAGCACGACGGTGGGCTTCTCGCCGGTCACCTTCTTGAGGATCTTGGCGTACTCGCGCGCCGACTCCTGGTCGGTGGCGATGACGAGCCCGCCCGCGTCCGGGATGCCCTTGCGGACCTCGGTGAGCCGTTTGTCGGCGGCGCTGAGGACGTTGGGGATCCAGTCACCGGTGGGCGAGAGCGCGGTGCGCCAGGCCTGTCCGATGGCGTCCTTGGTCATCGGCTCGCCGAGCCGGGCGGCGATCTCGTCCCCGGCCTTGGTGCGCCAGCGCATGTTGCCGCTGTAGCTGAGGAAGATCACGGGGCGGACGACGCCGTCGGCGAGCGCGTTCCCGTAGCCGTAGGTGTAGTCGGCCGATGACCGGCGGATGCCGTCGTTGCCCTCCTCGTACGCGACGAAGGGGATCGGGTTGGTGTCGGAGCGGAACGGCGTGCCGGTGAGGGCGAGCCGGCGGGTCGCCGGGTCGAACGCCTCCTGGCAGGCCTCGCCCCAGGACTTCGAGTCACCGGCGTGGTGGATCTCGTCGAGGATCACCAGGGTCTTGCGCTGCTCGCACCGGTTGCGGTGCAGCATCGGACGGACTCCGACGCCCGCGTACGTGACCGCGACCCCGTGGTACTCCTTGCTCACGGGGCCGGCGCTGTACTCGGGGTCGAGCTTGATCCCTATCCGGGCGGCCGCCTCCGCCCACTGCTTCTTCAGGTGCTCGGTGGGGGCGACGACGGTGATCTGTTGCACGACGTGGTGGTGGAGCAGCCATGAGGCGAGGGTCAGCGCGAAGGTGGTCTTCCCGGCGCCGGGGGTCGCGACGGCGAGGAAGTCGCGCGGCTGCTCCTGGATGTACCTCTCGAGGGCGCCCTGCTGCCAGGCTCGCAGCTTGCCGGCCGTACCCCAGGGGGCGCGGCCGGGAAAGGCGGGTGAGAGGTGGTGGGAGGCGGTAGTAGTCACGGTCTCCGGTTCGGGTCTCTCGGGTACGTGTGGTGCTGTCCGCACGGACCGGGACGGGCCCGTACGCGATACGACAACCGGGCCACCTTACCGGGGGGCGGGGCGCGATCCGCCTCGGACTGCGCCGCCCCGTAGGTAATTGCGACAGCTCTCACACCGCGTCGACGACCAGTTCGCGCAGCCCCTGGGAGATGGCCTTCACCTCGTCCATGTCACCCGTGGCAACGGCGATGACCAGGCGTTCCGCCGCGTCGATGTCGGGGAGAAGATCGACGCCGTTCATCGCCAGAAAGGTCACGCAGGACAGCCAGGCGGTGCGCTCGTTCCCGTCGAAGAGCGGGTGGTTGATCGCCAGGGACTGCAGGAGCGCGGCCGCCTTGTCGATGATGTCCGGATACGCCTCCTCACCGAACATGGCCGCGGACGGCCGATGGGCGGCCGACTCCAGGAGTCCGGCGTCGCGGACCACGATCTGCATGTCCGGGCAGGCGTGCTCGGCGATGACGAGAGTGTCTTCGGCCGCCAGGTAGACGCAGCTCACTTGAGCCGCTCCATGAGCTCGCTCCACTTGGCCGCCTGCTCCTTCGCCGTCTGACGGACGATGGCCTGCTGAGCGGTCCTGGCCAGATAGTCGTCCACGGCCTGGAGCAGTATGGCGTGCATGCTCGTGCCCTCCTGCTCGGCACGCTGCTTGAGGGCTTCGGTCTGGTCGTCACGAAGACGCAGGTTCATGGCCATACCAAAACGGTACTACCGCGTGGGGTCAAACCGGTACCAGCTAAGAAGTGCGCACCCGCCCAGCCACCCAAGCCCCCACCAGCGCCACCCCCGCCATCGGCAGGAAC
>NZ_JAELVH010000137.1 GCF_019399235.1 Streptomyces poriferorum | reverse complement strand
CCCCACCCCTGTCCGCCCCCCTGTCCGCGTCACGGCTTGGGCAGCGCGCACCCTTCACGGCCGAGGTCGAAGACGTTGCCGGTGCCGATGCACGGCACGATGCCGTAGGTCTCCTGGGCGTAGTTGATGCCCTCGCGGACCGTCACCTGCCCGTTCTCGTCGACCTCGCACGGGTTGTTGTCCGTGCACTCCTGCCCGTCCTCGTTACCGGTGTTGTTGACGGCGACGACCTTGCCGGTGGCGTTGTCGATCACCGGCGAGCCGGACGTACCGCCGATGGTCTGGCAGGCGGAGGTGTAGCGGACCGAGTCCTTCCAGGTCCACTCCCCCTCCTTCAGGCGGTAGACGAACCCGTCGACGTTGCAGCTGTACGTGCGCTTCCAGTACCCGGACACGACGGTGATCGCGGTGCCCTGCACCGGGTGCGCCGTGTTGAGCTCCAGCGCCTTGATGCCGTAGGTGCTCTCGATCTGGGCGTACGTGGAGGTGAGTTGGTACACCGATATGTCGGTGTCCGTCATCGTCCCGTAGGCGATCTTGCTCGCCCGGACGGTTCCGATTCCACTGCCCGAGGCGTTGAGCAGGGTGAAGCTACGGGTGGACGGCTGGTTGAACACGACCTCGCCCGGGCCCGGGAACCCGGACTCCATGCAGTGCCCGTTGGAGAGCACGAGCGCGGGGTCGCCCGGCTGGGAGCCGGGCGTGCGGACGACCGATCCCGAACAGTTGCTGAGCGCCACCGTCCCGGCGAAGTTGACCGCCTTGGGCCTGACCTTCGCCCGGGCGGCCGTGTGGCCGGATGACGCCGCGTCCGCCGCGGTGCGGCTCGCGGCGGCCGCTGCCGCCCTGACCGTGCTGGGCGCTGCCACGTCGTGGCTTGTGGCCGCTGACGCGGGCGCGGTGCCGGCTCCGAGGAGCAGCACCGCGAAGAGCGCACCGACGAGAGGCTTTTTCATGTGGGGGTCCCCTCAAGTGACCTGCGCAGAGCGTGGGAAGCCTCTGCGACCGAAGTTCTTCCGGTTTTGACATGCGCATGGTGGCGCACTGAGGGGAGCCCCACAAGGGGCGAATTCAGGTCACCAGGCCCTGCCGGTAGGCGTAGACGACTGCCTGGACGCGGTCACGGAGCCCGAGTTTGGCGAGGATGCGCGACACGAAGGTCTTCACGGTCTCCTGACTGATCAGAAGGGTCACGGCGATCTCGCTGTTGGAGAAGCCGTCCGCGATGAGCCGCAGGACCTCCAGTTCACGCGGGGTCAGCGGAATGTCGTGCGGGGTACCACCGGTCGGCCGGATCCGGGCGGCGTACCGGCCCACGAGCCGGCGTGTCACCTCCGGGTCCAGCAGGGCGGCGCCCGTCTGCACGGTCCGGATTCCGTGCAGCAGGTGGGCCGGCGGCGCGTCCTTGAGCAGAAAGCCGCTCGCTCCGGCGCGCAGCGCCTCGTACACGTACTCGTCCAGGTTGAACGTGGTCACCACGAGCACCTTGGCGGGATGCGGCACCCCGGCACCGGCCAGCAGCCGGGTGGCCTCGATGCCGTCGAGCACGGGCATCCGGATGTCCATCACGACGACGTCAGGGCGCAGCCGGCCGGCCAGCTCGACCGCGGTCCGCCCGTCCCCGCACTCGCCCGCCACTTCGAGGTCGGGCTGGGCGTCGATGATCGTGGCCAGCCCGGTACGGACCAGGATCTGGTCGTCGCAGACCAGGACCCGGATCGGCGCGCTCATGCGGAGCTCCCCGAGGGTATGCGGGCCCGTACGACGAAGCCGCCGCCCGTCCGCGGGCCGGCGCTGAACTCGCCGCCCAGGACGTCGACCCGCTCGCGCAGCCCGGCGAGACCCCGCCCGCTGCCGCCCGGGCCCAGGGCCCGCGTGCCCGGACCATCGGTGCTGACCTCCACGGAGATCTCCCTTTCGCTGTGCCGCACGTGGACCGAAGTGAGGCTTCCCTGAGCGTGTTTGAGGGCGTTCGTCAGTGATTCCTGCACGACCCGGTAGGCCACGAGATCGGCACTGCCGGTCGACTCGGCCGGAGTGCCCTCCTCGGTGAACTCCACGGTCTGCCCGGCCCGGCGGGTCTGTTCCACCAGCGGGAGCAGCTTGCCGACGGTCGGCTTCCGCGCCTCGGCGCCGTGACCGGGGTTGAGGAGGTCGAGCAGATGCCGCAGGTCGGTGATGGCCCGCCGGCCGGTGTCGCTGACGGTGGTCAGGGTCCGGTCGAGGCGTTCGGGCGAGGCGGTCAGATAGCGCGCCGCCTCGGCCTGTACGACCATCGCCGTGACGTGGTGGGTCACGACGTCGTGGAGCTCCCGGGCGATGCGGGTGCGCTCGGCGGCGCGCGTGTCCTCGGCGACGCGCCTGCGGCGTTCGGCCTCCGCCCTGCGCGTGGACCGCAGCCAGGCCCCGGCGCCCCAGGCGAAGGCCAGCACCAGGTAGAACGTCACGAACTCGACGGGCGGTTCGCCGGTCCCGAACCTGAGGAGCACGAGCGACAGCGGCACGTACGCCGCGGAGAGCAGAAGCACGACGGCCCGCCGGTGCCGCTCCAGATACGATCCCGCGCTCAGCAGCGCGATGGGCAGTGCGACTCCCGCGACCAGGTGGTAGCCCCGGAGCTGGTCCACGGCGAAGCCGAGCGACACCAGGGCGACACAGACCACCGGCCACCGCCGGCGCACGGCGAGCGGGAGGCATTCGAGGGCCAGGACCCCGGCGGCCGGCGCGTCGAAGGAGTGGGCGGGCATCCCGCCGAACTGCGTCCCCGGCTGTGGAGCACCGGCACGAGCGACGCAACGAGGAGGAGCAGCCCGAGCGGGAGGTCGCGCAGGGCGACGTCGAGCCGGCGCCACTGCCCGGGAAGGCGCGGAGGACTGGTCACCGGGGAACTGTAGTGGTGTTCGCGCTCCGGACGGCCCGCCGGCGACGGGGGACCACATGACCGCGCCGGTGAGCCAGCCACATGAACACGGCGGTCATCACCACCCCGAACGCCACCGAGTACACGCTGCCTTCGGGACCGAAGGCACCTCCGGTGATCAGCTTGGGGCCCGAGGTCACGGCGTCCAGCAGTCCCTGCTGGGTGTCATTGCCCGAGACCTCCGTACTGAAGATGCCGGACGCGGCGAAGTTCCACCCGAAGTGCACACCGATGGGCAGCCACAGCGTGCGGGTGGCCGCGTACGCGGCGGCGAGCATGCCGCCGGCCTCGATCGCGATGGCGACGGCGCCCCACAGGTCGGCGTCCGGGTTGAACAGGTGTGCCAGGCCGAACAGCGCGCCCGTCAGCGTCAACGCGATCCAGGTGCCCGTGCGCTCCTCGACGAGCCGGAACAGGACGCCGCGGAACAGCAGTTCCTCCGTCACGGCGGCGGCGGCCATGAAGCCGATGAGACCGATCGCCCCCGTGACGGTTCCCAGCCCGTCGACTTCGTAGTGGCCCAGGAGGGCGATGTTCGCGATGACGGTCCCGAACAGCGCGACGCCGATCAGCACCCCGCGGCCGATGCCCGACACCGCCCCCTCCCGGGCCAGTTCGGTGACCGGTCGGCGCTCGGTCCGGCCCACCACACACCGGTACACGGGCACGGCGAGCACCGCCGTCAGAAGGCCGAGAACCAGCGTGAGCCATGGATTGCCGTCGACTGCGGCAACGCACTGACCTCCGATCATCGCGACCGCGACCAGGGCGGCAAGCTGCCAGACCACTCTCATGAGAACTCCTCAGCGGGACCCGCGGACGGTGCGCCGCGGCTTCGCTTCGACGCTACGGATCCGGCGCACGGGAGTCGTCACCGCACGGTGGACACCTGCGTGTAGCTCGCACGGGGGACGGCCTGCGGCCCGGGGCGCGTCCAACACGCCCTGAGCCGCCTGCCGTTCGGCCGGTCCACCGGCACCGGGCCCCTCAGGCCGCCGCGACCCGCTCCACCGGAATCCACAGCTGCGCGTCCGCCTGCGCCCCGTCGGGCGAGACGTGCACCCGCAGGATCTCCGGACCCGGCCGGCTCCGGTACGGATTGGACGGGAACCACTCCGTGAAGACGTCACGCCACAGGTACTGGAGCGCCTGCGGGAAGGCGCCCGAGCTGTCGAAGACGGCCCACGTGCCCGCCGCCACGGGGAGTGCGTCCATGTCCTCGGGTACGGGCGCCGAGCTCACCACCCCGTGGTAGTAGTCCAGTTCGGTGCCCTCCGCCCGGCTGTCGGCGAGATCGTCGCTCACCTGGACGATGCCTTCCGGCTCCTGGTCGGACAGGCCCTTGATGCGTTCCACGGTCTCTCCGCCGATGCTCCGGATGAACGTGGCGATGGCCGGGTTCACCCCCTCGTGCACCAGCGGAACGCGTGCCTTCCTGCCCACCACACGGAACTCCTCCTTCTCCACGATCCGGTATCGCATGCTGCTGGTCCCTTCCACGACGAGACGGAAGGACATCCGGGGCTGGGACCGCAACGCGGCCCCGGTACGCCTGGCCTCACCCGGACCGACACCGTGCACGGTCCGGAACGCACGGGCGAACGCCTCGCCCGAGGCGTAGCCGTACCGCACCGCGACATCCAGCAGCGTCCGGTCCCCGGCCAGCACCTCGGCGCCCGCGACCGTGAGCCGCCTGCGCCGGATGTACTCCGACAGCGGCATCCCGGCGAGCGCGGAGAACATCCGCCGCAGGTGGTACTCCGAGGTCATCGCGATCCTGGCCGCCTCGGCGACGTCGATGTGGCCGTCGAGGCGGTGCTCGACGTACTCCATGGCCTCGTTCAGCCGCTCCAGCACCCGGGCCTCCTTCCTTTGACGTCCACCACGCTAGGAAGAAACCACCCTGCCCCACCCGACATCCTGTGCCCGGTCCTGTCGGGTGCGTCAGCGGGGCGTGCCCGCCGGGGCGCCGAAGCGGGCCAGGCAGTGCCAGACCCTCTTCAGCGACTGAAGGTCGTGGCGCCCCGAGCGGGCTGCGGCACCGATGATCCGCGCGTCGAGGACTCCGTCCTCGGCGATCTCGGCCCCCAGGACGACGAACTCCTCGCCCCGGTAGTCGCCGTGCCGGCGCAGCTCCTCGACGGTCAGCCGGAATCCGGCATGCCACTCGGTACGGAACGGCAGGGCGCGGGCCGCCGCCTCCACCGGAGTACCTCGGTAGCACGGGTCGAGAACGAGGGCCTCGATGTGCCGGTCCAGCAGGACCGGGCCATGGATCTGGGCCTCGATGTAGTCGTCCAGCGCGTCCCGGTCGACGGCCTCGGCGAGGTCGATCAGATGCATCCCGGCCGCGACGCCGAAATCGGCGGGCTCGGCGGCACTGTCCGGAAAGCAGAAGGTGGTGCGTGGCAGGACTTCCGCCATCAGCCGCAAGTGGGCCGAGCCGAATCTCGGGGCTGCCCCCACAGCGGACCGCCGGAAGTTCAACGCCCCGTACACCGGGCGCTGTTCCCCTGGCACCTCGTCGTAGGCGCCGTCGAAGATGCGGCTCTCCCAGCGCCACCGGTCCCCGCCCGGATGCGCCGTGAGGCCGCCGTTGCTGGTTCCCGTCACGAACTGCGAGCGGTAGACGCCGTCCTGCGCCAGCGAGCCCAGTACGGTCCGGCCCGCCGCCTCTCGGTCGGGGTGGAAGTTCAGCGTCAGCCGCAGGGCGGTGTCGAGCGGCCTGCCCGAGGACAGGGAGGCGACATGGCTCAGCGCCCGAGCCCGGGGAGAGGGAGCGGCCTGCGGCATCAGGACCCCGCCGCCCGGCCGCCCACCCTTGCCGCCTTCAGTACGTCGTAGCCGACGAATTCGAACATCCGCTGCCCAGCAGTCAGTTCGCCCCCCTCGCCCGTCTCATCCGTGAAGCGGTGTGCGCCGACGCCGAAGCCCGCGTCCGGATCGGACAGCCACAGCCGCTCGAAGCCGCGTTCCTCGAACCAGTCGCAGACCAGCGGCACCCGGTCGGGTGCGTGGCGGTTGCGCGTCCAGACGACCGTGCCGCCGGTCCGGCACAACCGGGTGCAGGTGTCGATGGTGCGCTCGATGTCGGCGTCGACGATGTTGCCGAACACGCCGCAGACCAGCACGAGATCAGCCGGCGCCAGGTCGAGGTAGTGGTCGGTGAGCGACGCGTCGCCCGTCACCACCTCCACCTGAATCAGACCGGCCTCGCGGGCCGACTCGCCGGCGAAGGCGGTGTTTCCGGGGTCCAGCTCCACCAGCCGGGCAGCGACGTCGTCGCGCCGGGGGTGGTCCGCCAGCACGTCGACGAGGTCGCGCCCCTGGCCCGCGCACACACTGACCACCCGCAGCGGGCCGGGCGGCGCGGTGTCCAGAGCCTCCCGGATCCGGTCCTGGACGGCTCGCAGCCGCCGGGCCATCCATGAATCGGGGACGTCGTATGTGTCGTGCCATGCCTGCCAGTCCATGGCACGCGACCCTACGACCGGGGTGCTCGGCCCGTCATGCTGGTTTACGGCGGGCGGCTGTCAGACCCGGCTGCCAGACTTCCGTCATGACCGATGCAGTGAAGGGCCCCGCGAGCTATTTCCCGTCGATCGAGCAGAAGTACGGCCGTCCGGTCGCGGAGTGGAAGGAGCTCATCCGCGCCTCGCCGCTGACCAAGCACATGGAGATCGTGGCCTGGCTCAAGTCCGAGCACGCGATGGGGCACGGCCATGCCAACGCCCTGGTCGCCCACACCCTCGCCGAGGACAAGGACAAGTAGACGCGGTGCACGGGACCAGGACCTGAGGACCAGGACGTCACGGCTCCAGGAGGAGGCGTACGGCCGCTCCGGCTGCGTACCGTCGGAGCATGACTTCCGACCACGCCCCCGGCCACGCCCTCGATCTCGACGCCTACCTCGCGCGCATCGGCTGGAGCGGGGAGCGCGGGCCCACCCTCGCCGTGCTGCGCTCCGTGCACCGCGCGCATGCGCTGGGCATCCCGTTCGAGAACCTGGACCCCGTCCTCGGTACCGTGCCCTCGCTCGCCCTCGCCGACCTGGAGGCGAAGCTCGTGCGCAGTGAACGGGGCGGCTACTGCTACGAGCAGAACACCCTGCTCGCCGCCGCCCTGAGGGCGCTGGGCTTCGAGGTCACGTTGCTGTGCGCCCGCGTCGTGCTGGGCGCCGGCCCCGGGGACGTCCGGCCGCGGACGCACATGCTGATGCGGGTCGGGGTGCCGGGTGAGGCGACGCCGTATCTCGCCGATGTCGGCTTCGGCGCCGCGGGCTCGCTGCTGGAGCCGATCCCCCTGGTCGCCGGCGCCGAGCTGCACGACACCCCGCGCCACCACCGGCTCGTCCACATCCCGCACGCCGGGCCGCTGGAGCTGTGGGAGCTCCGGACGGAGACGGGCGAGGGGGCTTGGCAGGGGCAGTACGCGTTCACGGTGGAGCCGTTCGAGGCGCCCGACTTCGAGGTCATCAACTGGCACATCGCGACCAACCCGCGCTCACCCTTCGAGCATCTGCTGTACGTGCAGCGCACCACTCCCGAAGCGCATCTGTCGCTCACCGGCCGCACGCTCGTGGTGACGGCCGCCGACGGCAAGCGGGAGGAGCGGGAGCTGGCGGACACCGCGGAGGCGGTGAGCGTCCTCGCGGACACGTTCGGGATCCAGTTGCCGGAGGGCGCCCGGCTGCCGGAGTGACCCGGGCGGCGGCGACGGACCGCGGCGTGCCGTGGCGCATGTCACCCGGCCCGGTCCGTCACGTCCCCGTTCCACCCCATTCCAAGCCCCGGCCCGGCCCGCGCCCGGGGTTCCCACGGCCGGCGGGCGCGGGCACATGGCGATGGAAGCCGGGGCGGCGGGCGGACGGACCCGGGTGGGTCAATGGGCGCGGAAAGGCCGGGCGGCCCGCGAAACACAGTCGTAAGCTCGCAGACATGCAGGTCATCCAGTCCACGAAGCTCGCCAACGTCTGTTACGAAATCCGGGGCCCCGTGCTCGAGGAGGCGATGCGGCTGGAAGCAGCAGGTCACCGCATCCTCAAGCTGAACACCGGCAACCCTGCCGCGTTCGGTTTCGAGTGCCCGCCCGAGATCCTCGAAGACATCCTGCGCAACCTGTCCGGGGCGCACGGCTACGGCGACGCGAAGGGACTGCTGTCCGCGCGGCGCGCGGTGATGCAGCACTACCAGACCAAGGGAATCGACCTCGATGTCGAGGACGTCTACCTGGGCAACGGCGTCTCCGAACTGATCCAGATGTCGATGCAGGCGCTGCTCGACGACGGCGACGAGGTGCTCGTACCGGCTCCGGACTATCCGCTGTGGACCGCGTCCGTCTCACTGGCGGGTGGCACGGCCGTGCACTACCGGTGCGACGAGCAGTCGGACTGGATGCCGGACCTGGCCGACATCGAGCGGAAGATCACCGACCGCACCAAGGCGATGGTGATCATCAATCCGAACAACCCGACGGGTGCCGTCTACGACGACGAGATGCTGCGCGGGCTGACGGAGATCGCCCGGCGGCACAACCTGGTGGTCTGCTCCGACGAGATCTACGACCGGATCCTGTACGACGGCGCGACGCACACGCCGACGGCGGCGATCGCACCCGATCTGATGGTGCTCACCTTCAACGGGCTGTCCAAGAACTACCGGGTGGCCGGTTACCGGTCCGGCTGGATGGCGGTCTGCGGGCCGAAGGCACACGCCTCCTCGTACATCGAGGGGCTGACGATCCTGGCCAACATGCGACTGTGCGCCAACATGCCCTCGCAGCACGCCGTGGCCACCGCACTCGGCGGCCGGCAGTCGATCAACGATCTGGTGCTGCCGGGCGGGCGGATCCTGGAGCAGCGGGACGTGGCGTACGACCTGCTGACGCAGATTCCGGGCGTGACCTGTGTGAAGCCGAAGGGGGCGCTGTATCTCTTCCCCCGGCTCGACCCCAAGGTCTACAAGATCAAGGACGACCGGCAGATGGTCCTCGACCTGCTGCGGGCCGAGAAGATCATGGTGGTGCAGGGGACGGGGTTCAACTGGCCGGATCCCGATCACTTCCGGGTCGTGACCCTGCCGTCGACGAAGGACCTCACGGACGCGATCGGCCGGATCGCCCGCTTCCTGGACGGGTACGGGCAGGTGTGACCCGCGAACAGACTCTCGAACATGGACAACTTTAGACTGAATCCAAGCTAGGATGGTTCCCACAGCACCACCAGGAGGCCATCCATGTACGAGCCGATCCGCACCAAATCGGTCCACACACCGGCCGACCATGCCGACGACTTCCCGCACCGCACCCGCGAGGAGGAGCTGGACATCCAGCTCGCCGGACACCTGGCCGCCCTGCTCGCGGTCACCGACGAGCTGGGGCTGGGCGAGGCGGGCGACCGCATCGCCGAACAGGTCGCCCGCTTGCGCGGCGCACCGCCCGCCCGGCACGCCGGCCTGAGCGACGCGTCCGCGGCCACCCTCCACCGCCGCGCCCACGCCCTCGCGGGCCGGGCCCTGGTGGTGGCGGCGTCCCGCGCCGACACCGTGGTCGCGATCCTCTCGGCCGAACGTATGGACGCCCACACCGCAGCGGTCCAGGCCGCTGCCGCCGAATCCCCCGCCGCCCCGTCGCGGCTGGTCGGCGCCCTCTGACGGCCCCGGTCCACGTGCCGTAGCGGCGCGTGGACCGGGTGCCACCTATGTGCACGGCCGGTTCCGCAGGTGATGCGGGACCGGCCGCGCCCGTATGTCCGTCTGTCAGTGCCTGCCGCGCGTGTTCCGGAAGCGGACCATGGCGAAGCCGGCCAGCAGCAGCAGCAGCGCTGCCGATCCCCACGGTGGTGCTGCCGGTATCGGCGAGGTCACCCGGCCCGCCGGACGTCCCGCCGTGCGTGGGGCGCGGTCCCGGGCTCAAGGTCGGGCCGTCGGAGTGGGGCTCGGGCTCGGGTCACGCCCCGACTACGAACAGGGCCGGCCGGCCCGTGCGGCAAGGCGCACCCCGAAAAGGGAGCGGCCCCCGGAACCGCTGTCGGTTCCGGGGGCCAGGGCCGTGTTCGTGCACGTCCCTACCGCGGCGAGCCGTTGACCCCACAGGTCAGGGCGGATGTCGGGAGCCCGACCGCGGAGTTCGAAGGGGGCGGTCAGCCCAGGCGCTGGACCAGGGCCCGGTACTCGTCCCACAGTTCCTTCGGCGTGTGGTCACCGAAGGTGTTGAGGTGCTCGGGGACCAGCGCCGCCTCCTCGCGCCAGACCTCCTTGTCCACCTTGAGCAGGAAGTCCAGGTCGGACTCGGAGAGATCCAGGCCCTCGGTGTCGATGGAGCCCTTGGCCGGCAGGATGCCGATCGCGGTCTCGACGCCCTCGGCCTTGCCCTCCAGGCGCTCGACGATCCACTTCAGGACGCGGCTGTTCTCGCCGAAGCCGGGCCAGACGAACTTGCCCGCCTCGTTCTTGCGGAACCAGTTCACGTAGTAGATCTTCGGGAGCTTCGACTGGTCCGGCTTGTCCGCGCCGACCTTCAGCCAGTGGTTCATGTAGTCGCCCATGTTGTAGCCGCAGAACGGCAGCATGGCGAACGGGTCGCGGCGCAGCTCGCCGACCTTGCCCTCGGCGGCGGCCGTCTTCTCGGAGGCGACGTTGGCTCCGAGGAAGACGCCGTGCTGCCAGTTGAAGGACTCGGTGACCAGCGGGACGGCCGAGGCGCGGCGGCCACCGAAGAGGATGGCCGAGATCGGCACGCCCTTCGGGTCCTCCCACTCGGGCGCGATGATCGGGCACTGGCCCGCCGGGACGGTGAAGCGGGCGTTGGGGTGGGCGGCGGGCGTACCGGACTCGGGGGTCCAGTCGTTGCCCTTCCAGTCCGTGAGGTGCTTCGGGAGCTCCTCGGTCATGCCCTCCCACCAGACGTCGCCGTCGTCGGTGAGCGCGACGTTGGTGAAGACGGAGTTGCCCCACATGGTCTTCATGGCGTTGGCGTTGGTGTGCTCGCCGGTGCCGGGCGCGACGCCGAAGAAGCCGGCCTCGGGGTTGATCGCGTAGAGGCGGCCGTCCTCGCCGAACCGCATCCAGGCGATGTCGTCGCCGATGGTCTCGACGGTCCAGCCGGAGATCGTGGGCTCCAGCATGGCGAGGTTCGTCTTGCCGCAGGCGCTCGGGAACGCGGCGGCGACGTACTTCGACTCACCGCGCGGCGGCGTGAGCTTCAGGATCAGCATGTGCTCGGCCAGCCAGCCCTCGTCGCGCGCCATGACGGAGGCGATGCGCAGCGCGTAGCACTTCTTGCCGAGCAGGGCGTTGCCGCCGTAGCCGGAGCCGTAGGACCAGATCTCGCGGTCCTCGGGGAAGTGCGAGATGTACTTGGTGGAGTTGCAGGGCCACGGGACGTCCTCCTGGCCCTCCTCCAGGGGTGCGCCGAGCGTGTGGACGGCCTTGACGAAGAAGCCGTCGGTGCCGAGCTCGTCGAGGACGGCCTGGCCCATGCGCGTCATGGTGCGCATCGAGACGGCCACGTACGCGGAGTCGGTGATCTCGACGCCGATGGCGGAGAGCGGCGAGCCGACGGGGCCCATGCAGAAGGGCACGACGTACATGGTGCGGCCGCGCATGGAGCCGCGGAAGACGCCCTTGTCCCCCACGAAGATCTCCCGCATCTCGGCGGGGTCCTTCCAGTGGTTCGTCGGACCGGCGTCCTCCTCCTTGGCGGAGCAGATGAACGTCCGGGTCTCGACGCGCGCGACATCGCTCGGGTCGGAGGCGGCGTAGTAGGAGTTCGGGCGCTTGATCTCGTCGAGCTTGGTGAACGTGCCCTTGGCGACGAGCTCCCCGCACAGGCGCTCGTACTCGGCCTCGGAACCGTCGCACCACACCACACGGTCCGGTTCGGTGAGGGCTGCGATCTCGTCGACCCAGGAGACGAGCTCCTGGTGGTTGGTGGGGACAGTGAGGGGAGCCGCGATGTCGCGCGCCACGATCGCTCCTTGGTGAGGGTGTCTGTTTGGTAGGCCCCGTGGGGGCTGCGACCCGGATGCTTCTACCCCTTCGAATTCCCTGGCGCTCATCCGGTGCCGACCGCACTCATTTGATCATCCGACCGTTCCGCCCATATGTCCAGGGGGCCGCCCACGTGAGCATCGCCACTCGTATCCGATACCTACGGAGGCGTAGGTACGATGCGGTAATGACTGCTGCTGCCGCCGCCGCACCCGAACCCGCCGCACTGGAACCAGCCGGAATCGTCGATGCGGAGATCAAGCCACGCATGCGCGGCTGGCTGCACGCCGGCATGTTCCCGGCTGTCGTGATCGCGGGCATCGTCCTCATCGCCCTGGCGGACAGCACCCGCGGGCGGATCGCGTGCACGATCTACATCGCGACGGCGTGCCTGCTCTTCGGCGTGAGCGCGGTCTACCACCGCGGTACGTGGGGGCCGCGCGGCGAGGCCGTACTGCGCAGGCTCGACCACGCGAACATCTTCCTGATCATCGCGGGCACCTACACCCCGCTGACCCTGCTCCTGCTGCCCGAGTCCACGGGCACCCCGCTCCTGTGGGCGGTCTGGGCGGCGGCGGTCGCGGGCATCGCCTTCCGGGTCTTCTGGGTCGGCGCCCCGCGCTGGCTCTACACGCCCTGCTACATCGCGATGGGCTGGGCCGCGGTCTTCTTCCTGCCGGACTTCATGCGGACCGGCGGGATCGCGGTGCTGGTGCTCGTCGTGGTCGGCGGGCTGCTCTACAGCGCCGGTGGCGTCATCTACGGCATCAAGCGGCCGAACCCGTCACCGCGCTTCTTCGGGTTCCACGAGGTCTTCCACTCGCTGACCCTCGCGGCCTTCGTCGTCCACTACGTCGGCATCTCGCTGGTGGCCTACAACCACAACTGAGCGCCCCCGACAGAAGGGCCGCGGCTTTCGAGCCGCGGCCCTTTCGCATGTCCGGGCGCGGACAGCCGGACCATATATTGACACTCACAATCTTTTGAGAGTTACTGTCACTTGACTTCAACTATCAAAGGAGTGAGACATGGACCGGCGCTGGTGGGCCCTGGGGGCCCTGGTGGCGAGCATGCTCGTCCTCGGATTCGACATGACGATCCTCAACGTGGCGCTGCCGACCATGGCCGGTGAGCTCGGCGCCACCACGGGCGAACAGCAGTGGATGGCCGACGGATACGTCGTCGTGTTCGCCGCGCTGATGCTCCCGGCGGGCCTGCTCGGCGACCGCTTCGGACGCCGCCGGATGCTCATCGCCGGCCTCGGCGTCTTCCTCGTCGGCTCGGTCATCGGCACCCTGGCCGACGACGTGCCCACCGTGATCGCCGCCCGCTGCGTGATGGGCGTCGGCGGCGCGCTCGTGATGCCGCTCGCCCTGGCCGTACTGCCCTCGCTGTTCGGTGAGCCCAAGGACCGGATCAAGGCCGTCGGCATCGTCTCGGCCGCCTCCGCGCTCGGCATGCCGCTCGGCCCGATTCTGGGCGGCTGGCTGCTCGACCACTTCTGGTGGGGCTCGGTCTTCCTCGTCAACATCCCGATGGTCGGCATCGGCATCGCCGCCTGCGTGTTCCTGCTCCCCGAGACCCGCGACCCCTCGGCCCCCGCGGTCGACGTGGTCTCCACCGCCCTGTCCGCGACCGGCCTGGGCGCCCTGATCTACGGGGTCATCGAGGCACCGGGCCGCGGCTGGGGTGACCCGCTGGTCCTGGCCGTACTGGCCGCGGGCGTGATCCTGATCGCCGCGCTCGTTCTGCGCGAGCGCAGGTCCGCCCGCCCGATGCTCGACATGGCCCTGCTGCGGCAGCGGACCTTCCTGCTGAGCGCCCTCGCCTCGACGCTCGTCATGTTCGCGCTGGCCGGGCTGATGTTCATCCTGCCCGGATACCTCCAGGCGGTACTGGGCCACGACGCCTTCGGAACCGGTGTGCGGATGCTGCCGATGATGGGCGGGCTGATCGTCGCCACCAGGGCGGGCGGCCCGGTCAACGCACGTTTCGGGGCCCGCGCCACGATGTCCGCCGGACTCGTCGTGCTCGCCTTCGCCGCACTGCTCGGCAGCCGTACGACAGCCGGCAGCGGATACGGATTCACCGCCCTCTGGCTCACCATCGCCGGTGCCGGCTTCGGCTTCGCCGTCGTCCCCGCCATGAACGCCGCCCTCGGCGCCCTGCCCCCGGACCGTGCGGGGAGCGGGTCGGGGCTGCTGATGACCGTGCGCCAGACGGGCAGCGCCCTCGGGATCGCCCTGCTGGGCAGCCTGCTCGCCGGGGCCTACAGCGGCCGGCTCGACACCGCGGGTCTGCCGGCCGCAGCCGCGGACACGGCCGGGGACTCCGTCGTCGCCGCCCACGCCGTCGTGGCACGGCTCGGGGCGCAGCGGCTCGCGGAGTCCGCCGACGCCGCGTACATCCACGGCATGAGCCTGGTACTGCTGGTCGTCGGTGCCACCGCGCTGGTCAGCGCCCTGCTCGTCGGGGCGTTCCTGCCGGCCGCCGAAGCGGAGCGGGAGGAAACCGCGGACGTGGCCGCCGCCCCCATCGATGCCTGACAATGGCAACCATGGCCGCCACCTCCCGTACCCCCTCCTTCACCGCACCCGAGGCGCAGCCCCCGATGGGGCTGCGCGAACGCAAGAAGCTCAAGACACGGGTCGCGATCCGGCAGGCGACGTACCGCCTCATCCAGGAACAGGGCTACGAGGCGACCACCATCGAGCAGATCGCGGAGGCGGCCGAGGTGTCGCCGAGCACGGTGTTCCGGTACTTCGCGACCAAGGAGGACATCGTCCTCACCGACGAGTACGACCCGATCATGGAGGCCGTGCTCCGCAGCCGCCCGCTGGACGAACCTCCGCTGGAGTCCCTGCGGCTGATGATGCGCGAGGCGCTGACGTCGTTCGCCACCGCGGAGGACGAGGAACTGCGCCAGCGCACCCGGCTGATGGTGGAGGTCCCCGCCATCCGCTCCCGGATGACGGAGACCATGTCGGACACGGCGAAGGTCCTCTCCCAGGTGCTCGCCGACCGCACCGGCCGCAGCGCGGACGACCTGCGGATCCGGGTCTTCATCGCGGCGGTGCTGGGTGCGCTGCGCGAGGTCGCGCTGTACTGGGGCGAGCACGGCCAGGAGGGCGACCTGATCACGATGATCGACGAGGCCCTGACCGCGCTGGAGGGCGGCCTGCGGCTGTGAGCCTCAGCCGCCGGCGCCCCTGAGCGCCTGCGCCAGCGCCTCCGGGTCCGTCGTCGGCGCGTCGCAGACGAAGTGCCTGCACACGTACGCCGTCGGCGCACCGCCCAGCATCGGGCGCTCCGCCAGCAGCGGGAACTCCGACCCCGCCGTCTCACCCGCCGCGACGACCGCGCCGGGCGCCTGCCCCAGCAGGGCCGTACGGTGCAGCGCGCCCCCGACCGGCCCGGCGACCGCCACCTCGCGCGGCCCGTCGAGCAGCGCCTCGGCCACCGCGAGCCCCCAGCCGATGAACCGCGGCGCGCGCGGCCCCAGCGCCTTCACCACACCCAACGCGCCTTCCGCGGAGGTGCGGTGGGGCTCCGATCCGGTGTAGGCGGCGTACGAGAGCAGCGCACCGGCCGCCGCGGTCCAGCCCGCCGGGGTCGCGCTGTCGGTGGGGTCCTGCGGACGGCGGATCAGCTGCTCGGCGTCGTCCGCCGTGTCGTACAACTGCCCGCCCTCGCCGGTGAAGTGCTGGAGCACGATGTCGGTCAGGAAGCCCGCGAACTCCAGCCAGGTCCCCTCTCCGGTGACGGCTGCCAGGGCCAGGAAGCCCTCCGCGACATCGCCGTAGTCCTCCAGCACCCCGGCGTGCGCGCCGGCGCGGCCGTCCTTCGAGGTACGGACCAGCCGGGCGACCGGCCCCATGTGGAGCCGCACCAGCAGGTCCGCCGCCTCGGTGGCGCGCTCGATCAGGTCGGGCCGGTCGAAGTAGGCCCCGGTCTCGGCGAGCGCGGCGATCGCCAGCCCGTTCCACGCCGCGACGACCTTGTCGTCCCGGCCCGGCCGCGTACGCAGCTCCCGGGCGGCGAGCAGCCGGGCCCGCACATCGGCGGCGCGGGCCTCGTCGGTCGCGTCTGCACGCGGGAGCTGGAGCACCGAGGAACCTTCCTCGAAGGTGCCCTCCTCGGTCACCCCGAAGAGCTCCGCGGCGAACACGGCGTCCTCCTCGCCCAGCACCTCACGCAGCTGCGCGGGCGTCCAGACGTAGTAGGCACCCTCGACGTGCTTCCCGTCCGCGTCCTCGCTGTCGGCATCCAGCGCGGAAGCGAAGCCGCCCTCGGCCGTGCGCAGTTCACGGACCATGAAGTCGGCGGTCTCCAGGGCGATCCGGCGGGCGGACTCCGATCCGGTGGAGCGCCACAGATGGGCGTACACGCGGCAGAGCAGCGCGTTGTCATAGAGCATCTTCTCGAAGTGCGGGACGACCCACTCACGGTCCACCGCGTAGCGGGCGAAGCCGCCGCCGAGCTGGTCGTAGATCCCGCCCCTGGCCATCGCCTCACAGGTGTCGGCCGCCATCTGCAGTGCGCCGTCCGCCCCGGTGCGGGCGTGGTGGCGCAACAGGAACTCGATGGCCATCGACGGCGGGAACTTGGGCGCGCCGCCGAAGCCGCCGTGCTTCTCGTCGTACTCCCGGGTCAGTCCGAGCAGCGCCTGCGCGAGCTCCGCCTCACCGGGCAGCCCGTCGCCGCCGTGGTCGAGGGTGCGCTCGGACAGGTCGTGGACGATGCGCCCGGCGACCTCGCCGACCTCGTCCCGGCGGTCGGTCCAGGCCGCCGCCACCCCTTCGAGCACCTGCCGGAACGACGGCAGGCCGTGCCGGGACTCGGGCGGGAAGTACGTACCGAAGTAGAACGGTTCGGCGTCGGCGGTGAGGAACACGGTCATCGGCCAGCCGCCCTGCCCCGTCGCGGCCTGCACCGCCTCCATGTACACGGCGTCGACGTCGGGCCGCTCCTCGCGGTCGACCTTGACCGGCACGAAGTGCGCGTTCAGGTACTCCGCGAGCCCGGCGTCCTCGAACGACTCGTGCGCCATCACATGACACCAGTGGCATGCGGAGTAGCCGACCGACAGCAGAACGGGAACATCGCGCCGTCGTGCCTCTTCGAAGGCCTCCGGCTCCCATGGCCACCAGTCGACGGGGTTCTCCGCGTGCTGGAGGAGGTACGGGGACGTGGCCTGCGCGAGTCGGTTGGACATGCCCCCATCCTTGCGCACCCGCCTCCACCCCGCGCATGCGCCACGGGGCGGCGCCCGAACGGGGTAAGGGCCGGCCCGGGCTCTGCCGTCCTCCGGATGCCACCCCGCGCTCCGCCTCCTCCACGGGGCCGGCGGCGCAGTCTCGCGGACTCCCTGTCGCGCGCCGGTCCCAGGCGGGAGACTGGTACCTCAGGCGGCCGGATGCCGGACCGCCGAAAGGGCAGGGACCGAGGGGGACTTATGCGGATGCGGGACAGCCACCGGGCGGAAGCCGAACGGCTGTTGGCACGGGCCGTGGAGGAAGAGGTGCGCCGCTCCGGCGGCCGGACCGATCCCGGCACGCTGATGGCACGCGGCCGCGCCGCGCTCGACTCGCTGGCGGCCGGGGCGGGCGAGGAGTACGACACGTACACCCAGGCGCTCGACGTCGAGACGGCCGGGCAACAGCCGCTTGCGCGACGGTTCAGCCGGGCGACGCTCGGAACGCCGTTGCTGGTCACCGGGGTTGCCGCCGCTGCGGCCTTCGGCGCGGATGTGGCGCTCGGTACGGCGTCGGGCCTGGCGCTCGGCGCGGGCGCAGTCGTCGCGGTCGCCGGCGCCACCGCCACCGTCGCCAAGGTCACCGCCTCGCACTGGCCGGCCGCGCACCGCCGGGCCGGGGCCCTCGGGCAGCCCGGCGGGACGGAGCAGCTACGGCTTCAGTGGCTGACGGCGCTGGAGGTACGGGGCATCCGCCCGTTCATCGACCAGCAGCGAATGCTGACGGCCTCGTCCCGCACCCCGGCGAAGAAGAAGGCCGCTGCGGAACGGACCGCGCCCCAGCTGCGCGGCGGGGACCGGAGCGCGGCCGCGCGCATGCGTGCGGTCCTCGATCAGTCGTTCAGTCATCTGCCCTCCTCCGAGGGCGGGTTCGCGGGCCGGCGGGCCGAACTGGCGCAGATCACCCAGTGGGTGCACGCGGCCCGTGCCTCGACGGAGACGAAGCCGACCGTCGTCGTCCTGCACGGACCGCCGGGATCCGGGCGCACCACCCTGGCCGTGCGGGCGGCGCACAGCCTGAAGGACCAGTTCCGGGGCGCGTGCGTGGTAGATCTGCGCGGCGGCGCCGACGACGAGCCGCCGCTGCCGACCCGGGACGCGCTGCTGCATCTGCTGAACCGGCTCGGCGCCCCCCGCGAGCAGCTGCTGTTCCGGGACAGCTCCTCCGCCGAGCAACAGGTGCGCCGGCTCAGCGAGCTGTACCACCAGCACCTGACCGGCACCCCGGTGACGGTCGTGCTCGACGACGCGAGCGATGCCGAGCAGGTCCGCACCCTGATACCGGAACGCTCGGACAGCCTCGTCCTGGTCACCGCCCGTGAACCGCTCGGTCTCCCGGGGTCCCTGCCGGCCCGGGTCCATCAGCTGGAGGTCGGGGCGCTCGACCCCGCGGGTGCGGAGGAACTGCTGCGGGAGGTGTCGAAGGAGGACGGGGAGGGGCCGTACGACTACCCGGCCGGCGAGGCGATCACCGAGCTGTGCGGCGGGCTGCCGCTGGCGCTGCGGGTCGCGGGCTCCTCGCTCGGGGCGCGTACTCCGAGCACGCTGGCGGCCGGCCTGGCCGCGTACGGACCGGTCCCGCCGGTCGAGCGGGCCCTGTGGCTGCGCTACACCGACCAGTCCGAGCAGGCGCGGCGGCTGCTGCGCCGGCTCGCGCTGGCCGGTCGTGCCAGCCTCGGCGCCGCGGCGGCCGCCGCGCTGCTGTCGGCCGACGAGCAGGAGGCCGGACGGCTGCTGACCGCTCTGACGGAGGCCGGGCTGCTGGACCATGTGCGGGGCTCGCGCTACCGGCTGCACGATCTCGTACGGGGCTTCGCCCTGGCCCGGCTGAACGACGAGGAGGAGGCCGCGGACCGGACGGCCGCGCAGGAGCGGCTCATCGCGAACTACGCCGAGCTGGCGGGCTCGGTCATCCGGATGGTCGACGGCAAGATGTCCACCCGGGCCGGGCAGTTCGGACCGCACGGGTTCGGCTCGCTCGACGCGGCGCTGCGCTGGCTGGACGACGAGTCGAGCTTCATCACGTCCGCGCTGCGGCACAGCGAGGGCGTCGACCAGGGCGCGGTACTCGACCTGCTGGGCGCGCTGTGCGACTACTGCCTGCTGCGTGGCGACCTCTACCGGCTGGGTGAGATAAGCGAGTTGACGCAGGCCGTCGACCAGGGGCTGCTGGAGCGATCGGTGCAGTGGCGGACCGGGATCGCGGCCCGTCAGCTCGGCGAGCTGGACAAGGCCCGCACCACGCTGTCGTCCGTCGTCGGCCTGTACCGCGAGGCGCAGAACGACTCGGGTACGGCGCTGGCGCTGTGCTCGCTCGGCATCACCCTGCACCACCAGGGCAACCTGACGGAGGCGGCGGCGCGGCTGCGCGAGGCGATCGAGCTGCAGGCGTCGGCGGCCCAGGCGGAGGACCGGGCCTGGTCGCTGCACGCGCTGGCCGCGGTGGAACGCGACCGGGCCCACCTGGCCGAGGCGCTGGAGCTCCTGGACACCGCTCTGGTCCTGCACCGCGAGGGCGAGTCGCTGCACGGGGAGGCGTGGACGCAGTTCCAGCTGGGTCAGGTGCGCCTGCGGACGGGCGATGTGGAGCGGGCCGAGACCGCGCTGCGTACGGCCCTGGATCTGTACGGGCGGACACGGGACGAGCGGGGTTCGGCGTGGGCGCTGACCCAGCTGGCCCGGGCCCGGCTGATGGACGGCGATCCGGCCACCGCGGTCGAGCAGCTGAACGCGGCGCTGGCCCGTCACCGCGACAGCGAGGACGCCCGCGGCGAGGCGTGGACGCTCTACTACCTGGGCCAGGCCCTGGAGGAGGCCGGCGACACCGATCAGGCGGTACGGCAGCTGGAGCGGGCCCGCACGATGTTCTCCCGGATGCGGGACGTGTACGGGCTGGCGTGCGCCCGCCACCACTCGGGGCGCGTCACCCGCGACCAGCGGGCCGCCCAGACGGGCAACCTGCGCAATTCGGGGTTCGCCCGCCAGCTGCTGGCCGACGCGCGGGCCGACTTCCGCCGCATCGGCGTCGCCCACGGGGAGGCCTGGACGGCTCTGGAGCTGGCCCTGGTCGACGCGGGCAACCAGCGCGCGCCGCAGGCCCTGGAACTGTGCGGTGAGGCGGCCGCGCTGTTCGACTCGTACGGCGACGCGCGTGGCGCGGACTGGGCCCGCTTCCTGCGCTGCACGCTGCTGCCGCCCGGCGAGGCGTACGGCGACGCGCGTGGCGCGGACTGGGCCCGCTTCCTGCGCTGCACGCTGCTGCCGTACGCCTCGCCGGGCGGC
>NZ_JAELVH010000136.1 GCF_019399235.1 Streptomyces poriferorum | reverse complement strand
GCGCTGGCCCCGAGGCCCCGTACCGCGACGGCCCCGGGCGCGGGACGCCGCGGCTGAAGTCCCTCAGCAGGGCGTTCGCGTACGGCCGGGCCCCGCCGCTCCACCCAGCGGTGTGGACCCATGGGCGCAGGCCCTGAGAGACGTGTCCACCCGGGGGACCAGACCCCTAGGGGGACCTCCTTACATCTGGCCAGGGACCGTTCCTCCCGGCGGAGGACGTGCCCCGCCCCACCCGCTCCGTAGCGTGGTCATGCACCGGGGTTGCGGCAGACCACAGGGGGCGGGGTGGGGAAAACCCCACCCGAAGACTGCGCTGGGCACCAGCGCGCCGGACCCCCTCCCACGACCAGACTTCACAGCAGACAGCGACGAGCTGTCGTCGACCGACATAGGAGAAAAACCGTGACAACGGCTGTAACCATTCCCAGGCACGGGGGCACTGGAGGGCGTACGGCCGTGGCTGCGCGAGCGCGGCAGGTCGTCAAGGCGTACGGGGTCGGTGAGACCCGGGTCGTCGCGCTCGACCACGTCGACGTCGACATCGCACGCGGCCAGTTCACGGCCATCATGGGCCCGTCCGGCTCCGGCAAGTCCACGCTGATGCACTGCCTCGCCGGTCTGGACACCGTGACCTCCGGGCAGATCCACCTCGCGGAGACCGAGATCACCGGGCTCAAGGACAAGAAGCTCACCCAGTTGCGGCGCGACCGCATCGGCTTCATCTTCCAGGCGTTCAACCTCCTGCCGACGCTCAACGCGCTGGAGAACATCACGCTGCCGATGGACATCGCGGGCCGTAAGCCCGACGCCGCCTGGCTGCGCCAGGTCGTGGAGACCGTCGGTCTCGCCGAGCGGCTCAAGCACCGGCCGACGGAGCTCTCCGGCGGCCAGCAGCAGCGCGTCGCGGTGGCCCGGGCGCTCGCCGCACAGCCGGAGATCATCTTCGGTGACGAGCCGACCGGAAACCTGGACTCACGGGCCGGCGCCGAGGTGCTGAACTTCCTGCGCAAGTCCGTCGACGAACTCGGCCAGACCATCGTCATGGTCACGCACGACCCGGTCGCCGCCTCCTACGCCGACCGTGTGCTGTACCTCGCCGACGGGCGCATCGTCGACGAGATGCTCAACCCCACCGCCGACCAGGTGCTGGACCGCATGAAGGACTTCGACGCGCGCGGGCGGACGTCATGACCGTCTGGAAGACCTCGATGCGCAACTTCTTCGCGCACAAGGGACGCATGGCGCTCTCCGCCGTCGCCGTCCTGCTGTCGGTGGCGTTCGTGTGCGGCACGCTCGTGTTCACCGACACGATGAACACCACGTTCGACAAGCTCTTCGCCGCGACGTCGGCCGACGTCACCGTCAGCCCGAAGACGGCGAAGGTCGACGACACCCCGGAGAACGGCAAGCCCCAGTCGCTGCCCGCCTCCGTCGTCGCCCAGGTGGAGAAGGCCGACGGGGTGAAGAAGGCCGAAGGCGCCATCTCCAGCTCGGCGGTCACGGTCGTCGACAGCCACAACAAGAACATGGGCTCCGACACGGGCGCCCCGACGCTGGCCGGCAACTGGACCACCAACGACCTGCGTTCCATGGAGATCACCTCCGGTCACGCCCCGCGCGGCCCGACCGAGGTCATGGTCGACGCCGACACCGCGGACAAGCACGACCTGAAGATCGGTGACGAACTGCGCACCATCGCGGTCACCGGTGATGTCAGGGCGCGCATCAGCGGCATCGCCACCTTCAAGGTCACCAACCCGGGCGCGGCCATCGTCTACCTCGACACGGCCACCGCCCAGCGGATGCTGCTCGGCAGCCCCGACGTCTTCACACAGATCTCCATCACCGCCGAACCCGGCGTCAGCGACACGCAGTTGAAGCAGAGCGTCGCCGCCGCACTGGACGGCTCCGCCGCGTACAAGGTGCAGACCCAGAAGGAAGCCGCGGAGGCCAACAAGGACTCCATGGGCGACTTCCTCGACGTGATGAAGTACGCGATGCTCGGCTTCGCCGGGATCGCCTTCCTCGTCGGCATCTTCCTGATCGTCAACACCTTCTCGATGCTGGTCGCCCAGCGGACCCGCGAGATCGGCCTGATGCGGGCCATCGGCTCCAGCCGCAAGCAGGTCAACCGGTCCGTGCTGCTCGAAGCGGTGCTCCTGGGCATCGTCGGATCGATCCTCGGCGTCGCCGCCGGCGTCGGGCTGGCCGTCGGGCTGATGAAGCTCATGGGCGCCATCGGCATGGAACTGTCCACCGGTGACCTCACCGTCGCCTGGACGACCCCCGTGATCGGCCTCGCACTCGGCATCATCGTGACCGTCCTCGCCGCCTACATCCCGGCCCGCCGGGCCGGCAAGGTCTCCCCGATGGCCGCGCTGCGCGACGCCGGAACACCGGCCGACGCCAAGTCCGGCTGGATCCGGGCCGGTATCGGCCTGGTCCTCACCGGCGCCGGTGCCGCCGCCCTGTGGGCGACGACGCAGGCGGACGAGGCGGGCGACGGCTCGGCCTTCCTCGGTCTGGGTGTGGTCCTCACCCTCATCGGCTTCATCGTCATCGGCCCGCTGCTCGCCGGAGTCGTCGTACGGGCGCTCAGCGTCGTCGTCCTCAGGCTCTTCGGCCCGGTCGGCCGGCTCGCCGAGCGCAACGCGCTGCGCAACCCGCGCCGGACCGGCGCGACCGGTGCGGCCCTCATGATCGGCCTGGCCCTGGTGGCCTGCCTGTCGGTGGTGGGCTCCTCCATGGTCGCCTCGGCCACCGACGCACTGGACAAGTCGGTGGGGGCGGACTTCATCGTGCAGGTGGGCGGCGGTGACGGGAGGCCGCTCACCAAGCAGACCAGTGCGGCGGTCGAGGGGGCCCCGCACCTCGCACACGTCACGCATGCGAAGGAAGTACAGGCCCGGCTGACCCTGTCGGACGGCTCCACCGAGAAGGTGGGCCTGAGCGCCACCGATCCGACGTACACACAGGATCTGTCACGCGACACGCTCTCGGGAGACCTGTCCGCTGCCTACGGCAAGGACGCGATGTCCGTCGGGTCGGAGTTCGCGGAGCGCCACGGCGTCAAGGTCGGTGACGAACTGACAGTGGCCTTCGACCACGGCAGACCGGCCCGGCTGAAGATCGCCGCGGTCACCTCCGACGACTCCGCGCTCGACTCCGGGGCGATGTACACGAACCTCACCACGGTCGCGCGGTACGTACCGGCCGTAAGCATGCCCCTGGACTCCATGCTGTTCGCGAAGGCGGCTCCGGACCAGCAGGACCAGGCGTACGAGTCGCTCAAGGCGGCCGTCGCCGGCGATCCGACGGTCAAGGTGTTCGACCAGACCGACTTCAAGCAGAACCTGAAGGACCAGATCGGCCAGCTGCTGAACATCGTCTACGGCCTGCTCGCCCTGGCGATCATCGTCGCGGTGCTCGGGGTCGTGAACACCCTCGCCCTGTCGGTCGTCGAGCGGACCCGCGAGATCGGCCTGATGCGCGCCATCGGCCTCTCCCGCCGCCAGCTGCGCCGGATGATCCGGCTGGAGTCCGTGGTCATCGCCCTGTTCGGCGCCCTGCTGGGCCTCGGCCTGGGCATGGGCTGGGGCACCTCCGCCCAGAAGCTGCTGGCACTGGAGGGCTTCGGCGTCCTGGAGATCCCGTGGCCGACGATCATCACGGTGTTCGTCGCCTCGGCCTTCGTAGGACTGTTCGCGGCGCTGGTCCCGGCCTTCCGGGCCGGACGGATGAACGTCCTGAACGCCATCGCCACGGACGGGTGACCCGGGCGGTCCGCATAGACTGAAGATTCCGGCCCCGGGCGCTCCTCCAAGCGCCCGGGGCCGGAATTCGTCTGCGGGGACCTTGCCGGATTCCATACCCGCCGGCCCCCGCGGCGCGGCGCGCTGCCCGGTTGCGGGCGCGGCTGTCACCCCGGAGTCGTACGCTGGGGTAACCCCCGGCCCGTCTGACGTGTCGGGCCCTTCGCGTTGCCCCTGGCAGCAGCCGGCTGCCAGATTGTCGCCCTCGTTACCCGGACGGAAGCCCTTCATGAGCCTGCACGGTCTGCTGGATGTCGTCGTACGTGATCCGGCGCTCGACGAAGCGGTGAAGGCCGCCGGGGACGGGCACCGGATGCACATCGACCTGGTGGGCCCGCCCGCCGCCCGGCCCTTCGCCGTGGCGGCCCTCGCCCGGGACTCGAAGCGGACCGTGCTCGCCGTCACCGCGACCGGGCGCGAGGCCGAGGACCTGGCGGCCGCGCTGCGCACCCTGCTGCCGCCGGACACGATCGCGGAGTACCCGTCCTGGGAGACGCTGCCGCACGAGCGCCTGTCGCCCCGCTCCGACACCGTGGGCCGCCGGCTGGCCGTGCTGCGGCGCCTCGCGCACCCGAGGCAGGACGACCCGGAGACCGGGCCCGTCTCCGTCGTCGTCGCACCCATCCGTTCCGTGCTCCAGCCGCAGGTCAAGGGGCTCGGGGACCTGGAGCCCGTGGCGCTGCGGATCGGGCAGAGCGCGGATCTCGGCAAGACCGTCGAGGCGCTCGCGGCAGCCGCGTACTCCCGGGTCGAACTCGTCGAGAAGCGCGGCGAGTTCGCCGTACGAGGCGGCATCCTGGACGTCTTCCCGCCGACCGAGGAACACCCGCTCCGGGTGGAGTTCTGGGGCGACGACGTCGAGGAGATCCGCTACTTCAAGATCGCCGACCAGCGGTCGCTGGAGATCGCCGAGCACGGGCTGTGGGCGCCGCCCTGCCGGGAGCTCCTGCTGACCGACGACGTCCGCGAGCGGGCCGCCGCGCTCGCCGAGGCCCACCCCGAGCTGGGCGAACTCCTCAACAAGATCGCCGAGGGCATCGCGGTCGAGGGCATGGAGTCCCTGGCCCCCGTCCTCGTCGACGACATGGAACTGCTGATCGACGTCCTGCCCAAGGGCTCCATGGCCGTCGTGTGCGACCCCGAGCGGGTCCGTACCCGGGCCGCGGACCTGGTCGCCACCAGCCAGGAGTTCCTGGAGGCGTCCTGGGCGGCCACGGCGGGCGGCGGCGAGGCCCCGATCGACGTCGGCGCGGCCTCGCTGCGCGGCATCGCGGACGTCCGCGACCGGGCCCGCGAGCTGAACATGATGTGGTGGTCCGTCTCCCCGTTCGCCGCCGACGAGGAACTGGACGACGACACCCTCAAGCTCCGGATGCACGCACCCGAGGCGTACCGCGGCGACACCGCCCGCGCGCTCGCCGACACCAAGGGCTGGCTGGCCGACGGCTGGCGCACGGTGTACGTCACCGAGGGCCAGGGCCTCGCCTCCCGTACCGTCGAGGTGCTGAGCGGCGAAGGCGTCCCGGCCCGCCTCGACGCGGACCTCGACGAGATCACCCCGTCCCTCGTCCACGTCTCCTGCGGCGCCATCGACCACGGCTTCGTCGACGCCGAGCTCAGGATCGCCGTCCTCACCGAGACGGACCTGACCGGCCAGCGCACCGCCACCAAGGACCTGGGCCGGATGCCGGCCCGCCGCAGGAAGTCCATCGACCCGCTGACGCTGGAGACGGGCGACTACATCGTCCACGAGCAGCACGGTGTGGGCCGCTACATCGAGATGGTGCAGCGCACGGTGCAGGGCGCCACCCGCGAGTACCTCCTCGTCGAGTACGCCCCCGCCAAGCGCGGCCAGCCCGGCGACCGGCTGTACATCCCGACCGACCAGCTGGAGCAGGTCACCAAGTACGTCGGCGGCGAGGCCCCGACCCTGCACCGGCTCGGCGGCGCCGACTGGACGAAGACGAAGGCGCGCGCCAAGAAGGCCGTCAAGGAGATCGCGGGCGACCTGATCAAGCTCTACGCGGCCCGGATGGCGGCCCCCGGCCATGTCTTCGGCCCGGACACCCCCTGGCAGCGCGAACTGGAGGACGCCTTCCCGTACGCGGAGACGCCCGACCAGCTCAGCACCATCGCGGAGGTCAAGGAGGACATGGAGAAGTCCGTCCCCATGGACCGCCTGATCTGCGGCGACGTCGGCTACGGCAAGACGGAGATCGCCGTACGGGCGGCCTTCAAGGCGGTCCAGGACGGCAAGCAGGTCGCCGTCCTCGTCCCCACGACCCTCCTGGTCCAACAGCACTACAACACCTTCACCGAGCGGTACGCCCAGTTCCCCGTCAACGTACGGGCACTGAGCCGCTTCCAGTCCGAGACCGATTCCAAGGCGACGCTCGAAGGGCTCCGCGAGGGCTCGGTCGACCTCGTCATCGGCACGCACCGCCTCTTCTCCTCCGAGACCAAGTTCAAGGACCTCGGCCTGGTCATCGTCGACGAGGAACAGCGCTTCGGCGTCGAGCACAAGGAGCAGCTGAAGAAGCTCCGCGCCAACGTGGACGTCCTCACGATGTCCGCGACTCCCATTCCCCGTACCCTGGAGATGGCGGTGACCGGCATCCGCGAGATGTCGACGATCACCACCCCGCCCGAGGAGCGCCACCCGGTCCTCACCTTCGTCGGCCCGTACGAGGAGAAGCAGATCGGCGCGGCCATCCGCCGCGAACTGCTTCGCGAGGGCCAGGCGTTCTACATCCACAACCGGGTCGAGTCCATCGACCGGGCCGCCGCCCGCCTCCGCGAGATCGTGCCCGAGGCGCGGATCGCTACCGCCCACGGCCAGATGTCCGAACAGGCCCTGGAACAAGTGGTGGTGGACTTCTGGGAGAAGAGGTTCGACGTCCTGGTCTCCACGACGATCGTCGAGTCCGGCATCGACATCTCCAACGCCAACACCCTGATCGTGGAACGCGGCGACAACTTCGGCCTCTCCCAGCTCCACCAGCTGCGCGGCCGCGTCGGCCGTGGCCGCGACCGCGGCTACGCCTACTTCCTCTACCCGCCGGAGAAGCCGCTCACCGAGACGGCCCACGAGCGTCTCGCCACGAT
Source organism: Streptomyces poriferorum (assembly GCF_019399235.1). Taxonomy (GTDB): domain Bacteria; phylum Actinomycetota; class Actinomycetes; order Streptomycetales; family Streptomycetaceae; genus Streptomyces; species Streptomyces poriferorum. Next base: position 17,409 of record NZ_JAELVH010000136.1, on the reverse strand, counting down.
CGCCCAGCACACCGAGATGGGCGCGGGCATGTACGTGGCCATGAAGGACCTCGAGATCCGCGGCGCGGGCAACCTGCTGGGCGGCGAGCAGTCCGGCCACATCGCGGGGGTCGGCTTCGACCTGTACATCCGCATGGTCGGCGAGGCGGTCGCCGGCTACCGGGCCTCTCTCGAAGGCGGAGTGGAGGAGGAGCCGCCGCTCGAGGTCAAGATCGAGCTCCCGGTCGACGCACACGTCCCGCACGACTACGCCCCCGGCGAGCGGCTGCGCCTCCAGGCCTACCGCTCGATCGCCTCGGCCTCCTCGGAGGACGACATCAGGGCGGTGCGCGAGGAGCTCACCGACCGCTACGGCAAGCTCCCGGAGCCGGTCGAGAACCTCCTCCTGGTCGCCGGACTGCGGATGCTGGCCCGCGCCTGCGGCGTCGGCGACATCCTGCTCCAGGGGTCGAACATCCGCTTCGCGCCGGTGGAGCTGCGCGAGTCGCAGGAGCTGCGCCTGAAGCGCCTCTACCCGAAGACGATCATCAAGCCGGCCCTGCACCAGATCCTGGTGCCGCGCCCCACCGCGGGAAGGATCGGCGGCAAGCCGGTCGTCGGCCGTGAACTGCTGGCATGGACGGGGGAGTTCCTCACCACGATCCTGGGGTCGTGAGGAGCCGGTGCGGCCCTCCGCGTCGATAGGCGGAGGGCCGCACGCGGCTCGTCGAGGGGTGGATTGCCGCACGCGGCAGGGTCCTCAGAGCCTGCGCAGGTCCAGCGCCCCGGCCATCGCCCGGTAGCCCGCGTCACTCGGGTGCAGATGGTCGCCCGAGTCGTAGGCCGGGGCGATGCTGTCCGGGTCCTCGGGGTCGGCCACGGCGCGGTCCAGGTCGACCACGTCGTCGTACGCGCCCGACGTGCGGATCCAGTCGTTGACCGCGTCGCGCTTGGCCTCGTTGACGGGGCTGTCGTAGAACGAGCCCTTGATCGGCGTCAGCGTCGCGCCGATCACCTTGAGGCCCTTGGCGTGCGCCTGGCGGATCAATGACCGTTGCCCGGCTACCAGTTGGGCGACGGACACCTCGGGCGTGGGTGCGCCGACCCCGCCCGCACCGCTCGCCCCGATGTCGTTGATGCCCTCCAGCACGATGACCGTGCCCACGCCCGGCTCGTCGAGCACGTCCTTCTCGAAGCGGACCACGGCCTTCTCCCCGGCCCAGTCCGTGTCGTTCGTGACCTGGTTGCCGCCGATCCCGTGGTTGAGGACGCTGCGCGGCCTTCCGGTGGCCGCGAAGCGCTCCGCCAGTTCGTCGGGGTACCGGTTGTTCGTGTCCGGCGTGGATCCGACGCCGTCGGTGATGGAGTCGCCGAACGCCACCACCCCGTTCCCGCGCGGGGCGCCACCGCCGCCGACCTCGACGCCGGTGAGGTAGTACCAGGACTCGCTGGTCTCCGTGAACGCCGCGCCGTCGCGGTCGGCCCGGTGATCGCCCTGCGCCCGGTAGCTCGTGGCCGACGACATCATGTGGAAGGTGGCGGGGCCGGTCGGTGCGCTCAGGTACAGCGTGACGGTCAGCGACTCCAGCGCCCGGGTCCTGAACGGCGCCGCGTCACTGGTCGCGTCGGACCCCGCCGGGACGGTCACCGCGGCGTTCCCGCCGAAGGACAGCCGCCGGACCGAACCCTCGGCGACCGAGGCTCCGTTGTCCGTACGAGCCACCGTCGCCCCGGTGATGCGCAGCGGCGTGCTCCCGTAGCGGTTGGACAGTTCGACGCGGGCCCGGGTGCCGCCCGTGCTGACCCGTACCACCTGTCGGACCGTCTGGTCCGCGAAGCCCTGCCGCGACCAGTTCGGCGTGAAGACCTCGGTCGGTGCCTGCGGCGAGGCGGCCCAGCCGCCCTGCCATGCGCCGCGGTCCGGCTGCGGCGTGATGCCGTTACCGGCCGCCACGGCCTGCGCGGAGGCGCCGGTGAACTGTCCGCCGACGACCGGCAGCGCCACCAGAGCGAGTGCCGATAACAGCGCGACGCCCGTATGCCGTGCCGCCTTCGTGGATTCCATGGTTCCCGCCTTCGTTCTCTTCGGATGACCGTCTCGTGGATCACGTGCGCACGACATGGCCAATCACGCGGAGGCGTCGGCTATTCCCGCCGGGTGAGCGTCAGTTGGGCCCGTCCGGCGCGAAGACCGGCGTGGCGAGCGCCCGGAACACCTCTTCCGGGTCCCGGTCGCCGACCGCCTCGCTCAGGTTGCCGCTGAGCAGCAGGGTGGCGAAGCCGTGGGCCAGGGACCAGGCGGCCACGCCGGTGAGCCGGGCGTCGTCCCCGCCGCCGGAGGGGAGTCCGGTGACGCCCGCGCGCAGCGCCACCGACGCCCGCTCCTTGGCCGCGAGGAGGTCCGGGTCGTCGGCGCGGTAGAGATCCGGCTGGAACATCACCTGGAAGTGGGCCGGGTGTTCGGCGGCGAACCGTACGTACCGCACGCCCCGCTCCCGCAGGTCGGGCGCGTCGGCCAGGGCGTCGGCGAACAGCCCGTAGCCCTCGGCGGCGACGGCGGTGAGCAGGCCGGTGCGGTCCTTGAAGTGGTGGGCGGGGGCGGCGTGGGAGACGCCGGCCCGGCGGGCCAGATCGCGCAGGCTCAGCGCGGCGGGGCCCTCGGCGCGGATGACGTCGAGGGCGGCGGAGAGGACGGCCCGCCGCAGGTCGCCGTGGTGGTAGGTGCGGTCGCTGCTCATGGAGGGAACCCTACGCGCAATCTAGTCATTGACAAGTTCACTGGACGGGGTGCAGTCTGACTGCCGAGGAACATCTAGTCACTGGCAAGATTGAAGCTGCCGCGGAAGGCGGAGACATGTCCGACGAACTGGGTCGCGTACGACAGATGTGGCACCTGCTGGAGCCCTTGCACGCTGTTCTCTACTACGCGCCGGAGGCCTTCGAGGAGGCCGCGGCGCTCGGGTACGCGGTCGACGAGCGCTGGCCGAGCTACTTCGCGTGGCGGGCGGCGCCGCTCGGCGAGGAAGGGGCCGGGGCCGGCCGGGTCGCGGAGACCTTCTACAGCTTCAGCCCGGCGATGGTGGACGAGTACGTCCCCGCCGTCTGGTCCGTCGCCTCGCCCGACGCCGTGCTCGCCGCCAGGGGCCGGGCCGTCGACCGCGCGTACCGGACGATCCTCGGGGAGGCGGCCACCGCGCCGGACACGGCCGAGGCCGCCGCGCTCGTGCGACGCGTCGCGGAGGCCGCCGACACGACGGGCCGCCCGCTCGCCGCCGCCAACGCCGCGCTGCCCTGGCCGGACGCACCGCACCTGGTGCTCTGGCACGCGGCGACCGTCCTGCGCGAACACCGCGGCGACGGCCATCTCGCGGCGCTCGCCGACGCGGAACTCGACCCGGCCGAGGCGCTGGTCTCGTTCGCCGCCATCGGCGCGGCGCGCCCGGAGGTGTTCGCGAGCCGGCGCTGGAGCGCCGAGGACTGGGCCGAGGCCCGCGAACGGCTGCTGAAGCGCCACCTGGTGGCGGACGACGGCACGGCGACGGAGGCGGGCAGGGCGCTGCGCGCCGAGGTCGAGCGGCGCACGGACGAGGCGGCGGCCGCGCCGTGGCGGGCACTGCGGGACGAGGAGCGGGAGCGGCTCGTGGAGCTGCTGGGCCCGTTGTGGGTGGCGGCGATCGGCTCCGGGCTGCTGCCGATGGAGACGACGCTGGGCATCGGCAAGGTGTGATCCGGGCCGCATCCGGAGTGACTGGGTGCCATGAACACTCCCTGACGGGGCAGACGTCCGTAGGATTCCCGGGTTGGTTCGGCTTTCTCCCCGTCAGGACGGCTTCGAGTGATATCTCCCCGCGATTGTCGAGTGATCGTGCCCGCCCTGGGCGTGGCGGCCGTACTGGCCCTGACCGGCTGTGACCCCGAACAGGTGGCCTCCGGCGACGGTGGGGCGAGCAGCAGCGCGAACGGCGGCGGCCGGTCCGCCACCGGCTTCGGCGCCAGCCCGCTGGACAACCCGGACGGTACGAAGCCGGGCCTCGCCCCCCTCACCTCGGACGCGGACCGGGCGGCGGCCCGGAAGGTCATCGAGAAGGTGGCGACCAAGGGGCGGGGCCCCAAGACCGGCTACGAGCGGGACAAGTTCGGGTACGCCTGGAAGGACTCGGTCGACGGCATCCCGCTCTCGCGCAACGGCTGCGACACCCGGAACGACTTGCTGGCCAGGGACGGCAAGAAGGTCGCACTCCGGTCGGGTTCGGACTGCGTGGTCATCGCCATGACGCTCATGGACCCGTACACCGGCTCATCCATCGAGTGGCGCAAGCAGCAGGCCACCAAGGTCCAGATCGACCACGTCATGCCGCTCTCGTACGACTGGCAGATGGGCGCTGCCCGCTGGAACGAGGCCAAGAGGCAGCAGATCGCGAACGATCCGTTGAACCTTCTCCCGGTCGACGGCCCGGCCAACAACGCCAAGCGCGACTCGGGCCCCGCGTCGTGGCTGCCGCCGTACAAGCCGGTGCGCTGCTCGTACGCGCTGCGGTTCGCCCAGGTCTCGCTGAAGTACGAGCTCTCGGTCACCACCGCGGACAAGAAGGTCATGCTGGAGCTGTGCGGGGGCTGACCGGCCCCCGTCCCCCGGCGCCGGGGCGCCCGCTGTGTCGGACCTGTGAAGGAGCGGTGTACTCTACGGCGTCCGAATCCATCGGGCGTCTGTGCGAACGGTCCGATCCGCTCCATGCCGGGCCGCCCGCGTCGCTCCCCTAAGGAACCAAGCGTGAAGCCTGCTGTGCCCCACGCCGCCGAGGCAGGCCTGCGTTCGCCGCTCGCGGTGGTGATGACCGCGACGCCCCGCGTCCTGCTGGCCGCGGTACCCGTGGTCACGCTGGGCATGCTGTCCTTCGTGCCGTCCCTCGCCATCGCCGCCCGGCGGCGGCGGGCCGTCGACTGGGCGGCGTTCGCGGGCTTCGCGGCCGCCAACGTGGCCTGGGTGCTCTGGGCGGCGCTGACCCCGGAGGAGACGCAGGGCGCGGAGTTCGCCGCGGATCTGCTGCTGGTCCTGGTCACCACCCTGGGGGCCGCGGCGCACGCCCTGTTCGCCTGGGCTCCCTGGCGGACACACCGCGCTGACGCGAACGGCACGGCATGAGGACCCGGCGGACCTGGCGGGGCAGGACACCCGAGCCGCAGCGCCGCATTCCCCGTGTCCGACTGCTCCTTGAGCACACGGCGGCGCTGTTGCGCGGGCGCCGTGGAGCGTGGGCGGGCGGCGCGGCACTGCTGGTCGTCTGCGCCCTCGTCGCCGTGTGGGTGTTCGGCGGCGACGACGAACCGGCGGGCCCACCGGACGCCAGGGCGCGCCAGTACCAGGACGTCGACGCGTGTCTGCTCACCGGCGAGGACGGCATCGCGGCAGGCACCCCCGCCGCCGCCGTCTGGCAGGGGATGGAGGCGGCCTCCGGTGACACACGGGCCCGGGTCACTCATGTCCCGGTCATGGGCGAGCAGACCGCGGCGAACGCGCTGCCGCACCTCAACGGGCTGATCCAGCGGGACTGCGAGGTCGTGCTGGCCGCCGGCAAGGCCCAGACGGAGACGGTGCGCAAGGCGGCGGCCGGCCACCCCCACGTGCGGTTCGTGGTGGTCGGAACCGGGCCGGGGCCGGGCGACGCGGAAGCAGGCAACCTCACGGTGGTCGCGCCGGGGGGCGAGGTGCCCGACGAGGTCGCGGACGCCGTCCGACGGGCCGTCAAGGCCGTTCAGTAGCAGGTGAAGTGGCCGAACGGACCCGATGAGATAAACATCGCATAAGATCGGCCGGGAATGAGTAGAACTCGTGTCGGTGTATAGGGCAATCTCGCGAGGCCATATGTAGGCCTTGTGAAGAGAAAGCAGCCCCGATGCGTGCTCGATGGCGAAGACCATCATCGTTGTTCCCCCCAGGCCCCGTCGGGCGACGCAGGGCGCGAGGCACGGCAGTTGCCGTACTCGTCTCGCTCTCGTGCATGCTCACGACCGAGACGGCGTCCGCCACGGGTGAGACCCTTCCGGCGCTCTCGATGCCGAAGATGTCCCTGTCCGGGCTGTGGAAGTGGCTGGACGAGTCCCCCCTGGACACTCCCGACCAGGAGAGCGGTACCGCGCGCGGCAAGAGCCACACCGCCACCGCGGACCAGACCAGCAGCAGGACCGCGGTCGGTCACAGCGCCGGCAAGGGCAAGGGCGAACTCGACGCCTACGCCCGGGCCGACGACCGCCCCGGCACGACCGTGACCGACTCCGTCGCGGGGAACGCCAAGAGCTTCGACGCGAAGACCAGCAAGCGGAACGCGAAGAAGTCGACGGCGACCTCCGACTACTTCGTCAACACGGACGGGTCGACCACCGTCCGGCACTACGCCGGCCGGTCCAACTTCAAGGGCGCCGACGGCACCTGGAAGCCGATCGACACCGACCTGGCGCAGGACAAGGACGGCAGGCTCCAGCAGACCGCCAACTCCCTCGACGTCGAGTTCGCTCCGGACGCGGGCGACCAGCAGCTCGCCTCCGTCGGCTTCGGCGCCGGCCGCAGCCTCGCCTACTCGCTCCGCGGGGCGAAGAAGGCCGTCGTCACCGTCGACGCCGACAACACGGCGACGTACGCCGACGTCCTGCCGGACACCGACCTGCTGCTCTCCCCGCTCGCCGAGGGCTTCAAGGAGCGGCTGGTCCTGCGGTCGGCCGACGCACCCAACTCCTGGCTGTTCCCCCTCGATGTCCAGGGGCTCACCCCTCGCATCGCGGACAACGGGGACGTGGAGTTCACCGACGGGGACGGGGAGGTGACCGCCACCATTCCCCACGCCTTCATGGAGGACTCCAGGATCGACCCCCGCTCCGGCGACGCGGCGATGTCCCGCGCGGTGACCTATGAACTGACCACCGCCGACGGCAAGCCCGCTCTGCGGCTGACCGCCGACCGCGACTGGCTGGACGACCCGGCCCGGGCCTATCCCGTCACCGTGGACCCGACGGTCACCGCCGGCAACACGACGTACGCGCAGAACACCATCGGCGGCGACCACTCCACCGAGAACCAGATCAAGGTCGGAAGCTACGACTCCGGCACCAACAAGGCGAACTCGTTCCTCCAGTTCTCCACGCTGGGCACCACGCTCAAGGGCCAGCGGGTCACCGCCGCCACCCTGAACGTGTACGCGGTCTGGTCCGCGACCTGCACCGCCGAGCCGTTCTCGGTCAGTCCGATCACCAAGTCCTGGACCCCGGCCGGTGTCACCTCCTACCCCGGGCCGGCCTACGGCGCCGCCATCGGCACCGCCACGCCTGCCCCCGGAGCCTCCTGCAGCAACAGTGCCAACGCCATGAGCGTCGGCACGAAGATGCCGGTCAAGCTGTCCACCGACTGGTTCGACGGCGTCGCCACCGGAAGCGCCAACTACGGCCTGGCCCTGACCGCGCCGACCGGCGACGGGCTGCACTGGAAGAAGTTCCACTCCGACAACAGCACCACGGCCGGCTTCCGGCCCGCGCTGGACCTGACCTACACGCCCAACACGGCGCCGCAGATCAACGCCCAGTACCCGCCGGAGAACCACCAGTCGAACACCCTCCAGCCGGAGCTGCTCGTCTACGCGAGCGACGCCGACAAGTGGCCGATGGCCGCCCTCACGTACGCCTTCGAGGTGTACGACGCGGACAGCGACAGCACCACGCCCGTCGCCACCTCCGGGATCATCTCCAAGAGCAGCTGGAAGATACCCGCCGGCAAGCTCAAGTGGAGCAAGAACTACGCCTGGTACGTCAGCGTCACCGACGGATACGACTCGGTGATGTACTCGGCGAGCCGCTTCGCCACCGCCGTACCGCAGCCGCCGGTCACCTCGGGCCTCGCCCAGAACACCGACGGCCACGAGTTCGACCCGAGCGACGCCAACTACACCACCGAGGACACCGACGCCGAGGTCGAGGTCGTCGGGCCCTCGCTGTCCGTGGAGCGCTCCTACAACAGCCGTGACCCGCGCACCGACGGGGGCTTCGGCGCCGGCTGGGCGACGGTCACCGACATGACGGCCGCGGAGGTGAAGGACGGCGCCGGCACCCTGACCAGCGTCGTGATCACCTACCCGGGCGGCGAGCAGGTCGCCTTCGGCCGCAACGCCGACGGCACCTTCGTGCCGCCGATGGGCCGGTACGCGCGCCTCGCACCGGCCGCGTCGGGCGGCGGTTACACGCTGACCGACAAGGACTTCACCGCCTACAACTTCCAGCAGGCGGTGACCGGCAAGGCCGGCACGTTCGCGATCTCCTCCATCAAGGACTACGCGAACCGCGCCGAGACCTTCACCTACACGAGCGGCAAGCTCAGCAAGGTCACCAACACCACCTCCAACCGGTCGCTGTCCTTCACCTGGCAGACCCCGGCCGGGGCCACCGCCCCGCACGTGGCGACCGTAACCACGGACCCCGCCAAGGCGGGGGACACGAGCACCGCCCAGGTCTGGAACTACGGCTACACCGGCGACCAGCTCACCAAGGTCTGCCCGCCCGCCGATCCCACCAAGTGCACGGTCTACGGCTACGCCACGGGCAACCACTACCGCACCACCGTCATGGACGCGGACCCGTTCGCGTACTGGCGGCTGGGGGAGACCAGCGGCACGGTCGCGAGCGACACGGTCGACCTCAACCAGGGCAGGTTCAACGGCCTCTACCGCAACGTGACCCTCGGCGGGACCGGTCCGCTGACCGGGTCCACGCAGAAGGCCGCCACGTTCAACGGCACCACGTCGTACGTCGAGGTCCCGAGCGCCCCGGGCGCCACGCCCTCGTACACGACGGTGTCGCTGTGGTTCAAGACCACGCAGGCGGGCGGTGTCCTCTTCTACTACGGGGACAAGCCGCTCAGTGACGCCGACCCGGTCGCGAACACCAAGAAGAACACCCCGGCGGTGTACGTCGGCACGGACGGCAAGCTCCGCGGCTGCCTCGCCATGTCCCCGGGCTGCATGACCACGATCGCGTCCACGGCCACCGTCACGGACGGCAAGTGGCACAACGTGGCCCTCACCGGAGCGGCGACCACCCAGACGCTCTATCTCGACGGCGCCAAGCAGGGCACCCTCGCCGGCACCATCAACGACTGGGAGCAGCCCTACATCTCCTTCGGCGCCGGGGTGAACACCGACGGCTGGCCCGCGATGAACGCCTCCGACAAGCTGGGGCACTACTCCGGACAGCTGGCCGAGGTCGCCGTCTACACCGAGGCGCTCGACCCGTCGGTCATCACCGCGCAGTACCAGGCGGCCACCCGGTCCGCAGGACTGCTCAACAAGATCACCACGCCGAACGGCAAGACCCAGTCGGCCGTCACCTACGGCACCACCGACGACCTGGTCGTCCAGGCGACCGACGGCGACGGCGGTACCTGGAAGCTCACCCCGGCCACGGTCACCGGCTCGTCCCAGGTCTACCGCTCCGCGGTGATGGGATCGGCGCCGGCCGGCTACTGGCGCCTGGACGACACCCAGGGCGCGGCCCAGGCCGCCAACGAGCTGCACACCGGCTTCGGCACGTACAACAGCGTCACCCAGGGCGTGGCCGGACCGTTCGGTACCGGTGACGTCACGGCCGCGCAGTTCAACGGGACCAGCTCCTTCGCGGAGATCCCCTACGCGTCGTGGCACGGCAAGGGCGACCGCTCCGTCGAGCTGTGGTTCAAGACCGCGAAGCCCGGTGTGCTGGTGTCCGACCAGACCAAGGCGCCCAACGACGCGGCCGGGGCGAGCGGTCCCATCGACCCCGTCCTGTACGTGGGTGCCGACGGCAAGCTCCGCGGCCACTGGTACAGCGTGTCCGGTTCGGCCACCACGGACTTCGGGTCCAAGGACAAGGTCGACAACAACGCCTGGCACCACGCGGTGCTCTCGGCGACCGGGACCACGCAGACCCTGTACGTGGACGGAGTCAAGCAGGCCGACTTCACCGGGGCGCCCAACGACCAGACGAACACGCGCACGTTCATCGGCGCGGGCTTCGCCAAGGGCTGGATCAGCGCTCCCGCCGACGTCAGCTACTTCACCGGCTCCATCGCCGAGGTCGCCGTGCACGCGGGCGGACTCACCGAGGAGCAGGTCGAGCAGCACTGGTCGGCGTACAAGGCATCCGCGGGCGTCGCCCCGGTGCGGACGGTGAAGCTCACCGACCCCACCGAGAAGACGATGACCTACGTGTACGACGCGGAGATGGGCAACCGCCTGCTCACCGCGATCGACACCAACGGCAAGCGGACCACCTTCGGCTACGACACGGCGGGCTTCCTGCGCACCGTGACCGACGCCAACGGCAACCGCTCGATCACCGGCCACGACATCCGCGGCAACACGGTCTCCCAGACCATGTGCCAGGACACGGCCGCGGGCAAGTGCGCCACCGACTACTACACCTACTACCCGGACTCGACCACGGCGTTCCCGCCGATGGACCCGCGCAACGACCTGGTGCTCACCGAGCGCGACGGCCGTTCCTCGGGGCCGACGGACAACACGTACCTGACCAGCTACGCGTACGACACGGCGGGCAACCTCACCTCGGTGACGACGCCCCCGGTGCCGGGCCACCCGAACGGGCGGACCGCCACCACCGCGTACACGACCGCCACCACCGCGGCGGCGGAGGGCGGCACCGCGAAGGCGCCGGCCGGTCTGGTCGCCGAAGTGGTCACACCGGGCGGCCGGAAGACCGCGTACTCCTACTTCGCCAACGGTGACGTCGCCGAGACCACGGACGCCAACGGGGCGACGGAACGGAGCACGTACGACAACCTCGGCCGTCAGCTCACCAGGACCGAGGTGACCGACGCCCAGCCGGGCGGCATCACCACGACCCTGACGTACGACAAGGACGACCAGGTCCTCACCGAGACCGACCCGCCGGTCACCAACCGGGTCACCGGCGCGGTCCACACCGGGCGCACGAGCACGGTGTACGACCCCGACGGCAACGTCCTCTCCCAGACGGTCGCCGACCTGACCGGCGGTGACACCTCCCGCGCCACGTCGATCACGTACGACGCGTACAACCGCATGGCGTCGCGGACCGACCCGGGCGGCGACACCACGTCGTTCGAGTACGACGTGTACGGCAACAAGGTCAAGGAGACCGACCCGGCCGGCAACGTCAACACGTACACCTTCGACGGCGAGGGCAGGCCCCTCACCACCAACCTGCTGAACTACACGGGCGACCCGGCGAACCCCTCGCCGGCCACGACCCTCGTGCAGGAGTCCCGGGCCTACGACCCGGCGGGCCGGCTCGCGTCGATCACCGACGCGATGGGCCTCGTCACGGCGTACACGTACACCGACGACGGGCTCTCCGCCTCGGTGATGCGCAAGGACCCGGCCAACGGCCTCTCCTTCACCGAGGAGGCCAACACCTACGACGCGGCCGGCAACCTGGTCAAGCAGGTCACCAACGACGGCCAGACCGTGTCCACGTTCACGGTGGACGCCTCCGACCGCACCACGTCGTCGGTCCTGGACCCGGGCGGCCTCGCCCGGACCACGAAGGTCAGCTACGACCCCGACGACAACGTCGTCTCGGAGACCGACCTCGACCCGGCAGCCGGCCGCACCAGCACCGAGGACACGCTCTACGACAACCTCGGCAACGTCACCGGATCCACCCTCCACGACGGCACCACCGCACCGGTGGCCCGCTGGAAGCTGGGCGAGACCAGTGGCACGTCGGCCGCCGACTCCTCCGGTGGCAACCGGACCGTCACCTTCGGCAGCGGAGTCACCCACTCCACCGAGCACGGTGGCGCCGCCGTCTTCGACGGCACGGCGAACGCCTACGGCGAGACGAAGGGCGCGGTGGTCAACACCGGCGGCTCCTACACCGTCTCGGCGTGGGTCAAGCTGAACTCCACGGCGGCCAACAACACCTTCCTGGCCCAGTCCGGGGAGTCCGCCAGCGGTTTCCAGCTGTACTACTCCACGGCGTACGGCTGGACGTTCAACCGGCACAGCTCGGACATGGCAAGCCCGGTCATCGTGAGGGCCAGTTCCGGCACCGCAGCGGTGACCACCGGTACCTGGACCCACCTGACCGGTGTGTACGACAAGGAAGCGGCCCAGATCCGTCTGTACGTCAACGGCGTGCAGGCCGGCACCTCGACGGCGTTCGCCACGCCCTGGGACGCCACGGGCCCGCTCCAGATCGGCCGCAGGATCCCCGGCAAGGAGAACACCAACGGCTCGCTCAGTGACATCCAGGTCTACGGCGAGGCACTGACCGCGGCCCAGGTGACCGCACTCAAGGGCGGCACGCTGCCCGCAGCGGGCAGTTCGGTCCGCACCAACAGCTGGAAGCTGGACCAGCGCGGTCTGCCGCTGGCCATGACCGACGAGAACGGAGTCACCACCGACTACGGCTACGACGAGGCCGGTCAGCAGACCAGCGTCACCGAGCCGGCGGTCAACAGTGAGACCGGCGGCGGCACCCCGGTGTCGGTCCGCCCGGTGTCGATGACCGGTTACAACACGTTCGGCGAGGACACCGAGTCCTCCGACCCGCTGGGCAACGTGGTGACGACGGCGTACGACGCCGAGGGCCAGGAGTCCTCGACGACTATGCCGAACTACACCCCGCCGGGGGCCTCGGCCCCGATCACGGCCGCGACCTGGAACGAGTACAACAAGCTCGGTCAGGTCACCGCCGAGGTCGACCCGCTGGGCAAGCGCACCGAGTACGCCTACACCCAGCTCGGCGACCTGGCTTCGGTCAAGGAGCCCGGCGGCGCCACGACGCGGTACACGTACACCGCCAACGGCGACCAGTTGTCGGCCACCCGGCCCGGCGGCGCCCGCCAGGAGACCACCTGGGACTACCTCGGCCGCCCGGTCACGGACACGGACATCGTGCGCCAGCCGACCCAGCGGGCGTACACCTCCATCAACGAGTACAACGCACCGGGAGGTGAACTCTCCCGGACGGTCAGCCCGACCGGGGTGAGCGAGTCCTACAAGTACAACGTCATCGGCGAGACGACGGAGGTGACCGACGCCGCGGGCGCCACCAGCCGCTTCACGTACGACATGGACGGCCGGCCGCTCACGTCGGTGGACGCCGACGGCACCAGCACCGCCAACACCTACGACGGCTACGGCCAGCTCACCGCCACCAAGGACCTGGACGCGACGGGCAAGGTGCTGCGCACCAGCAGCTCCACCTACGACCGGGTGGGCAACCCGACGTCGGTGACCGACTACCGGGGCCACACCGTCACGCTCACGAGCGACGCGACGGGCTTGATCACCAAGGCGGTCCAGCCGGTCTCGGAGACCGAGTCGATCACCACGACCTTCGGCTACGACGCGGCGGGCAACCGCACGCGCTTCACCGACGGCCGCGGCAACGCCTTCCTCACCACGTACAACACGTGGGGCATGGCGGAGAAGGAGATCGAACCGTCCACCCCGGCGCATCCGGATCTCGTGGACCGCACGTTCACGATGATCTACGACGCGGCGGGCCGCCCCCAGGAGCAGCGCTCCCCGGGCGGGGTCGTCGTCAGCAATGAGTACGACGACCGGAGCCGGCTGGTCCGCCAGTACGGCACGGGCGCGGAGGCGGAGACCACCGACCACACCTACACCTATGACGACGACGACCAGGTCACCTCGGTCGCGGGTACGGAAGAGGAGAAGAACACCTTCTCCTACGACGACCGAGGTCTGCTCCTGAGCGCCAACGGGCCCTCCGGAACCTCCTCCTTCGCCTACGACGGCAATGGCGCGATGACCTCGCGCAAGGACGCGTCGGGCACGTCGACCTTCGGGTACGACACTGCGGGCCGGCTGAAGTCGGCGCAGGACGGGGCGACCGGTACGTCGATGACGTACGGGTACGACACCGAGTCCAACGTGACGTCGATCGAGTACGGCCAGGGCAAGGGGCGGCGTGACTTCTCGTACGACTCCCTGGGCCAGCTGACCACGGACAAGCTGACGTCACCGACCGGCAAGTCGCTGGCGTCGTTCACCTACGGCTACGACCTCAACGGCAACGAGACGTCGAAGACGACGACCGGTGTCGCCGGGGCCACCACCAACACGTACACGTACGACTGGGCGAACCGCCTGTCGTCCTGGAACAACGGGAGCGCCACCGAACAGTACGGCTACGACGCGTCCGGCAACCGGACCCGCGTGGGCGGTGACACCTACACGTACGACGCCCGCAACCGCCTCACCTCGGACGGCCAGGGTGCGTACACGTACACCGCGCGCGGCACGATGAGTTCGGTCACCGACGAGGCCGGTGTGCAGACGTCGGTGAAGGCCGACGCCTTCAACCGCGTCATCAGCGAGGGCGAGCGCACCTACACGTACGACGGCCTGGATCGGACGCTGAAGGCGACCGACGGCCAGGGCGGCACGATGTACGACTTCGCGTACAGCGGGGCCGGCAACGACGTGGCGTCCGACGGCGGTACGTCGTACAGCCGCAACGTCGACGGTTCGCTGATGGGCATCAAGTCGGCGATGAGCTCGGTGCTCGCGCTGACCGACATCCACGACGACGTGGTGGGTCAGTTCACCGCGGACGGCGAGGCGCTGACCGGCTCGACGACGTACTCCCCGTTCGGGAAGGTCGAGGAGTCGACCGGCATGGTCGGACACCTCGGCTACCAGTCGGGGTGGACGGACCCGGAGACCGCCAAGGTCAACATGGCGGCGCGCTGGTACTCACCGGAGACCGGTCAGTTCAACAGCCGCGACACGGTGGGCATGAACCCGCTGCCGACGTCGGTGTCCGCCAACCGCTACGCGTACGCGGACCAGAACCCGATGACGGCGACGGACCCGACGGGTCACTGGCCGAGCTTCGTCGACAAGGCCATCAAGAAGGTCAAGAAGAAGGTCAAGAAGGTCGCGAAGTCGGCCTGGAAGAAGACCAAGAAGGCCGTCAAGAAGGTCGCGAAGAAGGTCAAGGCCGCCGCCAAGAAAATCAAGAAGGCGGTCAAGAAGGTTGTCAAGAAGGCCAAGCGCGTGGTGCGGAAGGCCGTGCACTATGTGGCCGACAGCGTCAAAAAGGTCAAGAGATACGTCAAGCGCACGTACAAGCGCGTAAAGAAATACGTCCACAAGGTCGTCAAGCAGGTCAAGAAAACCGTCCGCAAGGTCGCCAAGGCCGTCAAAAGCGTGGCGCACAAGGTGGTGAAGGCCGCCAAGAAGGTCGGTAGGGCCGTCAAGAAGGCGGCGAAGGCCACAGCCAACTTCGTGAAGCAGCACGCTTCGACGATCGCCTCGGTGGCGGTTGGTGTGGCGGTCTTCGCGGGTTGTACCGCGGCGACCGGTGGCGTGGGCGTCATCGGCTGCGGTGCCCTGGCAGGTGCCGCAGCCAACGCGGTCGGCTACGCGATGAGTGACGGCCCCAAGACCCTGGGCGGATTCGCGACCGCGGTCGGCGTGGGAGCCCTCACCGGCGCCCTCGGCGGCGCGGCCGGCGGAGCGGCCTCCGGCGCGGTGGGCCGCCTGCTCGCCGGTGTCGGCGGCAAGGCGCTTAACGGCGCGGCGATGGGTGCTGCGGGCGGCGCTGCGGAAGGCGCGGTCGGCTACGGCATCTCCTGCGCGGCCAGCGAGGAGGGCTGCAGCGTCTCCGGCGCGGCGAAGGCCTCGGCGGTGGGCGCGGCAACGGGCGGTGTGTTCGGCGCGGCGGCCAGCAAGTTCGGCCGCAAGTCGCCGGCGAAGCAGGAGCCGGACGGTGAGCCCACGTCTCCGGGTGGCAGTTGCCGGGTTGGCGTTCCGCACAGCTTCACGGGCCTGACCGGGGTGCTGCTGGCGAACGGCACGACCAAGCCGATCTCCGAGGTAAAGGTCGGGGACTACGTCCTGACGGCCGAACCGGGAAAGAAGAAGACGGAGAAGCACAAGGTCAAGGCGGTTATCGTCACCAAGACGGACCGCGACTACGTCGACGTCGTCGTCGACACGAAGTCCGGCCCGAAGACGATCCAGACCACCAAGCACCACCAGTTCTACGAAGCCACCAAGGACGCCTGGACCCAGGCCGCCGATCTCAAGGCCGGCCAGAAGCTTCAGAACGCCTCCGGCGGACCCGCAGTGGTGCTCGACATCAAGGCGTACACAGCGCAGCGCGTCACGTACGACCTGAGTATCGAGGGTCTGCACACGTACTATGTGCTGGCAGGCGCCACCCCGGTCCTTGTCCATAACACGGGAAATGGCCCATCCGGGACGATCTTCCGATCCGGGGACTACATCTTCCAGATCTACGCCAATGATCACCCGGATCCGCACGGGCACCTCAAGGGCAAGGGATATAACATACAGATCGGGCAGAATGGCAAGCCGCTGTCTGGAAATCCCGAACTGACAAGTGCCCAGCAGAAGATAGTAGACGCGAACAAGGGTCTGATCCGTCGTAGTATCAAAAAGAAAATGGCCGAATATAACAGGAATCATCCCAAGGATCCTGAGACCGGGGAACGGTGCTAAATGCACGGACGTCTTGAAGACATTCTCGCAGAGTTGGCCCGGAGTACCGGATCAGTGCTCGTTAGCGCGGCCGACGAGCACGAGCGGTGGTCCCTCTACCGAGATGCGTGCAAGAAGAGTGAATGCTTTACTCTTCTCTTCGAAGCCGTAGCCCTGGAACCTGATCCGAACGTTGCACTAGGGATCGTTCTGCAGGTGTTGGGAAAGGTTTCGGAGAACTCCCGGGGGACCTGGATCGCCCAGCTTCAATCGGAAAGGAACCGGGACTATGCGGCTCGCCGCGCGACAGAGGTCGGTATCTATCAGACCCGTGCGATAGCGAGTCTTCTCGCTGTCGATGGCGTCGAGCAATCGTGGTCCGATTGGTTGCAGGTTCGTCTAGCAGAATTTTCTGAAGAGCCAGCCGTATTGCAGAGGCTCTCGGAAAATGGGCGAACCAAGCGAATCAGGCGTATTGCGGCACAGCGCCTGTCTCACCTTCGGCGCTGACGTCTTTCCAGAGGCATGTGGATACATGGCGTGCTCCGGTTGGGGCCGGAGCACGCCTCATGTCAGCCACAACCCGCCGCTGGGCATCAAGGCGTGACGAGAAGGCCCGTGGGGATCGGCGGCGCGGCGTAAAGCATTTCCGCAGGGGCGTGTCTATGTACTCGATCTCAGCATCGTTTCTGTCGGAAGGTCTCTTGCTGCGTTGACCAAAAAAGGTCGAGGTTCTGCCCCATTCTTAGACGGGCCGTTCAATTAGCCCCAAAAAAGCGTCGCGGTCCACCAGCTGGCTGGTGGACCGCGACGCATTGCACTTTCGGTAGCGATGAACGACGGTCTGTCGAATGCGGAGCGTCGGGCCTGGCGGAGTGGAGAGGGCCGAGTTCGGCGCTCCGGCGGGGCAGCCGCGGCGACAACACGGGGCGCG
>NZ_JAELVH010000135.1 GCF_019399235.1 Streptomyces poriferorum | reverse complement strand
AGCAGTTGCCGGGTGTGGTTACGGGGTCAGCGGCGGGCGCGGGGTGTCGTCCGGGTGGGAGGGGTCCTCGCGGATCACCTCGCCCTGGACGACCTTTCCGTCCGGGCGGTGCATACGGGCCTGCTGGAAGGCGTCCGAGAGGCTGCCGGGACCGGCCGTCCTCATCCGCCGTTCCAGTGAGCGCTCCGCGAAACCGCTGAGCGCCGACCGGACCGGCGGCACCAGAAGCAGCAGTCCGGCCACGTCCGAGATCAGCCCCGGAATCATGATCAGGAGCCCGGCCAGCATCAGGAAGCCGTTGCCCCGGGTGCTCGACGGGGCGGGCGACGAGCCACCGGCCCCCGGCTGTCCCGGCATCTGCTGGAGCGTTTCGGTGAGATTGCGGAAGGCCCGGCGGCCGGCCCGCTTCATCACCACGGCCCCGAGGACGACTCCCGCGGCCAGGAGCAGCAGCACGGTGAACCCGCCTGCCACGTCCGCCACCACGATGAGCATCCAGATCTCCAGCACCGCCCAGGCGGCGATGGCGAGAGGTACGAAGGTCCGGGCGCGCGAGCGCTTGCGGGCGGTCGGGGGCGGTGTGCCGGTCGTCATGTCCCCAGTGTGCCTGGGCCGGCGTCCGGACGGGGTAAGCAGGGTGACGGAGGCCGGCCGGATCCTCGGTCAGGGGTTCTTGCGGCCGAGCACCCGGTTCGTACGCGTGGTGACACCCCACGCGGTCACGCGCCAGAGCGCCTCCACCAGGATGTCGCGGCTCATCTTGGAGTCACCGACCTCCCGGTCCACGAAGGTGATCGGGACCTCGACGACGTGGAAGCCGGCCTCGATCGCGCGGCGGGCAAGGTCCACCTGGAAGCAGTAGCCCTGCGAGGCGACCTCCTCCAGGCCGATGCCCTGCAGCGTCTCGGTGCGGAACGCCCGGTAGCCACCGGTGACGTCGCGCGTCTGCAGTCCGAGCATCAGCCGGGAGTACGTGCTGCCACCGCGGGAGATCATCTCGCGGGACTTGGGCCAGTTGACCACCCGCCCACCGGGGACCCAGCGGGAGCCGAGCACCAGGTCCGCGCCCTTGAGGGCGGTGAGCAGGCGCGGCAGTTCCTCGGGCTGGTGGGAGCCGTCGGCGTCCATCTCGACGAGAACGCCGTAGTCGTGGTCGATGCCCCAGCGGAAACCGGCGAGGTAGGCGGCGCCCAGCCCCTCCTTGCCCTTGCGGTGCAGCACGTGGACCTGGTCATCGGTCGCGGCGATCTCATCGGCGAGCTTGCCGGTGCCGTCCGGACTGTTGTCGTCGGCGACCAGGATGTCGGCCTCCGGCACCGCGGCGCGCACCCGGCTGACGATCGGCTTGATGTTCTCGGCCTCGTTGTAGGTCGGAATGATCACCAATGCTCTGCCGAGCGGGCCGTATCGCCTCTGACCGCCGTCGTTCACTTACTGCCCCTTAAGTCCGTACGCAGATGCACACCATATCGAGCGCGGCACGTGCTCAGACCGACCCGGTCGGACGGCGTGGGGAGACGGCGGCGGACAGAAGCACGGAAGTGCGGACAGAACTGCGGATCGGGGCCCGGCGCCCTTCGGGCCGACCTGGGACCCGCCGGCTGCGGGTCGACCTAGAGCCGTTGTCTACTGAACGTCCGGGCCCCACCCGGGTCGCACCCTCCGCCCGGCTGAAACCGTCCCTCGCCCCCGAGGCGCGGGCGCTGAACCTGGCTGTCAGTGGTGGTGCGCCGGTGCGGCACACCACCTCATGACCCAGCGGCGTTCGACGACTGCGTGGAGGTTTAACCGGTCGGACGTCCTGTGGTGGACCTGGCCGAACCTACCGGCCCGTGGGCGCATTCTGTCAATAGTTGCCTGACCTGCATCGTTTACCGAACTTGCCTGGTCAGTCCCGAAGATCCCCAGGTCGTGGCAGAACGGGGGCGCCTTCGATCGGCGGTACGAAATGTCCGCACGTCACTCGTTCGGTCGTACGTAGACAGTTTGTCCGAAGACAACGGTGCGCAGGCAGACCGGGAGTTCGCCGCCGGGGCTGAGGTCGGGCAGACCGGGCGTTCCGGACCGGGGATCCGTCGACCAGCGCGCAACCCGGTCGTCCGGGGCCTGCACCACCAGCTCCTCGGTGCGCCAGACCGCGTAGTCGGCCGGCGCGCCGGGCACCAGGGTGCCCGCGTCGTCACGCCCGACCGCCCGCCAGCCGCCCCGGGTGTGGGCGGTGAAGCCGGCCCGCACCGAGATCCGGTGCTCGAGCGTCCGGTGGAACGCGGCGGCCCGCACCGTCCCCCACGGGTCCAGCGGGGTCACCGGACTGTCGGAGCCGAACGCGAGGGGCACACCGGCCCGCAGGAGCGCCGCGTACGGGTTGAGGGTCCTGGCCCGCCCGGCACCCAGCCGGCGGGCGTACATGCCCTCCTCACCGCCCCAGGCGGCATCGAAGGCGGGCTGGACCGAGGCGGTGAGGCCCAGTTCGGCAAAAGCGGCGACGGTCTCGGGGGTGAGCATCTCGGCGTGCTCGACGCGGTGCCTGGCGGCCCGGACCCGGCCGAGGCCGACCTTCTCGGCCGCGGCCCTGGTGCCGTCGACGACGGCGGTGAGCGCCGCGTCGCCGATGGCGTGGAAGCCGGCCTGGAGCCCGGCCTCGGTGCAGGCCGCGACATGGGCGGCGATCTGCCTTGCGTCCAGATGGGCGGCGCCCGAGCCGGGGGCGTCGGCGTACGGCTCGTGGAGGCAGGCGGTGTGTGAGCCGAGCGACCCGTCGACGAAGAGGTCCCCCGCCGCGCCCACCGCGCCGAGCTCCCGGATGCGCCGTGCGTCCTTCTCGCCGCCGACCTGTTCGGCCCAGTAGCCGAAGACCCGCGGCCCCGGCTCCCCGGCCGCCAGCTTCAGCAGCGAGGTGAAGTCCTCCTCGTCGGAGATGTCCGGGCCACCGCACTCGTGGACCGTACCGATCCCGAGGGACGCCGCGTGGGCCAGCGCGGCACGCTGGGCGTCGGCACGCTGCCGCGGCGAGACGGCGCCGTGGGCGGCGGCCCGCACGGCGTGGTGGGCGGCGCCCGTCAGCGGCGCGTCGGGCCGGTAGCCGGCCAGGGAGGCCGCCCGGGGGACGAGATCGAGCAGCGCGGTGGTGACGACCGCCGAATGCACGTCGATCCGGGGCAGATAGACCGCCCGCCCGCCCGCCGCCGCGTCCAGCTCGGCGCGCGTGGGCGGGCGCTGCTCGGGCCAGCGCGTGGCGTCCCAGCCGTGCCCCAGGACCACGCGGTCGGCGGGGTGCGCCGCCACGTACGACCGCACGAGGTCGAGGGCCTCGGTGAGGGTGCCCGCGCCGGAGAGGTCGAGGCCGGTGAGGGCCAGACCCGTCGACGTGGTGTGGACGTGTGCGTCGGTGAACGCGGGGGTGACCAGGGCCCCGTCGAGGTCGATCACCTCGTCGACGCCGCTCGCGAAGGCGTCGGCGGCCCCTTCGGAACCCACCCAGGCGACATGGCCCCGTTCGACCACCATGGCGGTCGCGAAGGGGTCTGCGGGGCTGTGGACGTCTCCACCGCGCAGCAGCACGGTGCGGTGTTCGCTCTGGGGGGCGGTGCTCTCGGTCATGAGGACCAGTCTCCCGCCTGCCGGGGCCCGCGCGGTGCGCGACCCCCCTTACGGCCCCACCCGCGTCCGGCGGGGGCGGGGGCGTCAGATCTGCGGCGGGCGCGCCTCGTAGGCCGTGGAGAGGACGACGGTGGTTCGGGTGGACACGCCGGCGAGCGTACGGATCCGGGTGAGCAGGTGCTCCAGCTCCCGCGGGGTCGCGACCCGCACCTTGAGGATGTAGTTCTCGTCGCCCGCGACGCTGTGGCAGGCCTCCAGTTCCGGCACTCCGGCGAGCCGGTCCGCGATGTCGTCCGGCGCACTCGGGTCGAAGGGCTTCACCGAGATGAACGCGGTCAGGGGCA
Organism: Streptomyces poriferorum; assembly: GCF_019399235.1. Taxonomy (GTDB): domain Bacteria; phylum Actinomycetota; class Actinomycetes; order Streptomycetales; family Streptomycetaceae; genus Streptomyces; species Streptomyces poriferorum. Next base: position 12,797 of record NZ_JAELVH010000135.1, on the reverse strand, counting down.
GGCCGACGGCCTCGGGGTCGACGACCGCGGCATAGCCCCGGATCACCCCGCGCTGCTCCAGCCTGCGGACGCGCTGATGAACGGCCGAAGTGGACAGGCCGGTGGCCTTGCCCAGGTCGGTGTAGCTCATCCGCCCGTCCTTGACGAGCAACTCCACGATTTGTCGGTCCAGCTCCTCCATATGGATCAATCTATGGCCACTGGCCCTCCAGGCACAGCCATGGAGGGCCGGTGAAGGGCACCTGCGAGCGGCATGTGACGAATGCCACAGGTTTACGCGCCGGTAGCCGGGGCCCTCACGGTTACGGCGGATGCGCGACGGGAAGTGCTTGCTGTGGTCGAGGCCGCGGCGCCTTGTCGGCCCACCCGAGGGGGGAATTTCCCATGCAGAGCCTGAAGCTCACCGGACGTACCGAACCGGAGCCTGTTGATCCTTTCGAGGACACCGCTCCCGACGCGTACGACACGTTCGAGATGTACCGGGTCGTCTGCCCGGACTGTGCGCAGCCCATCGCGCTCCTGGCGGACGAGGACGTACTGCCGGAGCACGCACTGTGCCCCACTCCGTGGAACCCGTTCGTCCTGACGGTGTGTGCCGGAACCGGCCGCGCCGCGTCCGGTGCCCGGCCGGCCGACGAGTCGGCGGAGGCCCAGGAGCAGGAGACGGCCCTGCTGCTGACGCTGCCCCAGGGGCTCGACTGGAGGATGCAGCCGTTCTCGCACGCCGGGGGCGCCGGCTCGCACCCGCTCCGGGTGCCCCACCAGCTGCGCCGCGACGCCGCCTGAGACTGCCGCGCCCTCGGGCCCGTCCGCCCTGATCCACGGGGCGGGCCCCGGGGGCGCCGGGACGGACCGCCCGCGCCGCGCTCCGGCCGGAGCGCGGCGATGCGGGCGGTCCGCAGCCACTCCGGCCCGGTGCGGCGCGCCAGGAGAACCTGGCGAACATGCGCCCGAATCGGCCGGGCAGTGACCCGCCCCGGCTCCGTACCGTTGGCCCGGCATGACCCTGCTGCATTCCACGGCCGGCCCCGGTCGTCGCCGTCTCGCCGCTCCGGCCTCCGAAGAATCGGTTCCGCAGCCACCTGCCCCGGCGGCGCCGTCGCAGACGCCCCGCCCGGCACCGCGATCCGGGCCCCACTCGACCGATCCGCCCATCTACCGGGCGCTGCTCCGGCACTGGGAGAGCACCGGCAGGACGCTGCCGGGCCGTCATGACCAGGAGTGGAACCGGATCATGACGACGCCGGTGTGGTCGGACCGTCCGCTACGGGTCAGCGCGTCTCAGGACCCGCGAGGTGGCGGGCGATGACCATCCGCTGGATCTGGTTGGTGCCCTCGACGATCTGCAGCACCTTCGCCTCGCGCATCAGCCGCTCGACGGGGAAGTCCAGCGTGTAGCCGTATCCGCCGAGTACCTGGACGGCGTCGATGGTGACCCGCATCGCGGCGTCCGTGCAGAAGAGCTTGGCCATGGCCGCCTGCCGCGAGAAGGGGCTTCCCGCGTCGCGCAGCCGGGCCGCCTCCAGGTAGAGCGCACGGCCGGCCTCGATCTGGGTGGCCATGTCGGCGAGCATGAACCGCAGACCCTGGAAGTCGGCGATGGGCCGGCCGAACTGGCGGCGCCCGGTGGCGTAGGCGACGGCCTCGTTCATGGCGGCCTGCGCCACGCCGATGGCACAGGCGGCGATGCCCAGCCGGCCGGAGTCGAGCGCGGACAGGGCGATCGCGAAGCCCTGCCCCTCGTCACCGATCCGGCGCGCGTCGGGGACCCGCACGCCGTCGAAGTGCAACTGGGCGGTGGGCGAGCCCTTCATCCCCATCTTCTTCTCGGGCACGGCCGCGCTCAGGCCCGCGGCGTCGCCGGGAACGAGGAAGGCGGTGATGCCGCGGGGGCCGTCGACGCCGGTGCGGGCCAGAACCGTGTAGAAGTCGGCGATGCCGCCGTGGGTGATCCAGGCCTTGGTACCGGTGATGACCCAGTCCTCACCGTCCCGTACGGCCTTGGTGCGCAGCGAGGCGGCGTCGGAGCCCGAGGCGGGCTCCGAAAGGCAGTAGGCGCCCAGCAGGCCTCCCGAAAGCATCGCGGGGAGGTGGTCGGCCTGCTGGTCCTTGGTGCCGTAGCCGGCGACCGCGTGGCAGGCGAGGGAGTGAACGCTGACGCCGAGTCCGACGGTGAGGCGGGCAGCGGCCAGTTCTTCGAGGACCTGGAGGTAGACCTCGTACGGCTGGTCCCCGCCGCCGTGGGCGGAGTCGTAGGGCAGGCCGAGCAGGCCGGACTCGGAGAGCAGGGTGAAGATCTCACGCGGGAAACGGCCCGCGTCCTCCTCCTCTGCGGCCCGCGGCACGATCTCCCGCTGGGCGATGTCGCGGACGAGCGCGACGAGTTGCCTGGACTCCTCGGTGGGCAGACGACGTTCCACCGATTGCAGGGCACGGTCGGACATGACGGCGCTCTCCTCCCTGTCGGGCGTTGCGGCGGTCGCACGCGCGGGGTGTGAGCGGCGCCGCCGGGGGATCTCCGGACGATGCCCGGAAAACACTGCTGCCCAGCCGATGTTGCCCTCCCGGATTACGAGAGGCGCAGGCAGGCGGCTGTGGCGGGTTGAGTATGCCCGATCGGACGGTATCCGTCACCGGTTGACAGAACACGCCCGAAAAGCGGTGGGGCGGCCGGGACGATCACGGAAATTGGTCCGAACCATTGACCCAACTGGTCTAGTCCATCTACGGTTTCGGCGAACCAGCTTTCTGCGTTCATGCCAAGTTGCAGGTACGCCGGAAGGCCGGCCGTCCACTGGCACGTCCCCTCCCCCACGAGGAGCAACCATGACCGGACTTCATCGCCCGCGGGCCCGCCTCCGGGCCCTCGCAGCCGCCGCCTGTACCGCCGCCCTGGGCGCTGCCCTGCTCGGCGTCGCGGGCACCGGGTCCGCCGGAGCGGCCCCCGCCGCCCAGCAGGCCGCCGTACCGGCAGCAGCACCGGCCGCCCCCACAGCGGCCGGCAGCAAGGTGGTCGGATACTTCACCAACTGGGGTGTCTACCAGCGCAATTACCACGTCAAGAACGTCGAGACCTCCGGCTCGGCCGACAAGCTCACACACATCAACTACGCCTTCGGCAACGTCCAGGGCGGCAAGTGCACGATCGGCGACTCGTACGCCGACTACGAGAAGGCCTATACCGCCGACCAGTCGGTCGACGGGGTCGCGGACACCTGGGACCAGGAACTGCGCGGCAACTTCAACCAGCTGCGCAAGCTGAAGAAGCTGCACCCGGACCTCAAGATCATCTGGTCGTTCGGCGGCTGGACCTGGTCCGGCGGGTTCGGTGAGGCGGCCAAGAACCCGGCCGCGTTTGCCGAGTCCTGCCACAGCCTGGTGGAGGATCCGCGCTGGACCGATGTCTTCGACGGCATCGACATCGACTGGGAGTACCCCAACGCCTGCGGCCTGACCTGCGACACCAGCGGCCGTGACGCCTACGGCAACCTCCTGTCGGCACTCCGCACCGAGTTCGGCGCCGACAGTCTGGTCACCTCGGCGATCAGCGCGGACGGCTCCGAGGGCGGCAAGCTCGACGCGGTCGACTACGGCGGCGCGTCGAAGTACGTCGACTGGTACAACCCGATGACGTACGACTTCTTCGGTGCCTGGGACGCGAAGGGCCCGACGGCCCCGCACTCGCCGCTGACGTCCTACACGGGCATCCCGAAGGAGGGCTTCAACAGCGAGGCGGCCATCGACAAGCTGAAGGCGCAGGGCGTCCCGGCCTCCAAGATGCTGCTCGGCATCGGCTTCTACGGCCGCGGCTGGACCGGCGTCACCCAGGACGAGCCGGGCGGCACGGCGACCGGCGCGGCCCCCGGCACGTACGAGGCGGGCATCGAGGACTACAAGGTGCTCAAGAACAGCTGCCCCACGACCGGCACCGTCGCCGGCACGGCGTACGCGCACTGCGGCACCAACTGGTGGAGCTACGACACCCCGGCCACCATCGGCACCAAGATGGCGTACAAGAACCAGCAGGGCCTCGGCGGCACCTTCTTCTGGGAGCTCAGCGGTGACACCACCGACGGCGAGCTGATCAAGGCGATCAGCTGACGTCGTCGTCGCGGCAGGCATGAGGGGGCGGGGAGCCGGGCGGGCTCCCCGCCCCCGCCGTCACGTCCGACCCCGGATGTCACACCCGGGGTCGGATGTCACGCCCAGGGTTTGATGTCACGCCCGGGAGCGGATGTCACGCCCGGGCCGACGCGGGTGGTCACATGAGGCCGAGCTGCGTGACGAACATCGCGATGACGACGACAAGCGTCCAGCCCAGGACGTTCTCCAGCAGCTTGGAGCCGTCGTCGGGCCCGCCGGTCCGTGTGCGGCGCCGGGCATGGGTGGTGGTTGCGGCGGAAGTCGCGGTCATGGCATCTCGTTCGGTCGGCCGGCAGTCGTTGTCCCCCGAGGACCCGACCACAGTGCCAGCCCGACGGGCCACCGGGGTAGAGATCTGCGTCACGGCCCCGGGACCGGCAGGACCGCTTCGAACGACGCCGACGGCGCCCGGGCCCGCCGCCCGGCGGATGCGGACGGGCGGGGAAGCGCGGATCGCGGACGCCGCCTGTGCCCGACACCACACTGCCGCCGGCGCCGGCCGCGCGATGGCCGGTGCCGCGGCGGGCGACGTTTGCCCGTAAAGGAGCGTCGCGACGGGGCAAACGTTGTCCTAGGTGCGCGTGAGGACGGCGGCATCGGACGCGCCGCGAAGGCGCCGCAGGGCGAACATCGCCCCGAGTCCCGGGATCAGGGCGAGCCACCTGGCACCCGACGAAGCTGCGGCCGGGGCCACCCATGTCATCGCGATGGCTGCGAGGTAGGCGGTGCCGTGGAGCGGTTCGCAGAGCGAGGTGACCGGCCCGGCGTGGACGGTGAACACGTTGGCCAGCAGGACGAGGAGGGAGAGGGCCTCGACGGCGGCCGCGGCCCGCAGGGAACGCACGCTCATCACGCACCCGTCGTGGAGCCGGGACGGACGATCATCAGGATCACGACGACCGTCCACAACAGGTTGAAGACACCGGTCGACATGGCCAGCCGGCTTGCCGGTGGAGGCTGCACGTCCGGAGCGGCCGATCCGTCGGCCGAGGCCAGTACGCGCTGCTGGCCGGGCAGGACAGCCATCGCGAGGACGCCCGCGGCAACCGCGGTCAGGACGATCGAGATGACGAGCCAGACGTCGGTGAGAACGCCGAGCCGGGCAGCGGTGGCGAACCCGAACACGGGGACGGCGATCCCGAAGAGCGCGTAGCCACGGCAGATCCGGTGCAGGACCACGGCTACCCCGGCGGACTGACCGGCCCGACCCTCCCCCTCGGCCGCCAACTGCCGTGCGTAGCGCGGAAACATCGAAGCGGCCACGGCGATCGGCCCGATCGCCAGGATCGCCACCAGGACATGTACGGACAACAGCACTTTCGTCACTGCAGGCTCTCCCATTGGCAGCCAATATATTGGCTGCCAATAGATAGCATGCCAACTGGGCCCTTGTGTAGGCTGTCTACTCATGAGACAGGACGCGGTACGGGGCCATCTGGACGGGCTGCTGCTCGCCGTTCTCGAACAGGGCCCCCTGCACGGATACGCGATCATCACGGCGGTGCAGGAGCGCAGCGCAGGCGCGCTCGAACTGCGCACGGGCACGATCTACCCGGCCCTGAACCGTCTTGAGCGAGTAGGACTTCTCCGCAGCAGCTGGCAGTCCGTCGGGGAGCGGCGCAGGCGCTGCTACGAACTCACCGAGGCGGGGCAGCGCACGCTGGCCGGCGAGCGGACGGCGTGGATCGAGTTCACGACGGCGATCGGTTCGGTCCTGAATCCCGCGGCACCCCCCGGATTCGCCACATGAACTCCGCGGAACAGAGGAACGACCCGGTCGAGGACTACGTCACCTCGCTGGAATCGGCCCTGCACGGCCCCGAACGGGCCAGGTCGAGGCTGGTCGAGGAGGTACGCGACGGCCTCACGGACTCCGTGGCGGAGCACACCTGCCGGGGGCTTCCCTACGGTCGCGCCGCCGCCGAGGCGGTGCGCGACTTCGGGAGCGCGCACGACCTCATAGCAAGCTGCCAGCGGGAACTGACCATCGCCCAGTCCCGGCACACGGCCCGGCGCATCGCCATGACCGCCCCCTTCCTGATCACCTGCTGGTACCTCGTCCGCACCGCGGACCAGGACGGACAGCTGCCGCGAACCGCTCAGCTGACGGCCGCGCACCTGGCGGGTGTCGCGGTCGTCGCGGCCCTGCTCGCGGCCGTGGCACTCGCCGCCACCGGAACCGTGGCCCGCAGGCTGCCCACCCCGGACCGGTTGCCGCGCATGGTGGGGTGGGCGGGCACGACCGCCAGCGTGTCCATGGCCGTCGCCGCGCTCGCCCTCGCCACCGCCTCCGCCCTGGCCACGAACTGGCCGCTGACAGCGCTCGCCGGCGTACTCGCCGCCGCCTCGCACGGCTGGATGGCCGGCTCGGTCCGCGCCTGCCGCAAGTGCGCGCGCCTGCCGGTCATGGAACTCACCGTCGAGCAGCAGCTGCCCGGGTGACCGGGACGGCATCCGTGCCGGTCACGGTGGCTCCGAGGAGCGGCGCGTGCGTCCACGAGTTGCCTCGCCGGCTCCGGCATCGCCCGGATCAGGGGCACGGTCGCCCGCACGGCCGTCCCGCACCGGACGGGCAGGACGCGGCCGCCGGCTCAGGCGATGGGGCCGGCCAGGACGCAGCCGCCGGGTCAGGCCGCGCGGGCGGCCCTGGCCCCGCACATGCTCACGCTCACGCCAGGCCCAGCGACCGCAGTGCGCGGCGCTGACCCGCTGTCGGCCTGGCGGACCAGTAGACGTAACAGACCCCACCCGTACCGCCCCTGACCTGCCCGTTCGCGTCATAGCGCTTCGTACGGAGCCAGATCGTCTCCCACTCGTGGCGCAGATAGACGTGCCGAACGGCCTCGTTGCTCGGCGACGCCGGGTCGTTGGCGATCACGTCGCCGTCCTCGGTGAAGCCGATCACCGTCATCAGGTGACCGGAGGTGCCGTAGCCCGCACCGGTCAGCTCCGTCTTGAGGAACGACTGCGACGTTATGACCGGGATCCCGGCCCGGACCAGCGTCTCCAGGTCGGTCAGCGAGCCGAGCCGGGTCACCACCGCGTTCATGTCGTCGTACGTGGCCGCATAGGCGGCGTTGAACGGCCAGTTCCCGCAGCCCTCGTACTGGTTGTCGTACGTGAAGCGCGCCGCGTGGCAGACCTGCGGGTCCTCCAGTTCCGGCTTGACCCAGGCGAGGTCCTCGGCGGAGGGCTTGCGCCCCCAGTACTCGATGATCATCTGCGAGGAGGTGGGGCTGCACCACGCCTCGCCGCCGTTGTCGTACTCGGGGTACTGCCCCACGTGCACGTTCTGCGAGTAGCGCGGCACCGGCAGTTCCCGGGCGAGGCCGGGGAGGGAGGCGGGCACGGTGAAGCGGTCGGGGATGTCCGATGCCATCGCGCCGATGCGCCACACCGTGGGCGTGAGACGGGTGCCCGGGCTGCGGTAGAGGGTCAGCCGCAGCCGGTAGGACAGCAGGCGCAGGCCGCCGGTCGCGTCGTCGACCGAGAAGGTGTCGGTCCAGATGGAGCTCTTGCCGTCGGTCTGGTCGTCGACGGAGGTACGGCGGATGTCACCGTCGCCCGCGGCCCAGCGGCCCATGACGTACCACGGGGTCTCCGTGCCGTCCGAGTAGCCGCCGCGCAGTTCGATCTGGATCCAGGTGCCGGCGGGTGTGTCGGCGTTCCAGGACGCGATCACCTCGGTGGCCGGGACGGTGGAGCGGTGGACCGGTGAGGTCCAGGTGGCGTACTCCCACGCCGCGGTGGTGCCGGTGTGCGGGTCGGTGTAGTCGGTACGCCCGAGCGGGTGCCCGATGACCAGGCCCGCGCGGCGGCCCGCGACGGCACGGGTTCCGGCACCGGAGCCGCAGCGCCAGTCGGTGTACGTCGTCCAGAAACGGTTGTCCACGGATGAGGCCGCCGAAGGTGCGTCGGGCCGGGTACGGGAGGGAGCCGCCGCCGACGCGGAAGCGGCGGACGACACCGCTCCGGCGCCGGCCGCTGCCGCGATCGCGGCGGTGAGCACGGCTCTGCGTGAGGTCGGACTGGGCATGGGCGAGACCCCCGGTCGTAAGCGGAATGGTGCTGCGGTGCACGACAGTGCGCCAACTATTGCCGGTCGTCCCCCGGTTCGGCCAGCGATTCGGCCCGCGCCGAAGAACCAATATTGGTGTGGACCACTGGCGTGACCTGCGACTGCTCCGCACCGGCCGCCGGCTCGTAGGCTGGCGCCATGAACGACATCTCGCGCCTCGCCGCACGGTTGCGCACCCTGGCGCCGTCCTGCGGGCCGGTCCGGATGATCGCCGTCGACGGCCACGCGGGATCCGGCAAGAGCACCTTCGCCGCCCGGCTCTCGGCGGCACTCGGCGACGCCCCCGTGCTGCATCTGGACGATCTGGCCACGCACGAAGAACTGTTCGACTGGACGGGCAGGCTGCGGGAGCAGGTGACCGGCCCGCTGTCGCGCGGCGAGACCGCCCGCTACGCGCCGTACGACTGGACGGCGCGCGCCTTCGGGCCGCCGCGCTCCCTGGCCCCCGCCCCGCTGATGCTGGTCGAGGGTGTCGGCGCGGGCCGGCGGGCCCTGCGTCCCCTCCTCGCCCAGCTGTTGTGGATGGACCTGCCGGCCGCGGAGTCCTGGGAGCGGGGCCGGCGGCGGGACGGGCCGGCCCTGAGCGCCTTCTGGGACGGCTGGACCGCGGCAGAAGCGGCTCATTTCTCAGCCGATCCCTCGCGCCCCTGGGCCGATGCTCTGGTACGCCAGTTGCCTGTGGGGTACGAGTGGCTGGAGTGAACCCCTCCGGCAGCAGGAACGAACCATTCCGTCACCCAGTGTGATCGCCCGCGTCGCCATACTGAGCAGTCGGAAATCTGACCGGAAGTGCCTCAACTCTGCTTGACCCGGGGGCGGTACAGGTCTTACGTTCTCAATGTGCGGCTTTTCGGAGCCCCCGCAGACGCGAAGCCCCCGGTTGTTCCCCCGTGATCGGGGGCTTCGTCCTGTGCCCGACACCGGCTCCCGGCCTCACCCCACCCCATTCCGCTCACCGTGGGTCACGCCCGGTCTTCGGCCTGCGGCGCCCTTAGTCGCACACTCCCTGCGCAGGTACGATGCCTCTCGGTGCGGTCAATTCCCGTCCATGGCACAGTGATTCGGCGCGCCTCGGCGGGCTGTCGTGCGGCGGGACATCCTGGGGGCACGGTTTGTGGGGGACCTGATGGATATCGGCACGCAGGGCGCACAGGCCCCGGCCGACCTCGCGTGGCTGCGCGGCGTGGACGCCTACACGATGGGCGCCTATCCGCAGGCCGAGGAGGAGTTCAGAGCTGCGGTGCGCCTCGATCCCGCCATGGCGGACGCCTGGCTCGGTCTCCATGCGCTGCGGGTCGACACGACGACGGCACTGCTGCACATGTACCGCCATCGCGACCGCTTCGGCGACCAGCGAGGGCGCTACCGACGCACACTCAATTCCTGGTACTGGCTGGGCTGGTGGGTGCAGCCGGTCCTGGAGAGCCCGCGCGACCTGCTGCTCGCGCACGCCTCGCACTGGCTGGACGGCCGTCATGTGCCGGATCTCGACCGGGCGCTGGCGGGCCTGCCGCCGGTCGACGCCGATCCGCAGGTCCGCTTCCTGCACGCCTGCCGTTCCTATCTCGTCAAGGACTGGGAGCAGCTCGTACGCCATACGGAGCATCTGATCGACGATCCGCTGCTGGGCATCGAAGCAGGACTCTTCGGCGGGATGGCGCGGGTGCGGCTGGAGATGTACGGGCAGGCCGAACCCCTGTTGTCCACCGCGCTGATGCGCTGCCGCAGCGAACAGCCCCAGCGCAAGGAGCTGCGCTACTGGCTGGCCCGCGCGCACGAGGGCACGGGCCGCAGCGCGGCCGCGCTGCCCCTGTACCGGGCGGTCCACCGGATCGACCCGGCGTTCATGGACACCTCGGCGCGGCTGGCCGCGATCGCGGACTACGACGGGCTGGACGGCTCCGAGGAGGCATCCGGCCTGGCCGCCGTCTCGCTGACCGGCCTGGGCGCCGACGGTACGTTCACGGAGGCGCAGCCGGACGGCGATTCGCTGCTGGGCACCGATCTGGTGGACGGCAGGGAGCTGCGGCCGGGCATCGAGCCGCAGGATCTGCCGGGCATCGACGTGTCGCCGCCACCGGGCGGGGCACGGCAGAAGACCGCGGTCCCGGGTCAGCCCTCGCCGCAGTCGTTCCCGGCCGGGCCGAGCGACCCCGTGCTGCTCGCCGAGGCGCTGGCGGAGCTGGAGCGGATGGTCGGCCTGGATCCGGTGAAGCGGCAGGTCAAGGCGTTGTCGGCGCAGCTGAACATGGCAAGGCTGCGGGCGGGCCAGGGGCTGCCCGTACAGCCGCCGAAGCGGCATTTCGTCTTCTCGGGTCCGTCCGGGACCGGCAAGACCACGGTGGCGCGGATCCTGGGCCGGGTGTTCTACGCGCTGGGCCTGCTCGGCGGGGACCATCTCGTCGAGGCCCAGCGGGCGGACCTGGTGGGCGAGTTCCTGGGCCAGACGGCGGTGAAGGCCAATGAGCTGATCGACTCGGCGCTGGGCGGGGTGCTCTTCGTCGACGAGGCGTACAGCCTCTCCAACACCGGTTACAGCAAGGGCGACGCGTACGGCGACGAGGCTCTGCAGGTCCTCCTCAAGCGCGCGGAGGACAACCGGGACCATCTCGTCGTCATCCTGGCCGGCTATCCGGAGGGCATGGACCGGCTGTTGTCGACCAACCCCGGGCTCTCCTCGCGCTTCACCACACGGGTGGACTTCCCCAGCTACCGGCCGCTGGAGCTCACCTCCATCGGTGAGGTGCTGGCGGCCGAGAACGGGGACGCCTGGGACGAGGAGTCGCTGGAGGAGCTGCGGTCCATCAGCGGCCATGTCGTCGACCAGGGCTGGCTCGACGAACTCGGTAACGGCCGCTTTCTGCGCACGCTGTACGAGAAGAGCTGCGCCTACCGCGATCTGCGGCTCTCGGGGTACGCGACGGTGCCGACGCGGGACGATCTGGCGACGCTGCGGCTGCCGGACCTGATGCAGGCCTACGGCGAGGTGCTGTCCGGACGGGGGCCGGTGGGCCGGGGCCGGGAGGAACCGCCCGAGGCGTGAGGCCGTTCCCGCCGCCCCCGTCCGCAGGAGCCACCCGAGGCGTGAGGCCGTTCCCGCCGCCCCGGTCCGGCGGAAGGGTGCTGGGATCGCTCGTTCGGATCAGGCCGGCCTCGCAGCGCCTGATCCGAACGAGAGGCCCTAACCGACCAGGGCGGACAGTTCGTCCGAGCCGGTCTGGCGCTCCTCGGTGCGGCGCGGCTCCGAGACCCGGTGGGCCGGGTCCCGTACCTCTCCGACCAGCATCTCCAGTACGTCCTCCATGGCGACCAGGCCGAGAACCCGGCCCGACGCGTCGGCGACCTGGGCCAGATGCGTCGCCGCGCGGCGCATCACGGTCAGGGCGTCGTCCAGCGGCAGCTCGGCCCGTACGGTGGCCATGGGGCGCCACACGTGCTGCGGGACGGCCCGCTCGCCGTCCTCCAGGTCGAGGACGTCCTTGACGTGCAGGTAGCCCATGAAGGGGCCGCCGCCCTCCGCGCAGACGGGGAAGCGCGAGTAGCCGGTCCGTACGGTGAGCTCCTCGATGCGGCGCGGGGTGACGGAGGGGTCCACCGTCACCAGGGCCGCCCTGCGAAGGAGCACGTCGGTGACGGGCCTGCTGCCGAGCTCCAGGGCGTCCTCCAGCCGTTCCTGCGCCTCCGGCTCCAGGAGTCCGGCCTGCCCGGAGTCCTCGACGAGCCGGTTGAGCTGCTCGCTGGTGAAGACGGCTTCCACCTCGTCCTTCGGCTCGACGCCGAAGAGCCGGAGCACCAGCCGGGCGCAGGCGCCCAGCGCCGAGGTCACCGGCCGGCAGAGCCGGGCGAAGCCGACGAGGCCGGGGCTGAGCCACAGCGAGGTCTTCTCCGGGGCCGCCATCGCCAGGTTCTTCGGGACCATCTCGCCGATGACGAGGTGGAGGAAGACGACGAGGACCAGCGCCAGCACGAAGCCGAGCGGGTGGATCATGCCCTCGGGCAGGTGTACCGCGTGGAAGACCGGCTCCAGCAGACGCGCGACGGTCGGTTCCGCGACGGCGCCGAGGGTCAGCGAGCAGACGGTGATGCCGAACTGGGCGGCCGCCATCATCTGCGGCAGGTTCTCCAGGCCGTGCAGCACCTGGCGGGCCCGGCTCGACCCGGCTGCCGCAAGGGGTTCGATCTGGCTGCGGCGCACCGAGACGAGGGCGAACTCCGCCCCCACGAAGAAGCCGTTCGCCAGGACGAGAAGTCCGGCGAAGAGCAACTGGACGAGGCTCATCGCGCTGCCTCCAGGATCCCGCGGGGCGACCGCGGCGCGGCGGCCGCTGCGGGTGAGTCGGCCAGCCGCACGAAGCGGACCTTCTCGGCCCGGTAGTGGCCGACCTGGCGGACGGCGATCCGCCAGCCGGGCAGCTCGGTCCGGTCGCCGGGGGCGGGGATCCGGCCCAGCAGGTCGGCGACCAGTCCGGCGACGGTCTCGTAGGGGCCGTCGGGTACGTCGAGGCCTATGCGGCGCAGGGTCAGCACCCGGCAGCTGCCTTCGGCGTCCCAGGCGGGCCGCCCCCGAGGACGGGCG
>NZ_JAELVH010000134.1 GCF_019399235.1 Streptomyces poriferorum | reverse complement strand
TGGCCGACGAGCGGAGCCGGCTGACGTATCTCGCCGTGGAGGACACCGGGGTCTCCGCCGCGCTGCGGCTGACCGTGCAGCAGCTGCCGCCGGACGCCGTCCGCCACTTCACCCGGCTCGGCCACCACCCGGGCAGCCACTTCGACCCGTACACGGCCGCCGCGCTCGCCGGCAGCGACCCGGTCGTCGCCGCGGCCGCCCTGGAACGGCTCGCCGCCGCCCATCTGGTCACCGAGGCCGGGCCCGGGCGCTGGATACTGCACGATCTGGTGCGGCTCTACGCCCGCGGGCTCGATCCCGCGGCCGGGCCGGACGCGCTCCTCGGCGTGCTCGACCACTACATCGCCACCGCGCTGGCCGCCGCGGACACCGCCGAACCCGGCGGTGAGCCCTGCTTCGTGCTGCCGGACGGCTTCCACCGGCCCGCCGCCGTAAGGGACTTCACCGGCCGGGACGCGGCGATGAACTGGCTCGCGGCCGAGCGCGAGGACCTCGCCCTGGCCGCTGCCGCCGCCCGTACCGCAGGGCTCGAGGACCGGGCCTGGCGGATCATCCTGCTCCAGTGGCCGCACGTGGTGTGGCGGGCGCGGGACGGCTGGGCCCCGATGCTGGAGCTGGCCCTGGCCGCGGCGGTCGCTCGGAGCGATCCGTACGCCGAGTCCCGGGTGCGCAATCTGCTGGGCTGGGTGCTGTCGGAGGAGGGCAGGACCAGCGAGGCCGTGGCCCTTCTCGAGCCTTCACCCGGCCTCGCGCGGCAGGCCGGGGACCGGCTCGGCGAGGCGACGGCCCTGATCAACCTGGCGATCGTCCAGGCCGAACAGGGCGGCCTCGACGTGGCGATGGAGGGCTGCGGCCGCGCGCTGGAGCTGGCCAGGAAGGAACCCGACGCGCACACCGAGATGCTCGCCCTCCAGCACCTCGCACGCATGCAGCTCACCGCGGGACGCCCGCAGGACGCCCTGGACTCCACCCGCGCCGCCTTCGAGCTGGGACCCGAGCACGAGGAAGCGGCCCGCCGGGTACTCCTGACGACCGTCAGCGGCGAGGCGCGGCTCGCCCTGGGCGCGGAGGACGAGGGGGTCCTGCTGCTGGACCTGGCGGCCACGGAGGCCGAGCGGGCCGGGTACGACGTGGGCGCGGTACGGGCCCTGGAGGCGCTGCTGCGGGTCACCGCGGGGCCGGAGTACGTGCGGCGGTACGAGGAAGCGGTCCGGCGGCTCGCCGACGGCGGGTGACGACGGCCGGGACGGACGACGGGTGACGACCGCCGGGACGGACAGCGGCTGAAGGAGGCCGGGACGGACGACGGGTGAAGGCCCGCTGCGGCCGACGGCGAGGGCCGGACCGCCGGGACGGACGGCGGTGGTCCCGCGTGCCCGTCCCGGCCGACGTGCTCTCAGCCCTGCTCGTCCATCAACGAGGCTGCCCCTCTCTCAGCCCTGCTCGTCCATCACCCCGCCGGCCCTCTCTCAGCCCTGCTCGTCCATGCCCGCGAGCACCAGCGGCAGCCGCGAGGTGCCCTCGGCGGTCACGGTGACGGGGACGCCCCAGTCCTGCTGGTGGACGTGGCAGGCCGGGTACTCGTTCGCCGGGTCGTCGTCGCAGGACGCGGCCATCGCGGAGACGTGCAGGACGCCCTCGGTGACGCCGTCGGCGAGGACCAGGTCACGGAATAGGTCGGTGCCCGCCCCTTCGCCCGCGGCCAGCAGCTCCGGCGGCGTCGAGGAGACCAGCAGCCGGGTCGACGGCCCGTAGCGGGTGTCGAGCTTCTGGCCGGCGGGCGCCTGGAAGACCACGTCAAGCCGGAGCGTGCCCGGGGTGATCGCGGTCGCCGCGCGCTGGGTGCGGTGCGCCTGGTCGGCGACCCGTACCGCCTCCTCGGGCAGCCGCAGCCGGGTCAGCCGGTGCCGGGCGGACTCGACGACCACGAGGTCGCCGTCGACCAGCACGGCGTCACTGGGCTCGCGCAGGTCCGTGGCCAGCGTGGTGACCTCGTCGCTCGCCGGGTCGTAGCGGCGCAGGGCATGGTTGTACGTGTCGCAGACGGCGACGGACCCGTCCGGCAGCGCGGTGACGCCGAGCGGGTGCTGGAGCAGCGCCTGTGCGGCGGCTCCGTCGCGGTGGCCGAAGTCGAAGAGCCCGGTACCCACGGCGGTGTGCACGGCGCCATCGAGGTCGACATAGCGCAGGGAGGACGTCTCCGAGTCGGCGACCCACAGCCGTTCCCCGGTCGCGGCGAGCCCGGACGGCTGGGCGAACCAGGCCTCCGCACCCGGTCCGTCGACCAGACCTTCGTTGGTGGTGCCGGCCGCGACCCGGACGGTGCCGGCCTCGGGGTCGTACGTCCACAGCTGGTGAACGCCCGCCATGGCGATCCACAGCCGGCCGTCGAACCAGGCGACGTCCCACGGCGAGGAGAGGTCGACCTCGCGGGCCGCGCCGCTGGTGGGGGCGCCCTGCCACCACTGGCGGCCGGTGCCCGCGAGGGTGGTCGTGACACCGGTGGTGAGGTCGAGGGCCCGGATCGCGTGGTTGACCGTGTCGGCGACGGCGATCCGTCCGTCGGGCAGCAGCGCCAGCCCCTGCGGCTCGCTGAACCTGACGTCGTCGGGCCCGCCGTCCACGAGGCCTCGCTCGCCCGACCCGAAGTGACGCCGCATGCTCTCGCCGTCCGCGTCCAGCTCGACCAGGCGGTGGCGGGTGGTGTCGGAGACCAGGAAGCCGCCGTCGGCGAGCAGCAGGGCCTTGCCGGGGAACCGCAGGTGCGTGGCCACCGGCTCGGGTGCCACATAGGGTCCGTCGCCGCGGCGCAGGGTGCCCTTCGCCGCGTGCTCGGCCTCCAGCTCCTCGACCAGCTTCTCGATGGCGTGGGCGTGGCCCTCGCCCGCGTGCTGGGCGACGACATAGCCCTCGGGGTCCACGACGACGAGCGTCGGCCAGGCGCGTACGGCGTACTGCTTCCAGGTGGCGAGCTCGGGGTCGTCCAGTACCGGGTGGTGGACCTCGTACCGCTCGACGGCGTCGACGACGGCCTGGTGCTCCGCCTCGTGGACGAACTTCGGCGAGTGCACGCCGATGATCACCACGGTGTCGCGGTGCTTCTCCTCCAGCTCGCGCAGCTCATCGAGGACATGCAGACAGTTCACACAGCAGAAGGTCCAGAAATCCAAGATCACAATGCGCCCTCGCAGGTCAGCGAGGGTGTACTGCCGGTCGCCTGTATTGAGCCAGCCGCCCTTGCCGATCAGTTCGGGGGCCCTGACGCGCGCACGTGTTGCCATAGGAACAGTCAACCCCAACGTGGCGTCCGCGCATTCCGCAGGGGGCTCGGGGAACCTGTGAGCCATGAGACTTCTCGTGCGTGAGCGACTGTTCGGCATCGGCGACGACTACTGGATCGAGGACACCGACGGCCGCAAGGTCTTCCTCGTCGACGGCAAGGCCATGCGGGTGCGCGACACCTTCGAGCTGAAGGACGCGCAGGGCAGGATCATCGTCGAGATCCGGCAGAAGCTGCTCAGCCTGCGCGACACGATGCTCATCGAGCGGGACGGCAAGCAGCTCGCGAAGGTCAAGCGCAAGCGGCTGTCGCTGCTGCGCAACCACTACCGGGTGACGCTGGTGGACGGGACCGAGCTCGACGTCAGCGGCAAGATCCTGGACCGCGAGTTCGCCGTGGACTACGACGGGGAGCTGCTGGCCCAGATCTCGCGCCGCTGGCTGACCGTGCGGGACACGTACGGGATCGACATCGTGCGCGAGGACGCCGACGCGGGCCTGCTGATCGCGGTGGCCGTGTGCGTGATCGTGCTCGCGGAGAAGGAACACGAGGACTGAGCGGGAGGGCCGAGAGGGAGGGCCGAGAGGGAGGGCCGAGAGGCACGGTGCCTGTTTCACGTGAAACAGGCACCTCCCCCGGTCAGCCCAGTGGTGCGGGCGGCGCCAGTCCCAGCCGGCGGTCCTTGAGCGCGGGGAACTGCTCCCGGGTGGTGGCGACCTTGGCCGGGTCGAACTCCACCGTCAGCACCTCCTCGTCCGCGCCCGCCTCGGCGAGCACCTCGCCCCACGGGTCGACGACGATGCTGTGCCCCGCCTGCGGAACCCCGGCGTGGGTACCGGCGCAGCCGACGGCCAGGACGTACGCCTGGTTCTCCACGGCCCGGGCCTGGGCCAGCAGCGTCCAGTGGGCGCGGCGGCGCTCCGGCCAGCCGGCCGCGACGACGAGGGTCTCGGCGCCGGCGTCGACGAGCCCGCGGAACAACTCGGGGAAGCGCAGGTCGTAGCAGGTGGCGAGGCCGATGGTGGTCTGCGGCAGGGCGAGGGTCACCAGCTCGTCGCCGGCGCCCATCATGACCGCCTCGCCCTGGTCGAAGCCGAAGCGGTGGATCTTGCGGTAGGCCGCGGCCCGCTCGCCCTCGGGCGTGAAGACGAGCGTGGTGTTGTAGAGCGTGCCGTCGGCGTCACGTTCGACGAAGGACCCCGCGTGCAGCCAGACCCCGGCATCGGCGGCGGCCTTGGCCATCGCCTCGTGCGTGGGGCCGTGCAGCGGTTCGGCCTCGTCCTCGAACTCCGTGTAGGCGAAGGCTCCGACAGGCCAGAGCTCGGGCAGGACCACCAGGTCCGCACCCCGCTGGGCCGCGATGAGTGAAGCCGCGCGTTCCCTGCGGGACTGCACGGATTCTTCCGGGTCTACTGCGATCTGGATGAGG
The DNA here is from genome assembly GCF_019399235.1 of Streptomyces poriferorum. GTDB lineage: Bacteria > Actinomycetota > Actinomycetes > Streptomycetales > Streptomycetaceae > Streptomyces > Streptomyces poriferorum. Next base: position 12,268 of record NZ_JAELVH010000134.1, on the reverse strand, counting down.
GAGGCGCGCACACTACCACCGTCCTGGCATTCGAGCCGTCAACACGGGCCTACGATCGTCACACGAAAGCACTGCCGGGGTGCCTGCTCGCAGCGTAACTTAGCCACCGAACCTCATCGCCGCTCGCAGCCCGCCTTCCGCACCCAGCTCGCCAGCCCATGCACCGCAGAACCGCACGAGGGGTCCCGTGACCGTCCATCCCAGCCTCCAGACCTACGCCGACGCCTGGACCCACTCCATCGAGTCGATAGCCGAGCTGGTGAGCCCGCTCACCGAGGGGGAGTGGAACGGCCGTACGCCATGCCCCAACTGGTCGGTGCGCGACATCGTCTCGCACATCATCGGCATGGAGTGCGAGCAGCTCGGCGATCCGCGTCCCATCCACACGCTTCCGCGTGATCTCTTCCATGTGCAGAGCGAATTCGCCCGCTACATGGAGATGCAGGTCGACGTCCGGCGCCACCACACCGCACCGGAGATGACCTCCGAGCTGGAGTACACGATCATCCGCCGGGCCCGTCAGCTGCGCAACGAGACGCGTGACCCGGAGACCATGACGCGGGCGCCGCTCGGTGCCGAGCAGACCCTCGAACTGGCGCTGCGGATGCGCGCCTTCGACGTCTGGATCCATGAGCAGGATCTGCGGACGGCGCTGGGCAAGCCCGGCAACCTGGATTCGCCCGGCTCCGCGGTCGTCCGGGACACGCTGCTTCTGTCGCTGCCGAAGGTCGTGGCCAAGGACGCGGGCGCACCGCCCAACTCGGCGGTCGTGCTGGATGTCCACGGCCCGGTGGAGTTCCTGCGCACCATCAGGGTCGACGCGGAGGGCCGCGGTTCGGTGGACGGCGCGCCCTCGCTCGGTCCCCTGGTGACGCTGGCGATGGACTGGGAGACGTACGTACGCCTCGCCTGCGGGCGGGTGCGGCCGGGTGTCGTCGCGGACCGGATCAAGGCCGAGGGCGATCAGGACCTGGCCGCCGCGATCCTGCAGAACTTCGCCGTCACCCCGTAGCCACGGCACACCGGTGCGCCCGCCCCGCGGAGGGGACGGGCGCACCGCCGTTTCCGGGACGGGGCGGGCACGAGCACGGCGGACGGGCGGGCGCACGCGCGGCGGTCACGCGGGAAACGAGCCCGGCGGACGGGCGGGCGCACGCGCGGCGGTCACGCGGGCACGTGCACGGCCTCCACGCGGCTGATCACATGGTGCTCGCGCTCCCGGTGCGCGGCCCTCAGCCGTAGCCGCAGGATCTGTACGACGCCGAGCGCCTCCAGGACGAAGACCGAGGCGAACGCGATGCGGTAGTTGTCGCCGGTCGCGTCCAGCAGCACACCGACGGCGAACAACGTGGTCATGGAGGCGACGAAGCCGCCCATGTTGACGATGCCCGACGCCGTGCCCTGGCGCTCCGGCGGGTTGGCCGGGCGGGCGAAGTCGAAGCCGATCATCGAGGCGGGCCCGCAGGCGCCGAGCACCACGCACAGGGTGATCAGCAGCCACATCGGCGCATGGTCCCCGGGGTGGAGGATGGCCGACGCCCACAGCAGGGCCGTCATGCCGACCGTCCCCAGGGCGAGCGGGATCCGGGCCGCGTGGTGGCGGGCGATGACCTGCCCGTAGACGAGGCCCACGGCCATGTTGGAGAGCACCACCAGTGTGAGCAGCTCCCCCGCGGTCCCCCGGCTCAGCCCCTGGTCCTCCACCAGGAACGGCATGCCCCACAGCAACAGGAACACCATGGCCGGGAACTGCGTCGTGAAGTGCACCCACATGCCGAGCCGGGTGCCGGGCTCCCGCCAGGCGGCGGCGATCTGCTTGCGCACGTACGTCGCACCGGCGTGCTCGGTGGGAGGCGGCTCGAACCCCTCGGGGTGGTCCTTCAGGAAGAGCAGGAGCAGCACCAGCACCACGACTCCGGCCAGCGAGCTGCCGACGAAGGTGGTGGTCCAGCCGAGGCCGTGCAGGGACCGGGCGATGACCAGCGTGGAGACGAGGTTGCCCGCCATGCCGAAGAGGGCGGCGACCTGTCCGATCAGCGGGCCGCGCCGGGCCGGGAACCAGCGGGCCCCCAGCCGCAGCACGCTGATGAACGTCATCGCGTCGCCGCAGCCCAGCAGGGCGCGGGAGGCCAGCGCACTGCCGTACGAGGGGGAGAGCGCGAAGCCGAGCTGGCCGAGGGTGAACAGGACGGCCCCGATGGCGAGCACCTTCTTGGTGCCGAGCCGGTCGACCATCAGGCCGACGGGTATCTGCATGCCCGCGTAGACGAGCAGCTGGAGGATGGAGAAGGTGGACAGTGCCGAGGCGTTGACGTCGAAGCGCTCGGCGGCGTCGAGTCCCGCGACACCCAGGCTGGTACGGAAGATGATCGCGACGAAGTAGACGGCGACACCGATGCCCCACACCCGGGCGGCGCGCCGGCCGCCGGGCGGATCACCGGGCAGGGACAGGGTGGGAGCGGCGGCGGAACTCACCGGTCCTCACCCCTGACCAGCACCTTGACCCGGCTGACATGGCGGCGCACGACCTGCGCGGCACCGTCCGCGTCACCGGCCCTGATCGCCTCCAGCAGCTCGCCGTGCTCGGTGATGTTGGCGGCGATCCTGCCGGGGTGGGACTCCATGACCGCGACCCCCATCCGCAACTGCCGGTCGCGCAGCTGGTCGTAGAGGCGGGACAGGATCTCGTTGCCCGCGTGGCGGACGATCTCGGCGTGGAAGCAGCGGTCCTTCACGGAGACGGCGGCCAGGTCCCCGGCCTCGGACAACTGCCGCTGCTCCTCAAGGAGCTCTTCCAGCCGGGCGATCAGCTTCGCCGAGGCGGGCACCGCCTTGCGTACGGCGAACTCCTCGACGAGCAGCCGGGTCTCCACGACGTCGGCGATCTCCTGCGCGGAGACGGCGAGCACGAGGGCGCCCTTCTTCGGGTAGAGCTTGATCAGCCCTTCGACCTCCAGCCGCAGCAGCGCCTCACGCACGGGCGTACGGGAGACCCCCACGGCGTCGGCGAGGTCGCCCTCGGTCAGGAGCGTCCCGCCCTCGTAGCGGCGGTTCAGGACCGCGTCCTTGATGTGGGTGTAGACGCGCTCGGCGGCGGGGAGCCGCTTCGCGGGCGGGCGGACGGGGGACGCGGCTGGAGCAGGCATGCGCACAGCATAGATACAACATGCACGCAAGCGTGAACCCTTCCACGATGCGGACGGCGGCTCCCCTGCCCCGCCTATGCCGACCCCCTATCCGGAATCCGGGCCACCGGATGTCCTACAAAATCACCCTCTCGCACGCCACAACCATTTGCGCGCCCCATCGGTCTCATCAGCGCGCGGCACCCCCATGTAGCCGCATTCCAGGGGCCTTTGGAGCGTCAACTTGAAATTCGGCATTCAACGCGTCAGGCGCGTTTCCGTAGCCGCCACGGTGGCAGTCACCACAGGCGCCGTCATCGCGGGCGGCGCATTCGCCTCGACGGCACAGGCCGCCGGGCCGCCGGTTCCGACGATCGTCGCCAAGGGCGGCTTCGTGATGAACAACGCCACGGGGAAGACCTTGTTCACCAAGGCCGCGGACACCCGTCGTTCCACCGGGTCCACGACGAAGATCATGACCGCCCGGGTGGTGCTGGCCCAGAAGGGCCTCAACCTGGACTCCAAGGTCACGGTCCAGAAGGCGTACAGCGACTACATCGTCGCCAAGGGCGCATCCTCTGCCCGCCTCATCGTGGGCGACAAGGTCACGGTCCGTCAGCTGCTCTACGGTCTGATGCTGCCGTCCGGCTGCGACGCCGCGTACGCGCTCGCCGACAAATTCGGCGCCGGCTCCACGCGCGCGGCGCGGGTGAAGTCGTTCATCGGCAAGATGAACTCCACGGCCAAGACCCTCGGCATGACGAACACGCACTTCGACTCGTTCGACGGCATAGACAACGGGTCCAACTACTCGACCCCGCGCGACCTGACGAAGCTCGCGAGCAGCGCGATGAAGTACTCCACGTTCCGCACGGTCGTGAAGACGAAGTCGACGAAGCAGAAGGTCGCCACGAATACCGGCGGTTCCCGCTACATGTCGTGGACCAACACCAACAAGCTGCTGGGCACCTACAGCGGTGCGATCGGCGTGAAGACCGGCTCCGGCCCGACGGCCAAGTACTGCCTGGTCTTCGCCGCGACCCGTCATGGCAAGACCGTCATCGGCGCGGTCCTGACCTCCACCTCGGAGGCGACCCGCACGGCGGACGCGAAGAAGCTCATGGACTACGGCCTCGCGAGGTATCTCAGCCGGGCGTGACGCAGGTGCCCGGCGTGCGTTCACCGCATACGCCGGGCACCTTCGCGTGCCGGACCCGCAGGCCGGCACGCGCGCGAGGTCCCCGCAGACATGGTCGGCGCACTGATCCGGTCAGACGACCATGACCCGGCGCCCGCGCGTGTGGCCCGCCTGGCTGTCGATGTGCGCCTCCGCGGCCTCGGCGAGCGTGTACGACTTCTCGACGGGGATGCGGAGCTTCCCCCGCGCGATGAGACGGGCGGCCTCGGCGAGCGCGTCCGGCACGCTCCCGGCCACGCCGGAGAAGCGGACACCGGACACGGGCGCGCCGAGATCGGCGATGGAGACGACCCTCCGGGGATCCCCCGTCAGCTCGACGAGCTCACGGATCACTCCCGAACCGGCCAGGTCGAGAGCGGCGTCGACCCGGCCGAGCCGCCGCACCCGCTCGGTCCAGCCCTCGCCGTACGTGGTGGCGAGGGCGCCCAGGCCCCGCAGGTAGTCCTGGTTCGAAGCACCGCCCGTGCCGATCACCGTGATGCCGCGGTCACGGGCGATCTGCAGCACCGCTGACCCGACTCCGCCGGACGCCCCGCTGACCAGCAACGTCTGCCCGGGCAGGACACCGACCTCGCGGATGACGCGCAGCGCGGTCTCCACCACGGAGGGGTACCCGGCCGCCTCCTCGAACGTCAGCCCCTCGGGCATCCGGGCCCAGGCGGACAGGACGGCGAACTCGGCGTACGTGCTGGAGCCTTCGCCGAACACCCGGTCGCCGACCTCGACCCCGTCCACGCCCTCCCCGATCTCGTCCACGATCCCGGCGGCGTCCAGCCCCACACCGGCGGGCAACTCGGTCGGATGGGCGCCCAGCACCTGCCCTTCACGGACCCGCCAGTCGACGGGGTTCACGCCCGCCGCCCGCACGGCAACGCGTATCCGGCCGGGGCCCGCGTGGGGCTCCTCGGCATCGATGAGTTGCAGAACGTCCGGACCGCCGAACTCGGCGAAGCTAACTTTCTTCATGCGGAGGAACGTAACACTAACGGTTAGCTTTTTGGAACGGTGAGGATTTCCTACCTGCTAGCGTCACCGTATGACCGTTGAGTCCGGACGCCGTGAGCGCAAGAAGGCCGCGACCCGCCAGAAGATCGCCGACACCGCCCTGCGGCTCTTCCTGGAACGCGGGTACGACACGGTGGGCATCCGTGACGTGGCCGCCGAGGCGGATGTGGCCGTCACCACGCTCTTCTCCCACTTCGCCTCCAAAGAGGCCCTGGTGTTCGAGCAGGACACGGCCTTCGAGCAGCGCCTCACCGAGGCGGTCACCGGCCGGGCCCCGCACGAACCGCTCCTGCCCGCGCTGCGCCATGAGATCCACGCCCTGGTGCGCCACTGCACGGCGGACGGCAACGCCCCGATCTGGGACATGGTCGTCGGGTCCCCCGCCCTGCGGGAGTACGAGGAATCGATGCGGCTGCGCCATGCGGAGACACTGGCGGCGGCCATCGCCGCCGATCCTGACCTGGGACGGACCACAACGGCCTGCCGGACGATCGCGAGGTTCGTGGTCGACGCGTATGCGCTGTCCCGTGAGACACCCGATCCGCAGGCCGCTGTGGACGAGATCTTCGAAATGATCGAGGCGGCGTGGAGCGCCACCTCCCCTTAGCCGGCCCGCCCCTCCCTTAGCCGGCCCGCCCCTCCCTGAGGGGGGCGGCACCGCACAGTTCCTGGTCCACGAGCGTCCTCATGGCCTGCTGTGTGTCCGGGCCGCCCTCGCTCGTGGCGTACACGACGGCCGTCCTGGACCCGTCCCGGGTGATGCCCGCCCAGGTGCGGTAGCCGAGGAGTTCGCCCGGGTGCCCGTAGTAGGTGCCGCCGCAGGTCAACGGGATCTCGCCCAGCCCGAGTCCGTAACTGACGCCCATCCCGGGCGCGGCCACGGTGGCCGTCATCTCGGCCAGCTCCGCCGGTTCCAGGAGGCGGCCGCCGAGCAGCGCGCCGTAGAACCGGCTCAGATCGTGCGTGGTGCTGATCACGGCGCCGGATCCGATGGCCATGCTCGTGTTGAGCGCCGTGACATCGATGCCGGTGCCTGCGCCCGTGCCGAAGGCGGAGTAGGCGCGGGCGTGGGGACCGGGGATGAAGGGCGAGGTGCCGGGCGTGCTGGTACCGCTCAGGCCCAGCGGCCGGATGATCCGGTCCTCCACCTCCCGGTCCCAGCTCCGGCCGGTCACCTCGCGGATGATCATCGCGGCGAGAATGTAGTTGGTGTTGGAGTACGACCACGCGGCCTCGGCCGGCGCATCCTCCGAGCGCGCCATCGCCAGTCCCGCCAGTTCCTCCGGGGCATACGTACGGAACCGCTCGGCCCGGTACCCGCCGGCACTGTTCAACGCGGCGATCTCCGGCAGGACCTCAGGGATTCCGCTGGTGTGCTGCAACAGCTGCCGCACGGTGATCCGGCTGCCGTCGAGGCCGCTGCCCGCGACCACTCCCGGCAGCCACCGCTCGACGGTGTCCTCCAGGGACATGCGTCCCTCGCCGACGAGTTGCAGTACGACCGTGGCGGTGAACGTCTTGGTGGCGCTGCCGATCCGGAACCTGCCGCCCTGAGGCATCGGCCTCCCGGTGCCCCTCTCGGCCACCCCGGCCCGCGCGACGGCCCGTGTGCGGGTGCCCGGTGCGGTCACCTCGGCGGAGACCCCGACCACTCCGGTGTCATGGATCGCGTCCACCTGCCGCTGAAGCGGATCGGCGTGCTGCGCGTCCGCGACGGCCGGCATGCCGCCCGATGCGGCGAGGAGGAGTGCGGCGACACCGGTCAGGACGACCAGTCGTCGTCGGCTCCTTCGTAACACCTGCATGAGGGACCCCGTTTCTGCCCTCGCCCGCGGCCCTTCGCCGCCGGTTTCGAGGGTGGCGCCCATCCCACCAGGGAAGAGGGGTCCGGCCCATCCTGCCTGCCCCCGTCGCAAGGTGGCGCTGTCGTCAGGGCGGCCCCGGGGGCTGACCGGCGGCGCGACCTGGGGATTGCCCTCCCGACCACGCCCGAACCACCCGAGCCGCCGCACCGGCCGGCGCTGCCCATCGGGCCGGCCATTAGGGGTGACCGACTCGGCCGGTGACGCCGCCCGGATATCGCGAAAAATCCCCCCGCCTACGCCACAACCATTCCTCACCCCTGCACGTCTCACCCATGCGCGGCACCCCATGCAGCCGCATTCCATGGGCATTTGGAGCATTCAACTTGAAACTCGGCATTCAGCGCATGAAGCGCGTTTCGGCTACCGCCACGGTGGCTCTCACCGCAGGTGCCGTCATCGCGGGCGGCGCATTCGCCTCCACCGCACAGGCCGCCGCACCGCCGGTTCCGACGATCGTCGCCAAGGGCGGCTTCGTGATGAACAACGGCACCGGCAAGACGCTGTTCACCAAAGCCGCGGACACCCGTCGCTCCACCGGGTCCACGACGAAGATCATGACCGCCCGGGTGGTGCTGGCCCAGAAGGGCCTCAACCTGGACTCCAAGGTCACGGTCCAGAAGGCGTACAGCGACTACATCGTCGCCAAGGGGGGCTCCTCGGCCCGCCTCATCGTGGGCGACAAGGTCACGGTCCGTCAGCTGCTCTACGGTCTGATGCTCCCGTCCGGCTGCGACGCCGCCTACGCGCTCGCCGACAAGTTCGGCTCCGGCTCGACACGCGCGGCCCGGGTGAAGTCGTTCATCGGCAAGATGAACTCCACGGCCAAGACCCTCGGCCTGAAGAACACGCACTTCGACTCGTTCGACGGCATAAGCAACGGGTCCAACTACTCGACCCCGCGCGACCTGACGAAGCTCGCGAGCAGCGCGATGAAGTACTCCGCGTTCCGCGCAGTCGTGAAGACGAAGTCGACGAAGCAGAAGGTCACCACGAAGAGCGGTGGCTACCGCTACATGTCGTGGACCAACACCAACAAGCTGCTGGGCACCTACAGCGGCGCGATCGGCGTGAAGACCGGCTCCGGCCCGACGGCCAAGTACTGCCTGGTCTTCGCCGCCACCCGCAACGGCAAGACCGTCATCGGCACGGTCCTGACCTCCACCTCGGAGGCGACCCGCACCGCGGACGCGAAGAAGCTCATGGACTACGGCTTCAAGAAGTAGCCCGCTCCGGAGTGACGGAAGGAGGGGCCCCGCGGAAAGCGCGTGGGGCCCCTCCTTCCGTCCGGTCCGCCCGGCGCGCAGGTGCGTGCGGGTCAGCCGCCCTGGCCCGCGCTGCCGATCGGGCCCACCAGCACCGAGGAGCCGGAGCCGTCCGTGACCGGCAGCGAGCTGTTGCCCGGCCAGGCGAGAGTGACCGACTTCGTCTCGTTCGGCGGGGTCACCACCAGCCCCGTGATGCGGACGCCGGAGCCACCCGTCTCATTGAGCGGGTAGCTGACGTAGAAGTCGATCTCCTTGCCGTTCTTGAGGGTGTACGGGTCGCCGGGCTCACCCTTGCGCGTGGCGGAGATGTCCCCCGCGTTGGTCTTCAGGTCGACGCCCGCGAACCCGGAGATCACACAGTCGGCGCCGCTGCCGTTCGTCAGCGCCACCACGACGCTGCCATCGGGGTCGCCGTCGATGAAGCCGTCCTGCGCGGTGATCTCCAGCCCGTCGGTGGTGCACTTGGGAGCCGTGCCGTCCCCGGAACCGGAGCCGGAACCGGCGGGGTCGGCCGTGCCCTTGCCGTCGGAGCCGGTGCCGGATTCCTTGCCGCTGTCCTGATCCGAACCGCCCGAGCCCGAGCCTCCTCCCGCGGAGGAAGCGGCGGAGGCCGAGGAGGCGGGCGACGGGTCGCTCGCCGCCGCGCCGTCGTCACCGTTCTGGCAGGCGGTGAGCGAGAGACCGGCGGCGACTACCAGGGCGGCGAAGGTGATCCTGTGAGCGCGCATCATTTCTTCCTCAGCATCGGTGAACGGGACCGGCCGCTCCGTACGGGTCGGGTACGAGCGAGCGTTACTGACCACCATGAGCGGCGGGCCCGCCGCACCGTTCCGCCGAACCACCGCCTAAGACATGCCTGTTACACGTACAGGCCGGCGACTCACCCCTTCGCACCGGCTGCGCCGCTCCGGAACCCGCCGCCGGGCCTGCCCTGCGGCCACCTCCCGCCACGGTTCCGCACTCGTTCGACGCGGCCACCCGCTGGGACAGACCCGTAACCCGACACACCGGACCGGCACGTGGCGTCTCACGCCGGCTTCTGCTCCCGAAGCACGGCGACCGCCGCGTCGAAGGCCGAGTCGTGGTCCGTCGCGAACTCCTCCTCGGTGAAGACCGGTGTACGGATGTGGGGCGGGATACCCGCGCCGTCGAAGGTCCCTCCCCGGCGGGTGAGGAACTCCTCGTTCGGCAGCCAGACCGTCATGCCGCCCGGCAGGGTGCGGTCCAGGGTGTCGGAGAAGACGCCCTGCGTGTTCTCCCCGATGCGGACGGTCCGGCCGGGCCGGTCGATGAGGGCCTGGGTGAACGTCTCGCCCGCGCTGAACGTCGTCGCGGCCGTCAGCACGGCCACCGGACCGCCGTAGCGGGGGACGCCGCGTGCGGGCTTCACGGGGACGGGCTGCGGCCGGGTGTACTGGGTGCGCTTGCGGTAGGCGGTGTACGAGGAGTCGGTCAGGCGCCCGGCAAGGTGCAGGCCGAGGGCGTCCGCACCGCCGCCGTTGATCCGCAGGTCGATGACGAGTCCGGTGAGCGAGGCCGTGCGCTCGGCGGTGAACACGGTGTCCAGCGCCTTGTCGAGCTCGGCCAGCTCCGCGGCGTACGCATGCCCTTCCTCGCTGCTGTAACCGGCGAACCCGGACAGCCGCAGATAGCCCTGCCCGCCGGGCAGATCCGCGTAGCTGATCCGGCCGTTCGCGAACTCCCGCAGCGGCTCGCCGTCGAGGTCGCTCCGCACGATGTAGTCCTTGACCTTGGTGTCCAGATCACTGCCGATCACGGCCGTACCCGGACGGACCTGGGAGAAGCGCCGCTCGCCGTCGAAGACGGTGACGTGTGCGTCGTACAGCGGCTTCACCATCTCGCTGAAGAGGGTGAAGAGTTCGTCCCTGGACGTGTCGGCGTGCACCTTCGGCCGGTACGTGTCCCGTACGGCATGCCAGTCGATGCCCTTGGCGGCGAAGAACGGGTAGTTCTCCTCGAAGGACTGCCAGAAGACGTCGAACGTCGCCACCGGGTCGTCCTCGGCCGCGGGCTGCGCACATGCCGCCGGGAGCCTGCCCAGCCGGCGCAGTTCCCGGTACCCGGCCGAACCCGACAGCCGTAGCGTCCCGGACACCCGGACGGTGAGGAGCGTCCCGTCGCCGGACCTGTATACGCCCGGTGCCGTCTGCTTCGCCGGCTCGCCCTTGATGCAGCCCAGCGCGGTGGTCTGGTACTCCTGAAGCCGCCCGTGCGCGATCGACAGGACGGTGCCGTAGCCGTTCACCCGCCAGATGCCGTCGACGGCGGGCCGTGGCGCCGCGGCGGCGGGAACGATCGCCCCACCGGCAAGGGCCAGTGCCACGAGTGCGGTTGCCGCCTTGGAAATCCCGTGTCGCAAAGTGTTCCTCTCCCCGTACGCGATCTGCGTCAGGGGATCGACGATCGCGGACGGACCGTCGCGAGGACATCCAGCGGGCTGGTGGGTCGAGAGGGGGATACCCCCCGGTCTGCCCCTACGCCCTGCGCAGGCCGGCCTGGAAGGCGTGCCACGCGGTGGGGGCGAGGAGGAGGACGGGGCCATCGGCCCGCTTGGAGTCGCGGACGGCGACGGCGCCGGGGATGTTGCGCGCGACCTCGACGCACTCGCCGTTCGGCTCGCTGTAGCTGGACTTCGTGAAGCGGAAACTGGTCATTCGTTCATCCCTTTGGCGACGCTTTCGAGAAACCGCATTGAGTCGTACGGCGACAGGCTCATGGCGCAGGTGCGTGCGAATAGTTCGGTGTACGACGCACTCTCCTCCACACCCTCCACCCAGTTGGTGGTTCGTAGACCGTCCATGTGCACGACGTCCGTCGCGCCTTCCTCGGCGAACGTAAGAATATTGAAGGACCCACCACCGCAGGAATGCACCCCGGCCCTGAAGGGCAGGACCTGAACATCGATGGTGGGCCGTTCCGCCAGCTCGCGCAGATGTTCCAGCTGCTGACGCATGACCTGAGGCCCGCCGATCATCTGACGCAGCGCAGCCTCCCAGATCACCGCGTGTACTCGGAGCGGACTCGAACCACCCAGACGGTGCTGACGGCGCACGCGCACGTCCACGATGCGCTCGACCTCGTCGATCTCATCGGGAGAGACGGCTGCGACCGCCAGAGCCCTCATGTACTCGGGCGTCTGGAAAAGGCCTGGGATCAGCGCAAGTTGCCACGTACGTACCTTGATAGCCACGTCCTCCATGGCAATGTACTCCCGCAGATTTCCCGCAGTGAGCGAGCTGACCCACCAGCCCTTCGCCCTGCGTCGCTCCCGATCGAGCTTGGCCAACCGCAGAAGCCCCTGCACCACTTGAGGGTCTTCGACTTCGTACAGCCGGCATAGCGCAACTACGTCAGGATCCCGGAACGGCACCCAGCCCCGCTCCATCTTGGCGACCTTGGCCGCCTGGGCGCTGAGGGCATCCGCAGCCTGCGCCTGGTTGAGACCTGCAGCCTCTCGAAAGGCCAGCAGCTGACCACCCAACTGCCGCGCAAGGACGGTAGACACGCGATTCCCCAAGCCCGCATGCGCCTTTGACACCGTTCAACACCTCCCGTGTTCGAGACAGTCTGCATCGGTCGATCAGACCGCCACAATCACACTTGTGGGGAGAATTATCTCCGAGAGATTGTGCACACCTCGCCCGATCGCTACGTTCAGTACTCAGCAGGCCACCCAGCGACACTCCTGGGCGGAAGCGCACCGCCCTGCCCCGGCGCGGCATTGCCACCGCCCGCACCTCAACAGAGAGGCACGCGCCCATGAACGCAGCCCAAGAAGCCCCCGACCCA
>NZ_JAELVH010000133.1 GCF_019399235.1 Streptomyces poriferorum | reverse complement strand
CGTCAGCTGCCGTCCTGCGTCGCCGGGCGAGCGGCACGCAGGACGGCAGCTGACGGAGGTTCCACCTCTCCGTACCGCCCGGTTTCCGTCCCGGTGGCCCCGCGCCACCGGGACGGGACCCTTCTCTCTCACCCGGAGGACGACCGTGTCCCAGAAGGCCAAGGGCTGGCTGCTCGTCGTCGCGGCGCTGGCCGGCCTCTGGCTGGTCCGGAACGGCGCCGACACACAGCTGACCCCGCCGGCCCCGGCCTCCGCCGATGCCTTCGCCGCCGGTCCCGGGCTGCTGCCCGGATCACCGGTCGCCGACCCGCTGCGGCCCTCCGCGCCCGTCCGCATCACGATTCCGGGCATCCGGGTGGACGCCCCGATGATGCGGCTCGGACTCGGACCGGACGGCAGCCTCGACGTACCGCCGGCCGAGAACACGGACATCGTCGGCTGGTACGAGGACGGCCCGCCGCCCGGCGCCAAGGGCACCGCGATCGTCGCCGGTCACGTCGACAACGCCCGGGGCCCGTCCGTCTTCTACGACCTGGGGTCGATGAAGAAGGGCAGCACCGTCGAAGTGCTCCGCCAGGACGGCCGCACCGCCGTCTTCTCGGTCGACGCGATCGAGGTGTACGAGAACGAGGACTTCCCCGACCGGCGGGTGTACGGGGCCTCGCAGCACGCCTCGCTGCGCCTGATCACCTGCGGCGGCGGGTTCTCCCCCGCGACCGGCTACGAGGGCAACGTGGTGGCGTACGCCCATCTCACCGGCGTGCGCTGAGGCCGGACCCGGCCCGTACCGGCGTGCGCTGAGGCCGGACCCGGCCCGCTACTGTCAGGCGCGAGTCCGGACCCGGCCCCGTCCCGTCAGGCGTGCCATCGGCCGTACCGTCAGGCCTGCCACTGGTCGAAGGCAAGCTTCGCGACCAGCGAGAAGACCACCACCAGCAGGACCCCGCGGACGAACTCGCTGCCCTTGCGCAGCGCCATCCGCGCCCCGAACAGGCCGCCCGCCAGGTTGAACACCGCCATCAGCGCGGCCAGCTGCCACATCACGTTGCCCTGGTACGCGAACATCGCCAGGGCCCCGCCGTTGGTGCAGACGTTGACGATCTTGGCGGTGGCGGAGGCCGTCACCAGGTCGAGGTGGAGCACCGCGGTGAGCGCCAGTACGAGGAAGGTGCCGGTGCCCGGTCCGAACAGCCCGTCGTACAGGCCGATGCCGCCGCCCACCAGGACGATCGCGGTGACGGTGCGGGCCCGGGTGACCTCGGGCGCCGTGCCGTCCTCGGCGGACCGGCCGAACTGGGGCCGCAGCATGACGAACGCGGCGACGGCCACCAGCACCACCATGATCACCGGGCGCAGCACCTCGCTGCTGATCCCGGCGGCGAAGAAGGCACCGGTCATCGATCCGGCGAGCGCCGCCAGCCCGATCCGCAGCGCTGTGCCGACCTTCACGGGCGCCTTGCGCGCGTAGGTGACGGCGGCGCCCGAGGTGCCGACGATCGCGACGGCCTTGTTCGTGCCGAGGATCTGGGCGGCCGGGACATGCGGCAGTCCGAGCAGCAGCGCGGGCAGCAGGAGGAGTCCGCCGCCCCCGACCACGGCGTCGATCCAGCCGGCCGCGGCTGCGGCGAGGCAGAGCACGACGAGGGTGGTCAGGGTGATGTCAGGCATGATCGCGACTTTAAGGAGAAGGTACGTGCCCCGTCCAACCGTCCCGGAATTCTTGAGCCACTTCTGAGGTGGGCCCTGTCGACGAAGGGCCCAGGGGCCGTCGGCGGCCCTCACAGGCACGTTCCGCGGACGCTGAGCGCAAGGTTCCTCCCGGGAAACAGGGGGGATCCGGACGGGTAACACCCTCCGGTCACGCTTCCTGTCATGAGGACACGGACGGAGAACACGGCGCGGGTGGTGGTGATCGGCGCCGGGATGGCGGGCGCACGCCTGGCCGCCCGGGTGCCCGATGTCACCGTCATCGGCGAGGAGTCGCACGCCCCCTACAACCGGGTGCTGCTGGCCGAGGTGCTGGCCGGGCGCTATCCGGCGGACGTGATCGCCCTTCCCCCGGCCGAGGTCAGGCGCGGGGTGCGGGTGGTGCGGATCGACCGGGACGACCGGCTGGTGCACTGCGACGACGGAAGCGTCGTGCGCTACGGGCGGCTGGTGCTGGCGACCGGGTCCAACCCGGTACTGCCGCCGCTGCGCGGGCTCGGGAACACGATGCCGGACGGGGTGCACGCCTTCCGCACCCTCGACGACTGCATGGCGCTGCGCGCCTCGGTGCGGCCGGGGGTGAGCGCGGTCGTCATCGGCGGCGGCCTCCTGGGTGTGTCGGCGGCCCGGGCGCTGGCCGAGTGCGGCGCCCAGGTGGTGCTGGCCCACCAGGGCGAGCACCTCATGGAGCGGCAGCTGGACGCGGAGTCGGCCGGCCTGCTCCGGAGCCATCTGGAGTCCCTCGGCGTCGAGGTGCACACCGAGTGCCGGGTCCGCGGGCTGCGCTGCGCCGGCGGTGCGGTCCGGGCCGTGGAGCTCGCCGACGGTTACGAGCTGGCGGCCGAGATCACCGTGCTGGCCTGCGGGGTGCGTCCCCGGACGGGCCTCGCGCAGGCGGCCGGTCTGGAGGTCCGCAAGGGCGTCGTCGTCGACGACGAGCTGCGCACCTCCGATCCGTACATCCACGCCGTGGGCGACTGCGCCGAGCACCGCTCCACCGTGTACGGGCTCGCGGGCCCGGCGCTGGAGCAGGCCGATGTGCTCACCGAGGTCCTGGCGGGCCGGCCGGCGCGTTACGAAGGTACCCGGGCCCTGACCCGGCTGACGCTCAACGGCCCGGCCGATCCCGGTACGGCATCGCTCGATCTCGCCGCGTTCGGCGACTCCCGGCCGCTGCCGGGCGACGACGTGATCCGGCTGACGGACGCCACCCGGGGCGCGTACCGCACGGTCGTCGTCCGCGGCGACCGGCTGGCGGGCGGTGTGCTGCTCGGTGATCTCGCCGCGGTCGGCACCCTGGCCCGCACCTGGCAGGACGACGCACCGCTCCCCGCCGAAACGTCCCTGCTCCACCTGCTCACCAACGACGGAGGCTTCTGAGATGCCGGTGTCCACTTTCCCGACCGCCCACACCGCCACCGCAGCAGCCGTGCCGACCATCGTGGTCGTCGGGCACGGAATGGTCGGCCAGCGGTTCCTGGAGGCCCTCGCCGACCGCGGACTGACGGCCTCCGCCGGCACCGCCCGCGTCGTCGTCCTGTGCGAGGAGCCCCGCCCCGCCTACGACCGGGTGCAGCTGACCTCGTACTTCTCGGGGAAGACCCCCGAGGACCTGTCGCTCGTCGAGCAGGGCTTCATGGAGCAGCACGGCTTCGAGCTGCGGATCGGTGACCCCGCCGAGTCCCTGGACCGCGAGGCGCGCACGGTCACCGCCCGCTCCGGCGAGACCTTCCGTTACGACACGCTGGTGCTGGCCACCGGCTCCTACCCGTTCGTCCCGCCCGTCCCGGGCAAGGACACCGAGGGCTGTTTCGTCTACCGCACGATCGAGGACCTGCTCGCGATCGAGGAGTACGCGAAGACGGCGACGACCGGCGCGGTCGTCGGCGGCGGACTCCTCGGCCTGGAGGCGGCGGGTGCGCTGAAGGGGCTCGGACTCGACACCCACGTGGTGGAGTTCGCGCCCCGGCTGATGCCCGTACAGGTCGACGAGGGCGGCGGCGCGGCGCTGCTGCGCACCATCGAGAACATGGGCCTGACCGTCCACACGGGCGTCGGCACCCAGGAGGTCACCGCGGGCGACGACGGCTCGGTGAACGGGATGTCGCTCTCCGACGGCTCGTCGCTCGCCACGGACCTGGTGGTCTTCTCGGCCGGCGTCAGGCCCCGCGACCAGCTGGCCCGGGACTGCGGACTGGCGGTCGGCCAGCGCGGCGGCATCATCGTCGACGAGGAGTGCCGCACTTCCGACCCGGCGGTCTTCGCGATCGGCGAGTGCGCGCTCGCCTCCGACGGCCGGGTGTACGGCCTGGTGGCGCCCGGCTACGAGATGGCGCAGACGGCCGCCGAGGTGATCGCGGGCAAGGAGGCGTCGTTCACCGGCGCCGACCTGTCGACGAAGCTGAAGCTGCTCGGTGTGGACGTGGCGTCCTTCGGTGACGCCCACGGCACCTCCGAGGGCTGCCTGGACGTCGTGTACGCGGACTCCCGCTCCGGCGTCTACAAGAAGCTGGTGATCGGCCAGGACGGCACGCTGCTCGGCGGGGTGCTCGTCGGGGACGCCGACCAGTACGGCACGCTGCGCCCGATGACGGGCACGGTCCTGCCGGTCGCCCCCGAGCAGCTGGTCCTGCCGGCCGGCGCGGGCGGCCCGGTCACCCTCGGCCCCTCCTCGCTGCCCGACGAGGCCGTGATCTGCTCCTGCCACAACGTCACCAAGGGCGCGATCTGCGAGCACACCACGCTGCCCGAGGTGAAGAAGTGCACCAAGGCCGGTACAGGCTGCGGCAGTTGCGTCAAGGTCATCGGCCAGCTGCTCCCACAGAGCCAGGACAAGGGCCTGTGCGGCTGCTTCTCGTACAACCGCAGCGAGCTGTACGAGATCGTCCGCGCCCTGGAGATCACGTCGTACGCCGAGCTGCTCGACTCGCACGGCCGAGAGGAGGCGCGCGGGGGTGAGGGCTGCGAGGTCTGCAAGCCCACGGTCGGCTCGATCATCGCCTCGCTGGCGCCCACGGTCGGCGCGAGCGGCTATGTCCTGGACGGCGAGCAGGCGGCCCTCCAGGACACCAACGACCACTTCCTGGCCAACCTCCAGCGCAACGGTTCGTACTCGATCGTGCCCCGCATCCCCGGCGGTGAGATCACCCCGGAGAAGCTGATCGTGATCGGTGAGGTGGCCCGGGACTTCGGCCTCTACACCAAGATCACCGGTGGTCAGCGGATCGACCTGTTCGGTGCCCGCGTCGACCAGCTGCCGCCGATCTGGGCGCGGCTGGTCGACGCGGGCTTCGAGTCGGGGCACGCGTACGGGAAGTCGCTGCGGACGGTCAAGTCCTGTGTGGGGCAGACGTGGTGCCGCTACGGCGTGCAGGACTCCGTGAAGATGGCGATCGACCTGGAGCTGCGCTACCGGGGCCTGCGCTCCCCGCACAAGCTGAAGTCGGCGGTCTCCGGATGCGCCCGCGAGTGCGCCGAGGCGCGCGGCAAGGACTTCGGGATCATCGCCACGGCCGGCGGCTGGAACCTGTACGTGGGCGGCAACGGCGGCGCCACCCCGCGCCACGCGGACCTGCTCGCCCAGGACATGTCCGACGCCGAACTGGTCCGTCTCATCGACCGGTTCCTGATGTTCTACATCCGCACGGCGGACCGGCTGGAGCGCACCTCGACCTGGCTGGACCGGATCGAGGGCGGCCTGGAGCACGTACGGGACGTCGTCGTCCACGACTCGCTGGGACTCTGCGACGAGTTGGAGCGGCTGATGGCCGACCACGTCCGCGGCTACCGCGACGAGTGGGCCGAGACCATCAACGACCCGGAGCGGCTGCGCCGATTCGTCACCTTCGTCAACGCACCCGACGCACCCGACCCGTCGGTGAAGTTCGTCCCGGAACGCGACCAGGTCAAGCCCGACCTGGACATCCTCGCGGGCCCGGTTCTCGCCATCCGCACTCTTGAAGGGACCGCCTCCTGATGACGACCCAGACGATGAACGGGACGATGGAGACCGCGCAGGACACCGGGGTCATCCGGCTCGCCGCCGGGGACGACTGGTTCGCGGTCTGCGACCGCTCGCTGCTGACGCCGGGCCGCGGAGTCGCCGCGCTCCTCCCGGACGGCCGGCAGGTCGCGCTGTTCGTGGACCGGGCGGGACGCATGTACGCGATCGACAACCGCGATCCGTTCACCGGCGCGTACGTCCTGTCGCGCGGGCTGGTCGGTTCGGAGGGCGGGCAGCCCTTCGTCGCCTCGCCGCTCCTGAAGCAGCGCTTCGACCTGGCGACGGGCGCCTGCCTGGACGACGACGAGGTCTCGGTGCCGGTCTTCGAAGTCCGCGCGGACTGAAGGGACCGGGGCGGTCCGGGACCGGACCCCGACGGACCCGGACCGGACTCCGACAGGCCCGGGACGGGGCCGGGGGCGGTCCGCGCCGACTGATCCTGTTCCGTTCACCGCCTGTTGACGCTCCGTCAACTGCGTCCCTCTACTGTCCTGACGTTCGACCCGCCGGGCCGACCGGACCGGCGGGCCCTCACGTCACCCGTGGAGTGATCGTGGAACGTCGGACCTTCTTGCGCACAGCGGTGATCGGCGGCTCGGCGGCGGCCTTCGGCGGCACCCTGTGGCGGGGTGCCGCCTTCGCCGGCCCCGCCCAGCCGGCCACCGGCCCGTACGGCGCGCTGCAGGCGGCCAACGGCAACGGCATCCTGCTGCCGAGCGGCTTCACCAGCAGAATCGTCGCCCGCTCGGGGCAGACCGTCCCCGGTACGTCGTACGCCTGGCACAGCGCGCCCGACGGGGGTGCCACGTTCGCAGACGGCAGCGGCTGGATCTACGTCTCCAACGCCGAGGTGTCCTCCGGCAGCGGCGGCGGGGCGAGCGCGGTGCGCTTCAACTCCTCCGGGACCGTCACCTCCGCCTCCCGGATCCTGTCCGGCACCAACAACAACTGCGCGGGCGGCCGAACCCCGTGGAACACCTGGCTGTCCTGCGAGGAGGTCAGCCGCGGGTTCGTCTACGAGACGGACCCGTGGGGCGTGAACGCCGCCGTGCAGCGCCCGGCGCTGGGCCGCTTCAAGCACGAGGCCGCGGCGGCCGACCCGGACCACGGCTACGTCTACCTCACCGAGGACGAGACGGACGGCCGCTTCTACCGCTTCCGCCCCACCACCTGGGGCAACCTGTCCTCCGGCACCCTCCAGGTCCTGGTGGCGGGCACCGGCAACTCCGGCCCGGTGACCTGGGCGACGGTCCCCGACCCGGACGGCTCGCCCACCCTGACCCGCTACCAGGTCTCCGGCGCCAAGGTGTTCAACGGCGGCGAGGGCTGCTTCTACGCGGCGGGTACCTGCTGGTTCACCACCAAGGGCGACAACCGGGTGTGGGCGTACGACGCGAACGCGTCCAGCATCTCGCTCGCCTACGACGACTCGCTGGTCACCGGCGGCAGCGCCCCGCTCACGGGCGTCGACAACGTCACGCGGTCCGCTTCGGGCGACCTGTACGTCGCCGAGGACGGCGGGAACATGGAGATCTGCCTGATCACCCCGGACGACACCGTCGCCCCGTTCCTGCGGATCAGCGGCCAGTCCGGCTCGGAGATCACCGGCCCGGCGTTCTCCCCGGACGGCACCCGGCTCTACTTCTCCTCGCAGCGCGGGACGAGCGGAAGCTCCTCCGGCGGCATCACGTACGAGGTCACGGGGCCGTTCCGCGGCTGACACACGGGGCTCCGGCCGCGCGGTGCCCGTACCGGCACCGCGCGGCTGTCTCCCCCGCCATCAGGCGGGCTGGCCGCCGGCCTCCACGGCCGCCGGGTCCATCCAGATGACCTCCCAGATGTGGTGGTCCGGGTCCTGGAAGGAACGCCCGTACATGAAGCCGAGGTCCTGGGTCTCGTTGGCGGGCGATCCGCCGGAGGCGAGCGCCGTGTCCGCCAGCTCGTCCACCTTCTCGCGGCTCTCGGCGCTCAGCGCCAGGATCACCTCGGTGTGCGTCGAGGCGTCCGTGATCTCCTTCTTGGTGAAGTCCTTGAAGCGCGGCTCCTCAAGGAGCATGGCGAAGATCGTGTCGCTGATGACGAGACAGGCGGTGTGCTCGTCGCTGAACTGGGGGTTGAAGGAGTAACCCAGCTTGCCGAAAAAGCCCTTGGTCGTCTCCAGGTCCTTGACCGGCAGGTTCACGAAGATCATCTGAGGCATGGCCGTCCCGCTCTCTCGGTGGTGTCCCGGTGCGTTGCTCGAACGCGCTTTACGACAGGTAGACGCCGGACCCGCCGGGAACTCATCGGCGCCGGACGAAAAATCCTTCCCGCGCGGCGCCGGACGGAAAACCTCCCCCGGCGCACGGGGGGCGGAGGCGGAGCAGGCTCAGGAGACGGCGATCGGCGCGCCGCCCCGCAGCAGCGAGCCGCCCAGCGGGGTGAGCGTGTGCAGGACCGAGCTGCCGTGGCGCAGGGTGTGGACCAGGCCCGCCTCGCGCAGCACACAGGCGTGCTGGCTGGCCGAGGCGAGGGACACCCCGGCCCGGCGGGCGAGTTCGCTGGTCGTGCAGCCGTCGCCTATGACCCGCAGGACCGTCGAGCGGGTGTTCCCGAGCAGCCGGCCGAGCCAGGGGCCCGGTTCGGCGAACACCGGGGCGGCGGCGTGGGTGACGGGGTAGACGAGCACCGGCGGGAGCAGCGGGTCCCGGTAGACGACCGGGGTGCCGCGGCAGAAGAACGACGGCTGGAGGAGCAGGCCGCGGCCGTCCAGGTGGAGTTCCCGGTCGACCGGGTAGTCCGCCTCCAGTACGGGTGCCCGCCAGCGGATCACCGGTGGGAGCGAGGCGAGCAGTTCTTCGGCGCCACCGTCCAGGAGTGCGCGGCCGCGGAGGGCACGGTCGGCCTCGACGCTGGCCTGGATGTGCGGCCAGTACGGCTCGACGGCGGCCCGGTGGTAGGCGCGCAGCACGCCGATGAGCCGGCCCAGGGGCTCGGCCCGGCCCTCGCCCAGCGCGTCCAGCGCCACGGGCCGGACCGCCTGCCGGGCCGCGCCGCGGCCACCGGCCGCCGCCTGGGCGCCCAGCACCGCCAGTTCGGCCCGCAGCCGCTCGGGCGGAGTGTCGCGCAGGGCCTCCATTCCGGTGGTGAAGTCCATCGGTTCGGCGCCTTCCCGAGAAGGCGTCAGGAAGTCCGGGAAATAGCCGCGCGGTGGAACCACGGCAGACAGCAGACGTACTTCACCATTCAACCGCGGTCGCGCTTCCGAGCGCCATTTCCCGAACACCGTGGAAGCCCGCCGGTCCCTCAGCCGGTGAAAGCTGAGAATGGTCTCCCATAATGCGTCCGGCCCGGTGGCCATCCGCACCTTGGAAAGGTCCCACCCGGAGACATGGATACGCAGCACCGAACCCCCACCCCTTGCACCTGCAATTGCCCCCGCGTCAGAGTATGCGAAGAGTTACTACACGTCACCACGGGGTTTCGGCCAGAGGTGAAACGTCTCGCCCCGACCCACCATCACCCGAAAGGCTGTACGACGTCGGGTGCGATTCCGAAGCCACCGGAAGAGCGAGTGAAGGCCGTGGGGGGTTTTGCTCGTTCGGCGGCGGTTGGCGACGGTGCGGCTCCGCACTCGACGGGGGTAAGCCGGGTGCGGTCCATGGATGGGGATCCATGGACCGCACCCCGGTCCCGTTCCGGCCCATCTCTTTGCGCATTAAACGAAGCAATGAAGAGACCCGAGGGATTGTGGAAAGCGCTCACATTCCACGGGGATCCCGGGCGCATGACAAGGCGGCGGCACCCCCGCACAGGGTGCCGCCGCCTCAGGGAATTCCGCGGCCGCCGCCCGACCGATGAGGGTCGCCCGGTCCTGCGGCAGCCGGCGGAATCAGTGGCTCTGCCGCCTCAGCGGCTGTCGCTGCCCCGCGACTCCGCAGCCGCCCGGCCCGCCTCCAGGCGGGCCACCGGAATGCGGAAGGGGGAACAGGAGACGTAGTCCAGGCCCACCTCGTGGAAGAAGTGCACCGACTCGGGGTCCCCGCCGTGCTCGCCGCAGACGCCGAGCTTCAGGTCGGGACGGGTGGCCTTGCCGGCCGCGACCGCGCTGCGCACCAGCGACCCGACTCCGTCCTTGTCGATCGTCTCGAACGGCGACACCCCGAAGATGCCCTTCTCCAGGTACGCGGTGAAGAACGAGGCCTCCACGTCGTCGCGGGAGAAGCCCCACACCGTCTGCGTCAGGTCGTTGGTGCCGAAGGAGAAGAACTCCGCGGCCTCGGCGATCTGGCCGGCGGTCAGAGCGGCGCGCGGCAGCTCGATCATCGTGCCGATCTTCAGCTTGAGGTTCGTGCCCGTGGCCGCCTGGACCTCGGCGATGACCCGGTCGGCCTCCTCGCGGACGATCTCCAGCTCCTGGACCGTGCCGACGAGCGGGATCATGATCTCCGCGCGCGGGTCGCCCTTGGCGTTCTTGCGCTCCGCTGCGGCCTCGGCGATCGCCCGCACCTGCATGGCGAACAGGCCGGGGATGACCAGACCGAGCCGGACCCCGCGCAGACCGAGCATCGGGTTCTGCTCGTGCAGCTTGTGCACGGCCTGCAGCAGCCGGAGGTCGTTCTCGTTGGCGTCCTTGCGGGACTCCGCGAGCGCCACCCGGACCGAGAGCTCGGTGATGTCGGGCAGGAACTCGTGCAGCGGCGGGTCCAGCAGCCGTACGGTGACGGGCAGCCCGTCCATCGCCTCGAAGAGCTCGATGAAGTCGGCCTTCTGGAGCGGCAGCAGCTGCTCCAGGGCCGTCTCGCGCTCCTGGTCGGTGTCGGCCAGGATCAGCTTCTCGACCATCTCGCGGCGCTCGCCGAGGAACATGTGCTCGGTGCGGCACAGCCCGATGCCCTGGGCGCCGAAGCGGCGGGCCCGCAGGGCGTCCTCGGCGTTGTCCGCGTTGGCCCGCACCCGCAGCCGGCGCACCCGGTCCGCGTACGCCATGATCCGGTGCACGGCGGCGACCAGCTCGTCGGCGTCGTCGGCGCCCGCGTGCATCCGGCCCTCGAAGTACTCGACGACCGGCGACGGTACGACGGGCACCTCGCCGAGGTACACCTTGCCGGTCGAGCCGTCGATGGAGACGACGTCGCCCTCCTCGATGACCCGCCCGCCCACCGTCATCCGGCGGCGCTTGGTGTCGACCTCCAGGTCCTCGGCGCCGCAGACACAGGTCTTGCCCATGCCGCGGGCGACGACGGCCGCGTGCGAGGTCTTGCCACCGCGCGAGGTCAGGATGCCCTCGGCCGCGATCATGCCGTCGAGGTCGTCCGGGTTGGTCTCACGGCGGATGAGAATGACCTTCTCGCCGGAGCGGGACCACTTCACCGCGGTGTACGAGTCGAAGACGGCCTTGCCGACCGCGGCGCCCGGCGACGCGGCGATGCCGCGCCCCAGCCGCTCCGTCTTCGCCTCGTCGTCGAAGCGCGGGAACATCAGCTGCGCGAGCTGAGCGCCGTTGACGCGCTGGAGCGCCTCCGCCTCGTCGATGAGTCCCTGGTCGACGAGCTGGGTGGCGATCCGGAAGGCGGCACCGGCGGTGCGCTTGCCGACCCGGGTCTGGAGCATCCACAGCTGGCCGCGCTCGATGGTGAACTCGATGTCGCAGAGGTCCTTGTAGTGGGTCTCCAGCGTCTCCATGATCTGCATCAGCTGGTCGTACGACTTCTTGTCGATGGACTCCAGCTCGGCGAGCGGCACGGTGTTGCGGATGCCCGCGACGACGTCCTCGCCCTGCGCGTTCTGCAGGTAGTCGCCGTACACGCCCTGGTGGCCGCTGGCGGGGTCACGGGTGAACGCGACGCCCGTACCGGAGTCGGGGCCGAGGTTGCCGAAGACCATGGAGCAGACGTTGACCGCGGTGCCGAGGTCGCCGGGGATGCGCTCCTGGCGGCGGTAGAGCTTGGCCCGGTCGGTGTTCCACGAGTCGAAGACCGCCTTTATGGCCAGGTCCATCTGCTCGCGCGGGTCCTGCGGGAAGTCGCGCCCCGCGTCCCGCGTGACGATCTTCTTGAACTGCTTGACCAGCTTCTTCAGGTCGGCCGCGTCGAGGTCCACGTCGACGGTGACGCCCTTGGCCTCCTTGGCGCCCTCCAGCGCCTCCTCGAAGAGGTCGCCGTCGACCCCGAGGACGGTCTTGCCGAACATCTGGATCAGGCGGCGGTAGGAGTCCCAGGCGAACCGCTCGTCGCCGGACTGGGCGACGAGGCCGACGACGGAGGCGTCGGAGAGGCCGATGTTGAGGACCGTGTCCATCATGCCGGGCATCGAGAACTTGGCGCCGGAGCGGACGGACACCAGCAGCGGGTCGTCGGCCTGGCCGAGCTTCTTGCCCATCCGCGCCTCAAGGGCGTCGAGGTGCGCACTCACCTCGTCGCGCAGCGCGGCCGGCTCGTCGCCGCTGTCCAGGTAGACCTTGCAGGCCTCGGTGGTGATGGTGAAACCCGGAGGAACCGGAAGCCCGAGGTTGGTCATCTCGGCGAGGTTCGCACCCTTCCCGCCGAGAAGGTCCTTCAGTTCCTTGTTGCCCTCGGTGAAGTCGTAGACGAACTTCTGAAGGTCTTCGTTTTCCGACACGGGTCTCGACTCCTCGACGACGCGGTGGCTGCCCTGACGGCGAGGAACATACCCAGATCGAAGGTGTCTGGGTACGTGCGCTTGCGCGTCGTGCGGCCTCAACCACCCGTCCGCCAGCAGATCGAAAGTGGAGCACTCTCCAGCCCGATCCAGCGAAAGCATTCACTTCTTGAATGAATGAACACGCACGGCACCCGATTCCGACCCTCTCCATCACGCTGCGCGAGAAAGGCATCGATCGATCAAAGTAGAGCCTCTTGGCACCCAGTGCCATCATTTGAGAAGTGCACCCCCCTCAAAGACGCTCATCTGAGCAATGCACCCATCAGGCGTGGCGAGGATCACGCCGAGAGCGGCGCTCAGATGTCACCATACGGACGCCTCGCAGGCAGCCCTGGGTGACCCTGTGATCACGTGAAGCCACACGTGCGAGGCGAAAGTGACCCATGAGGCCCCGCCGGTCGACGGATCCGGCCGGATCTCTTCGATTCTCGCCAGATTCAACGCTCAAATGAGCAATGGGGGTGGTGGGGCACCCGGTGCCCCACCACCCCCACGAGGTGTCACTCCGCGCACAGGCGGATCTCAGCCGCCCGACGTGTCCAGTTCCGCGTCCGCGCTGACGCCCGAGCAGTCGTACGGGTCCTTCAGCCAGCCGTCCGGGAGCACGACCCGGTTGTTGCCCGAGGTACGCCCTCGGGGGCCGTCGGCGCCGTCCGGCCAGGGCTGGTCCAGCTCCAGTTCGTGCAGCTGCGAGCCGAGCTCCTCCAGCGACGAGGTGATCGCCAGCTTCTTGCGCATCTCGGAGCCGACCGCGAAGCCCTTCAGGTACCAGGCCACGTGCTTGCGGAAGTCGATCACACCGCGGGTCTCGTCACCGATCCACTCCCCCAGCAGCGTCGCGTGCCGGAGCATCACGTCCGCGACGGTGCGCAGGGTGGGCGCCTGCCGGGTCTCCGTGCCCTCGAAGGCGCTCACCAGGTCGCCGAAGAGCCAGGGCCGGCCCAGGCAGCCGCGGCCCACGACCACGCCGTCGCAGCCGGTCTCGCGCATCATCCGCAGCGCGTCGTCCGCGCACCAGATGTCGCCGTTGCCGAGGACGGGGATCTCGGGGACGTGCTCCTTGAGCCGGGCGATGGCGTCCCAGTCGGCGGTGCCGCCGTAGTGCTGGGCGGCCGTCCGGCCGTGCAGGGCGACGGCCGTGACACCTTCCTCGACGGCGATCCGGCCGGCGTCGAGGAAGGTGATGTGGTCGTCGTCGATGCCCTTGCGCATCTTGATGGTGACCGGCAGGTCGCCCGCGTTGGAGACGGCCTGGTTGAGGATCGCGCGCAGCAGCGGCCTCTTGTACGGCAGCGCCGAGCCGCCGCCCTTGCGGGTCACCTTGGGTACCGGGCAGCCGAAGTTCAGGTCGATGTGGTCGGCGAGGTTCTCGTCGACGATCATGCGGACGGCCTTGCCGACCGTGACCGGGTCCACTCCGTACAGCTGGATCGAGCGCGGGGTCTCGGTCGCGTCGAAGCGGATGAGCTGCATCGTCTTCTCGTTGCGCTCGACCAGCGCCCGCGTCGTGATCATCTCGCTGACGAACAGCCCCTTGCCGCCCGAGAACTCCCGGCACAGGGTGCGGAAGGGGGCGTTGGTGATGCCGGCCATGGGGGCCAGGACCACCGGTGGCTGCACGGTGTGCGGGCCGATGCGGAGCAGCTGGGGCGAGGGGGCGAGCGTGGTCATTCCCCCATTGTCGCGTACGCCGGGAACTGCTCCCGCGGCCCGGGCGGCCGGGTGGCGCGGGCCCGTTGTCAGTACGTGCACGTAGCGTGAGGGTGTTGTTACGGAACCAGTGAACGAGGGACACGATGACCATGCACCCCACCCGCCGCTTAGGCGCCACCGCGTCGATGACCACGCACCCCACCCGCCGCACCCTGCTCTCGCTGGGCACCGCGGGCGCCGCCGGTGCGCTGCTCGTCGCCGCCGGACCCTCTCGGGCCGCCGCGTGGACCGCGGGCCCCGGCTCCGCCGCCGTCCGGCTGCGCGAGCTGGAGCGCGTCCACGGCGCCCGGGTCGGCGCGTTCGCGTACAACCTGGCCACCGGGGCGGCCGTCCGCCACCGGGCCGATGTGCGGTTTCCCATGCTCTCCACGTTCAAGACGCTCGCCGCGGCGGCCGTGCTGAGGGACCTGGACCGGGACGGCGAGGTGCTCGGCCGGCTCGTCCGCTACACGAAGGAGGACTGCGTCCCCGATTCCCGGATCACCGACACCCCGGAATGCCTCGCGAGCGGGCTGACCATCGAGCGGCTCTGCGAAGCGGCGGTCTGCGACAGCGACAACACCGCGGCCAACCTGCTGCTGCGCGAGCTCGGCGGGCCGCGTGCGGTCACCCGTTTCAGCTGCTCGATCGGTGACCGGGTGACACGGCTCGACCGCTGGGAGCCCGTGCTCAACTCGGCCGAGCCCGGGCGGCGCACGGACACCACCACACCGGCCGCCATCGCTCGCGACTACGCCCGGCTCGTGCTCGGGGACGCCCTGGAAGCCCGCGACCGCGAGCGGCTGACCGGCTGGCTGCTGAACTGCCGGACCAGCGGAACGCGTTTCCGGGCCGGTCTGCCGCCGGAGTGGACGGTGGCGGACAAGACCGGCGGAGGCTCCTACGGCAGTTGCAACGACGTGGGCATCGCGTGGACACCGGACGGCACCCCGGTGGTGCTGGCCGTGCTGACGACCAAGCCGGACGGGGACGCGGGGGCGGCCGGGGACCATCCGCTGGTGGCCCGGGCGGCCGAGGCGCTGGCAGCGGAAGTCGTTAGTTAGCCGTACTATCCATGCATGCCTGAGCTCAGCCACCGGCGGCGGATGCTCGTACTGGCGATCTGTTGCATGAGCCTCCTGATCGTCAGCCTCGACAACACCGTCCTGAACGTCGCCCTGCCCGCCATGCGCCATGACCTGGACGCGAGCGTCGCAGGGATGCAGTGGACGATCGACGCGTACACGCTCGTCCTTGCCTCCCTGCTGATGCTCGCGGGTTCCACCGCCGACCGGATCGGCAGACGCAAGGTCTTCATGGCCGGGCTCGTCCTGTTCACCGTGGGCTCGGCGCTCTGCTCGCTGGCGCCCAGCCTGGAGACGCTCATCGCGTTCCGGATGGTGCAGGCCGTCGGTGGCTCGATGCTCAACCCGGTGGCGATGTCGATCATCACCAACACCTTCACCGACCCCCGCGAGCGTGCCCGCGCGATCGGCGTGTGGGGCGCGGTCGTCGGCATCTCCATGGCGGCGGGACCGGTGGTCGGCGGCCTCCTGGTCGATTCGGTCGGCTGGCGGTCGATCTTCTGGATCAACCTGCCGATCGGCATCGCCGCACTGCTGCTGACCTGGCGGCACGTCCCCGAGTCCCGCGCCCCGAAGGCGCGCCGCCCGGATCCGGTGGGCCAGCTGCTGGTGATCACGCTGCTGGGCTCGCTGACGTACGCGATCATCGAGGCGCCGCAGAAGGGCTGGACCTCGGCGGAGATCCTGTTCTTCGCCGCGCTCGCGGCGGCCTCCCTGGCCGGTCTGCTGGTGTACGAGGCCCGGCGCACCGACCCGTTGATCGACCTGCGCTTCTTCCGCAGCGTCCCCTTCAGCGGGGCCACCGTCATCGCGGTCAGCGCCTTCGCCGCCCTCGGCGGCTTCCTCTTCCTCAACACCCTCTATCTGCAGGACGTACGGGGGCTCAGCGCACTCGACGCCGGGCTCTACATGCTGCCGATGGCGGCCGTGGTCTGCGTCCTGTCACCGTTCTCGGGCCGGCTCGTCGCCAGTCGCGGGCCGCGCATCCCGCTGCTGGTCGCGGGCGTCGCGATCGCGGTGAGCGGGCTGATGTTCGCGGCGTTCGACGCGGAGACCGGCACGGCCTCGATGTTCACCGCCTATGTGCTGTTCGGCCTGGGCTTCGGCGCCGTGAACGCGCCCATCACCAACACCGCCGTCTCCGGAATGCCCCGCTCCCAGGCGGGCGTCGCCGCGGCGGTCGCGTCGACCAGCCGCCAGATCGGCCAGACGCTGGGCGTCGCCGTGATCGGCGCGGTCCTCGCGGCGGGAGTGGCCGACGCCGGTTCCTCGTACGGCACCGGGACGGCGGGCGACTTCGTCGCGGCGAGCAGGGCCGCCTGGTGGATCATCACCGGCTGCGGGGTGTGCGTCCTGCTGGTCGGCACGGTGAGCAGCGGTCGCTGGGCCCGGGGCACCGCCCGCCGGACCGCGGAACGGCTGGAGGAGCCTGCGGTCGCGGCCCCGTCCGGTTCGCCCGCGAGTCAGTCCTCGAGGTCGAGCACCAGGGCCTGAAGCCGCTCCGCCTCACTCACGCGCCCGCGGGTCAGTCCTCCGCGTCGGCCACCAGGGCCTGAAGGCGCTCCAGCCGCTCGCGGGTCTCCTCGTCACGCGGTGCGTAGGTGACGAGCCTCGGTCCGGACGACGGGCCGAGCCAGAGGTCGGTGGTCTCCAGCCGCAGCAGCCCCACGTGGGCGTTGCGGAAGATCTTGGACCGTGCGCCGGGGCCGAGGACCTCGTGTCGCGCCCAGGCCTCCCGGAATTCCGGTGATTCCGCCTCCAGGCGCTTGAGCAGGGCCTTCCAGGAGGGCTCGGCGAGGTGTCCGGCCATCGAGGCACGGAACTTCGCGGTCATGAGGCGCGTCACCGCGGCCACGTCCATGACGGAGGTGCGCCATTCCTCGTTCGTGAAGGCCAGCAGCATGACGTTGCGGTCCGCGACCGGGACGGCGTCCATGTCACACAGCATCCGGCCGTAGGTGCGGTTGTGGGCGAGGATGTCGTACCGGCTGTTCTGCACGCAGGCGGGGATCGGCTCCAGCTGCCGCAGCAGGGTGCGCAGCGCCGGGGTGATGCTCGGGCACTCGGTGTCGGGCGCCGGGTCCACCGCTCCCGCGAGGGAGAACAGATGGGTGCGCTCGCTGCGGTCCAGCAGCAGGGCGCGGGCGAGCGCGTCGAGGACCTGGGGCGAGACCTGGATGTCGCGGGCCTGTTCGAGCCAGGTGTACCAGGTGACGCCGACGGCGGAGAGCTGGGCGACCTCCTCGCGGCGCAGCCCGGGCGTGCGCCTGCGGCCGCCCCGGACCAGCCCTACCTGCTCGGGGGTGATCCGCTCCCGACGGCTGCGCAGGAAGTCCGCGAGCTCGTGCCGCCGGACGTCGGTCCCGGTTGCGTCCGGGACATCGGCCGCCTGATTCCGCGGCGCTTCCGGGTCCCTGCGGGCTGCCGTCACCATCGTCGTCATTCCTCCAGCATGCGGGACAGGCCGAAGCCGTGGCAGGTGCTTCTGGTACCAGGATAAAGACACTCTGGTACCAGGCTCCGGGAAGAGCGATCGTCGGTGTCGTGAGTGAATCCTCCGTACTGCCGAAGACAGACACCGCCACCGCCTCCGTGGTGCGGCACGACCACCCCGCCCCGGTGCTCGGCGCGTTGGGGCTGTTCACCGTGCTGCTGGGTGCGGCCCTTCCTCTGATCGACTTCTTCATCGTCAACGTCGCCCTGCCCACCATCGACCACGACCTCGCCGCGGGTCCCGCGCTGCTGGAACTGGTCGTCGCCGGGTACGGGCTCTCCTACGCCGTACTGCTCGTCCTCGGCGGCCGGCTCGGCGACATGGCCGGCCGGCGCCGGCTGTTCCTGCTGGGCATGGCCGCGTTCGGGCTGACCTCACTGGCCTGCGGACTGGCGCCGGACGCCTGGACGCTGGTCGGGGCGCGGGTGGCCCAGGGCGCCGCGGCGGCGCTGATGCTGCCGCAGGTGCTCGCCACCATCCAGGCGGCCACCTCGGGCCACCGGCGGGCCCGGGCGATGAGCCTGTACGGGGCCACGGCCGGGCTCTCCATGGTCGCGGGCCAGATCCTGGGCGGGGTGCTCGTCGCCGCCGCGCCGCTGTCGTCGGTGTTCGGCGAGAGCGCGGGCTGGCGCTCGGTGTTCCTGGTCAATGTGCCGGTGGCGGCCGTCGGGCTGGTCCTGGCGGCCCGCGCGGTCCCGGAGACGCGGTCGGAGCGGCCTGCGCCCGTCGACGTACCGGGCACGCTGCTGCTCGCCGTGTCACTGGTGACGCTGCTGGCCCCGCTCACCGAGGGGCGGGCGGCGGGCTGGCCGCTGTGGACCTGGGTCTCGCTGGCGCTGTTCCCGTTCGCAGCGGTCGCCTTCTACCGGGTGGAGCGGCGTGCGGACCGGCGCGGACTGGTCCCGCTGATCCCGCCGAGCCTGTTGCGGCTCGAATCGCTGCGGCGCGGGCTCGCGCTGGTGGTGCCGTTCTCGATCGGCTTCGGCGGCTTCATGTTCGTCATCGCCGTCGCACTCCAGCAGGGGCTGAGGCTGGGCCCGGCGGAGTCGGGACTGTCGATGGCCCCGATGGCGGTGGCCTTCTTCGCGGCCTCGCTGGCAGGTCCGCGGCTGGTACGGCGCTACGGCAGCCGCGTGGTGACGGCCGGCGGGCTGATCCAGGCGGCCGGCGTCGTGGTGCTCGCCCTCACGGTGTGGCGCGGCTGGTCGGGCCTGGGGCTGCTCGGTCTGATGCCGGGGCTGGCGATCGCAGGCTTCGGCCAGGGACTCCAGCTGCCCGTCCTGTTCCGCATCGTCCTGTCGGACGTGCCGCCGGAGCGGGCCGGGGTGGGCGGCGGCGTCATGACGACGACCCAGCAGGCGGCGCTGGCGCTGGGCGTGGCGACGCTCGGTTCGCTGTTCCTGGCACTGGCGCCGGGCTCGGGCATGCGGGACGCGCTGATCGTGACGCTGCTGGTCCAGCTGGCGGCGGTCGCCCTGACGGCGCTGCTGAGTCTGCGGCTGCCGCGCACGCTGGCATGAGAACGGGGCGCCGGTACGGGCGTGGGCCCGGAACACCTGAGGTGTTCCGGGCCCACGGGCGTACGGGTGGTGCGAACCGCCCTCCGCGAAGGAGGCGTCAGCTCTGGGCGGGCGCGTCCTGCTCCGGGGCTTCCTGCCCGGCCGCGAGGGCGTCCGACGGCTCGGCCTCGGTACCGGCGGCGCGCTCGCGCATCCTGCGCAGCAGCTCCGCCTTCTGCTCGGCGGCCGTCTTCCGGTCGGCGTTGCGCTCGGGACCGGCGCCCTGCTGCTCGGCGCGGGACACCTTCTTGCGCTGTCCGCCGACTCCGAGAAGGTTGTTACGGCTCTTGGCCACGGGGTTCTCCCATTCGTGGTGAAAGTGAGGTCTGAGAAGACCCTGGATCGGTCCGGTGGGCGGCGGGTGGTCGGACCCGCCGCACTCTCACTCGTAGATCTGGAAGAACGAAGACATGCGGCAACGGTACCCCGGCCCCATCGGCCGCGGCACCGAGTTTTCTTCCCGCCGGATGCGGTCTCCTACGTCGCCGTCGGGTCGACCGTCGCCTGGTGGGCCTCGGCGAGGTGTTCCTCGGCCTTGAGCCAGGGCAGGAACTGCACCGCCCTGCGCCAGTCGCAGGTGTCGCAGCTCAGCTGCCGCTGAACCCCCGACTTCCGCACGTGAACGACGTGTTCACGGCCGTGCTGGTCCCATCTGCTGACCTTGCTCGTGGTCATGGACGGCATCCGGGCCTCCTGAGGGCGAGTGTGCCCAGTCTGCACGAAGCCCCCGGTTCCGTACGGGAGTACGGGGAACCGGGGGCTTCGTCCAGCGGGTGAAGCGGGTGCGAGGTGTCAGCAGCCGAGCAGTCGGGCGCCGAGGTACGCCTGGATCTGGTCCAGCGAGACGCGCTCCTGCTTCATGGTGTCGCGCTCGCGCACGGTCACCGCGTTGTCGTCGAGGGTGTCGAAGTCGACGGTGACGCAGAACGGCGTGCCGATCTCGTCCTGGCGACGGTAGCGGCGGCCGATGGCGCCCGCGTCGTCGAACTCGATGTTCCAGTTCTGCCGCAGGTCGGCCGCGAGGCCCTTGGCCTTCGGCGAGAGCTGCGGGTTGCGGGACAGCGGCAGGACCGCGACCTTGACCGGCGCCAGGCGCGGGTCGAGGCGCATCACGGTGCGCTTCTCCATGACGCCCTTGGCGTTGGGCGCCTCGTCCTCGACGTAGGCGTCCAGGAGGAAGGCCAGCATCGCGCGGCCGACGCCGGCCGCGGGCTCGATGACGTAGGGGGTCCAGCGCTCGCCGGCCTCCTGGTCGTAGAACTGCAGGTCCGTGCCGGACGCCTTGGAGTGCGCCTTGAGGTCGTAGTCCGTGCGGTTGGCGACGCCCTCCAGCTCGCCCCACTCGCTGCCGCCGAAGCGGAAGCGGTACTCGATGTCAGCGGTGCGCTTGGAGTAGTGGGAGAGCTTCTCCGCGGGGTGCTCGAACCACCGCATGTTCTCCTCGCGCATGCCGAGGCCGGTGTACCAGTTCCAGCGCTGCTCCATCCAGTACTCCTGCCACTGCTCGTCCTCGCCCGGCTTGACGAAGAACTCCATCTCCATCTGCTCGAACTCGCGGGTGCGGAAGATGAAGTTGCCCGGAGTGATCTCGTTCCGGAAGGACTTGCCCATCTGCGCGATGCCGAACGGCGGCTTCTTGCGGGAAGTCTGCTGCACCTGGCCGAAGTTGGTGAAGATGCCCTGGGCGGTCTCGGGGCGCAGGTAGGCCACCGAGCCGGAGTCCTGGGTCGGGCCGAGGTGCGTGGAGAGCAGGCCGGAGAACTGCTTGGGCTCCGTGAACGTGCCCTTGTTGCCGCAGTTGGGGCAGTTGAGGTCGGCGAGGCCGCCCACCGGCGGCTTGCCGTGCTTCTCCTCGTACGCCTCCTCCAGGTGGTCCGCGCGGTAGCGCTTGTGGCAGGAGGTGCACTCGGTCAGCGGGTCGGAGAACGTGGCGACGTGGCCGGAGGCCACCCACACCTCGGGGGCCAGGATGACCGAGGAGTCGAGTCCGACCACGTCCTCGCGCGAGGTGACCATGTAGCGCCACCACTGACGCTTGAGGTTCTCCTTCAGCTCGACACCCAGCGGCCCGTAGTCCCAGGCGGCCCGCTGGCCACCGTAGATCTCACTGCACGGGTAGACGAAGCCACGGCGCTTGCTCAGGCTGACGATGGAGTCGATCTTGTCGGCGGCCACGGTGCTCTCTTCATTACGACGACGGAACTGGACAGGGCTGACGCGAAGCGCCTCGGTGGGGGGTGGTGGTCGGGAGACGGGTGCGCGGATGCCTCAGATTACCGGCGGGCACGCCCCTTCGATCAAATCGGTATCGGACCGGTCCGGCGAGCGGCCCGCCCCGGGGGCATCTCATCAGCCTTGTTGACAATCGTTTCCACTTTTGTTGAAAATGACTGTCATGAACGTACGCCGCCTCATACCCACGACCGCCGTCGCCGGAGCAGTCGTGCTCGGCCTCACCGCCCTCTCCGCCTGCTCGGCCTCCGACGCCGCCGACCGCAGGAGCGGCGACAGGCTGAACGTGGTGGCGTCCTTCTACCCGATGCAGTTCCTGGCCGAGCAGATCGGCGGGAACCACGTCTCCGTCTCCACCCTGACCAAGCCGGGCGTGGAGCCGCACGACCTGGAGCTCAGCCCGCGAGAGGTCGGCGGACTGAGCGACGCGGACTACATCCTCTACCTCAAGGGCCTCCAGCCCGCCGTCGACGACGCGATCAAGCTCTCCGAGTCCGAGCACACCGTCGACGCCGCGACGCTCACCACCCTGGAGGACCACGGCGCCGAGGTCGGCGGCGAGGAGCACGCCCACGAGCACGAGGGCGACGAGGCCGGCGCCGACCCGCACATCTGGCTCGACCCGGTGAAGTACGCCCAGGTCGCCAAGGGAGTGGGTGCGTCCCTGGAGAAGACCGACCCGGACCACGCCGCGGACTACCGCAAGAACACCGACGCCCTGGTCACCAAGCTCGACGCGCTCAATACCGCGTACGAGAACGGGCTGAAGAACACCACCACGAAGACGTTCATCACCACCCACTCCGCCTTCGGGTACCTCGCCGAGCGCTACGGCCTCACCCAGGAGGGCATCGCCGGCATCGACCCCGAGGCCGAGCCGAGCCCCGCCCGGATCAGCGCCCTGCACTCGATCGCCCAGGAGAAGAAGGTCACCACCGTCTTCTTCGAGACGCTCGCCAGCGACAAGACGGCCAGGACCGTCGCCCGGGACACCGGCCTGAAGACCGACGTCCTGGATCCGCTCGAGGGAATCACCGGCAAGTCCAAGGGCGATGACTACATCGAGGTCATGGAGTCCAACCTCGCCGCCCTCCAGAAGGCCCTCGGCGCGAAGTGAACCACCCCACCGAGGCGGTCGACCCGAACCGCGCAGCAGCACCGGAGGCGATCGTGCCCGAGCCCCAGAACACCACACCGTGCACCACGTCCGACCCCGTGATCGTCGTGCGCGACGCCACGGCCACCCTCGGCGCACGCCCCGTGCTGCGCGGCGTCGACCTGACCGTGCGCCGCGGCGAGGTCGTCGCGCTGCTCGGTGCCAACGGTTCCGGCAAGTCGACCGCCGTACGCTCCGTCATCGGCCAGGTCCCGCTCACCGGCGGCACCGTCGAGCTCTTCGGCACCCCCCTGCGCCGCTTCCGCGACTGGGCCCGGGTCGGCTACGTACCGCAGCGCACCACGGCGGCCGGCGGGGTGCCCGCCACGATCCGCGAGGTCGTCTCCTCCGGGCGGCTCTCGCGCACCCGGCTGGGACTGCCGCGCAAGGCCGACCGGGCCGCCGTCGACCGCGCCATCGCGCTCGTCGGCCTCGCCGACCGGGCCAAGGACTCGGTGGACGCCCTCTCCGGCGGTCAGCACCAGCGCGTGCTGATCGCCCGCGCGCTCGCCTCCGAACCCGAGCTGCTGATCATGGACGAGCCGATGGCGGGCGTCGACCTGGCCAGTCAGGAGATCCTCGCCGAGACCCTGCGCGAGCAGGTCGCGCTCGGCACCACCGTGCTGCTCGTCCTGCACGAGCTCGGCCCGCTGGAGCCCCTGATCGACCGGGCGGTCGTCCTGCGCGACGGCTGCGTGATGCACGACGGCCCGCCCCCGAAGGCCCTCGGGCAGCACGCCCTGCCCGGCCACGACCACGTACACCCCCACGCGGCCTCCGAGCCCGTCCGGACGGGACTGCTGAGCTGATCATGGAATTCCTCACCCCTCCCTTCATGCAGCGGGCACTGATCGCCGCCGTGCTGGTCGGCGTCATCGCCCCCGCCGTCGGCATCTACCTGGTGCAGCGCCGGCAGGCCCTGATGGGCGACGGCATCGGCCACATCGCGATGACCGGCGTCGGCCTCGGCTTCCTGCTCTCCACCAGCCCCGTCTGGATGGCCACGGCCGTCGCCGTCGTGGGCGCGGTCACGATGGAACTGATCCGCTGGTACGGACGCACCCGCGGCGACATCGCCCTGGCGATGCTCTTCTACGGCGGCATGGCGGGCGGTGTCCTGCTGATCAACCTCTCCGACACCGGCTCCAACGCCAACCTCACCTCGTACCTCTTCGGCTCGCTGTCCACGGTCTCCTCCGAGGACATCACCGCGATCGCGGTGCTGGCGGCGTTCGTGCTGCTGGTGACGGTGGGGCTGCGCAGGCAGCTGTTCGCCGTCAGCCAGGACGAGGAGTTCGCCCGGGTCACCGGTCTCCCGGTGCGCGTGCTGAACCTGCTGATCGCGGTCACCGCCGCCGTCACCGTCACCGTCGCGATGCGGGTCGTCGGGCTGCTGCTGGTCAGCGCCCTGATGGTGGTCCCGGTCGCCGCCGCGCAGCAGATCACCCGGTCGTTCAAGGTGACGTTCGTGCTCTCCGTCGTCACCGGGGTCGCGGTGACGCTGGCCGGCACCATCACGTCGTACTACCAGGACGTCCCGCCCGGCGCGACGATCGTGCTGCTGGCCATCGGGGTGTTCATCGCCCTGACCCTGCTCGCCGCCCCACTGGCCCGGATCCGGGCCCGCCGCCGCGAAACGGCGGACGAGCGGTGCACCCTGGAAGTACCGGCCACCCGCCCGGCCGCGGACGACGCACCTGTGCGGCCGGTCTGACCCCGCCGCCGGTGCGGACTGGCACAATGGCCCGACACACGTACGGGCGACACGAGGAGGCTCCTGTGGCGACGGCGCCGATCAGTGGAACGAACGCTGCACCGGTACGCGGCCGGTCGACCCGGCAGCGGGCAGCGGTGGCCGCTGCGCTCGACGAGGTGGACGAGTTCCGCAGCGCCCAGGACCTGCACGACGTGCTCAAGCACCGCGGTGACTCGGTCGGGCTGACCACGGTCTACCGCACCCTTCAGTCCCTCGCGGACGCGGGCGAGGTCGACGTGCTGCGCACCACCGAGGGCGAGTCCGTCTACCGCCGGTGCTCCACCGGCGACCACCACCACCATCTGGTCTGCCGGATGTGCGGCAAGGCCGTCGAAGTCGAGGGCCCGGCGGTGGAGACGTGGGCCGAGACCATCGCGGCGCAGCACGGCTTCGTGAACGTGGCGCACACGGTCGAGGTCTTCGGTACGTGCGTGGAGTGCGCCGGCGCCGAGGGCTGACCCCGGGGGCGGCGCCCCCGGGACCCTGGTTTCAGCTGGGCTCCGAGCCGCCCGCCGCCTCCACCGCACCGCCGAAGCGCCGGTCGCGCTGGGCGAATTCCAGACAGGCTCGCCACAGGTCGCGGCGGTCGAAGTCCGGCCACAGCACGTCCTGGAAGACCATCTCGGCGTACGCGCTCTGCCAGATCAGGTAGTTGGACGTGCGCTGTTCGCCGCTGGGGCGGACGAAGAGGTCGACGTCC
Organism: Streptomyces poriferorum; assembly: GCF_019399235.1. Taxonomy (GTDB): domain Bacteria; phylum Actinomycetota; class Actinomycetes; order Streptomycetales; family Streptomycetaceae; genus Streptomyces; species Streptomyces poriferorum. Next base: position 11,870 of record NZ_JAELVH010000133.1, on the reverse strand, counting down.
GGCATGTCCGGGTAGTAGATGTACTTCGCGAACGTCTTCTCGTTGACCTTCGACGGGTCGAGCTTCCCGGCCGCCACGTCCTGGGCGATCCGCTGCGCGGCGTCCGCGATCTCGGCCCGGCCGCCGTAGTTGACGCAGAAGTACAGCGTCATCCTGTCGTTGTCCTTGGTCTGCTCCTGGGCCACCTGGAGCTCCTGGACGACGGACTTCCACAGCTTCGGCATGCGGCCGACCCAGCGGATCCGGATGCCGAGTTCGTCCATCTCGTCACGGCGGCGGCGGATGACGTCCCGGTTGAAGTTCATGAGGAACTTCACCTCCTCCGGGGACCGCTTCCAGTTCTCGGTGGAGAAGGCGTACAGCGAGAGGTTCTTGACGCCCATCTCGATGCAGCCCTTGAGCACGTCCATGACGACGCCCTCGCCGACCTTGTGGCCCTCGGTGCGCGGCAGGCCCCGCTCCTTGGCCCAGCGGCCGTTGCCGTCCATCACGACGGCCACGTGCTTGGGCACCAGCTCGCCGGGGATCTTCGGGGGCACGGCTCCGGACGGGTGCGGCTCCGGGGTCTTGTAGTCCCGCCGGTTGCGGCCGCCGAGGATTCCGCGTACTGCCATGAGCTTTTCCGTCTCCCTGTGTCTACTTTTCCACGTACCGCAGCGAACGCAGGCCGCGCTCCAGATGCCAGTGCAGATAGGCGGACACCAGCCCGCTCCCCTCCCTGACATGACGCGCCTCGCACGCGTCCGCCGTCTCCCAGTCGCCGGAGAGCAGTGCGCTCAGCAGGGTGACGGCCTCCGCCGAGGGTACGACGCTGCCGGGTACCCGGCAGTCGCCGCAGATGACGCCGCCCGCCGCGACGGAGAAGAACCGGTTCGGACCGGGCATTCCGCACCGGGCGCAGTCAACGAAGCTGGGGGCGTAGCCGTTGACCGCGAGGGAGCGCAGCAGGAAGGCGTCGAGGATGAGGTTCGGCTCGTGCTCCCCGCGGGACAGGGTGCGCAGGCCGCCCACCAGCAGCAGGTACTGCTGGACCGCGGGCTCGCCCTCGTGGTCCGTGAAGCGTTCGGCGGTCTCCAGCATCGCGGTGCCGGCGGTGTAGCGCCCGTAGTCGGTGACGATGCCGCCGCCGTACGGGGCGATGGTCTCGCTCTGGGTGCAGAGCGGCAGTCCGCGCCCGACGAGCTCGCTGCCGCGGGCGAAGAACTGCACGTCCACGTGGGAGAACGGCTCCAGCCGGGCCCCGAACTTCGACTTCGTGCGCCGTACGCCGCGTGCGACGGCCCGTACCCGGCCGTGGCCGCGGGTCAGGATCGTGATGATCCGGTCGGCCTCGCCCAGCTTCTGCGTGCGGAGCACCACGCCGTCGTCCCGGAACAAGCTCATGGCTCCATTGTCCGGTACGCGGCCGGCCCGGCGGGCCCGGCCCCGCAACCCGGTCCGGTCAGTTCGCCTCCGCGCCGCCGCCCGCGGGCACGACGAGCCCGGATTCGTAGGCGACGATCACCAGCTGGGCGCGGTCGCGGGCGGCCAGCTTGCCCATGATCCGGCTGACGTGGGTCTTGGCGGTGAGCGGGCTGAGGCCGAGGGTCTCGGCGATCTCGGTGTTGTTGAGGCCGCGTGCGACGAGGGCGAGGACCTGGCGTTCCCGGTCGGAGAGCATCGCGGGGCCGCCGGGACCGGTGCACGCCGGGGGCTGCGGGGCGCTGAGGACCCGGGCGATCAGCCGGGCGGTCGGGCCGGGCGAGAGCAGGGCCTCACCCGCGGCCACGGTCCGGATCGCGGCGAGCAGGTCGGCGGGCCGGGTGTCCTTGACCAGGAAGCCCGAGGCGCCGGCGCGCAGCGCGTCGACGATGTGGTCGTCGGTGTCGTACGTGGTCAGGACCAGGACCTTCACTCCGGCCAGGTCCTCGTCGGCGGCGATGCGGCGGGTCGCCTCGATGCCGTCGAGCTCGGGCATCCGGATGTCCATCACGACGAGGTCGGCGCGGGCGGAGCGGGCGAGGGCGACGGCTTCGAGACCGGTGGCGGCCTCTCCGACGACCTCCATGCCGGGGTCGGAGCCGACGAGCATCGCGAACGCCGCCCGGACGAGGGTCTGGTCGTCGGCGAGCAGTACGCGGATCATGAGGCGGACTCCGTTGCCCGGGCCCGGTGTACGGGGGCCGGATGTGCGGGTGCGGGTGCGGTGGGTTGATCTTCCCCCTGCTTCCGGAACGAGGCCGGTTCGGCGGGCTGCCCGGACGCGGCGGGCCGGACCTCGCCCTGCTTCCGGAACGGCAGCAGCGCGGAGACCTCGAAGCCGCCGCCGGGGCGGGGTCCGGCGTCCAGGGTGCCGCCCGTGCTGCGGGCCCTCTCCCGCATCCCCAGGATGCCGAAGCCGGGCGCGGAGCCGTCGTCCACGGGGCCGGTGCCGTCGTCGGTGACCGTGACCCGCAGGGCGCCCGTGCCGGCGGGTGCTACGGCGACGACGATGCGGACGCCCGGGCCCGCGTGCCGTACCGCGTTCGTCAGGGACTCCTGCACGATGCGGTACGCGGCCGCTCCGGTCGCCGGAGCAAGGCGGCCGTCGGGAACCCGCACCCGGAGGTCGACCCGGGCCCCGGCCGCCTCGGCGGCCCGTACGAGGCCGGGCAGGGCGGCCAGATCGGGCAGCGGGCCGTCTGCGTCGCGCCGGTAGCCCTGCCGGTCGTCCTGCCCGTCGCCCTGCCCGGTGTCGCGGAGCACCTGGAGGGTGGTGCGGAGTTCCGCCCTGGCCTCGCGGCAGGTGTCCGCGATGTCGTCCAGCGCGGCGGCGATCGCCCGGCGGTCCAGCCGTTCCGGGTCGACGGTCAGGATGTGCGAGGCGACCGAGGTCTGCACGCCGATGAGGGTGATGCTGTGGGCCAGCAGGTCGTGCAGGTCGCGGGCGATCCGCAGCCGTTCCTCGGCGACCCGGCGCCGGGCCTCCTCCTCGCGCGTCTGTTCGGCACGCTCGGCGCGCTCCAGCACCGAGGCGACGTACTGGCGGTAGATGCGTACGTCGACCCCGCAGAACAGGATGGCGATGATCCACCCGGAGATACGCAGCAGTTCGAGCCCCTGATGGGCGTCGATGCTCAGCACCACCGTCACCATCACGGACGTGACGCCGATGCCGGTGAGCAGGGTGCGCAGCGGGCGGCCGGTGACGGCCACGGTGTAGAGCGCGATCCAGGTCTGCGGCATCGGAGCCGTGTGGGCGTTGTCGAGGCCGTGGTAGAGCATCAGCAGCGGGACCATGGCGAGCAGCACGAGGACGGGGTTCCGTCGCCGCCACACGAGCGGTGCGGCGCTGGCCATCAGCAGGAGCCAGCCGAGCGCGTCGGGCGCGACGACGTCGTCGGCGGACAGGGCGAGGGCGGCGGAGAGCGCACCGGCGCCCACGGCTACGAGGGCGTCGGTGCGCGTCTTGTGCGGCGCGTGCATCGGGTCACGGTTGACGACGGCCAGGATGCGGTCGCGGCGGCGTGCGGTGGTGGACACGCCGCCATCCTCCGGTACGGGGCGGGGCACTGTCAGGGCGTCCCGACGAGTTCCGGTTCGCGGGGGGCCGGTGCGGCGGGGGGCCGGCTGAGCGCGCCGGGCCACCACATCTTCCTCTGCAGGGCCACGCTCGCCGAGGTCACCAGGTAGGTGCGGACGAAGAAGGTGTCGAGCAGGACGCCCACGGCGATGACGAAGCCCATCTCGACCAGGGAGGTCAGCGGCATGTTCGTCAGGACCGCGAAGGTGGCGGCGAGGACCAGGCCCGCCGAGGCGATCACGCCGCCGGTGGTGCGCAGGGCCGTGAGCGCGGCCTCCGTGGGTTCGGCGCCGCGCCGGGCCTCCTCGCGGACCCGGTGCATCAGGAAGATGCCGTAGTCGACGCCGAGGGCCACCAGGAAGACGAAGGTGAGCAGCGGCAGTCCGGGGTCGGTGCCCTCGAGCCCGAGGACCGGTTCGAAGAGCAGTCCGCCGATGCCGAGCGCGGCGCCCCAGACCGCGACGACGGCGGCGACGAGCAGCAGCGGGGCGACGAGGCTGCGGAGCAGGACGACCAGGATCAGCAGGACGGAGAGCAGGACGAGCGGGACGACGATCCCCAGATCCCGGGAGCTGGCCGTCTCCAGATCCATCTGCTGGGCGCCGGGCCCGCCGACATGGCTGCCGTCCAGGCCCTCGCGCAGGGCGTGGACGGTGTCCCGCTCCCCCGCGGACTCGGGCCGGTCCTCGGCGACGACGGACAGTTCGGTCCAGCCGCCGCCGCTGCGGCCGCGTTCGGCGGAGGCGACGCCCTCGGTCGTACGGGCCTTCGCCAGCGCGGCGCCGGCCCGGTCGGTGGGGGCGAGCACGGTGATCGGCTGGCTGGAGCGGCCGGGGTAGGCGTCGGCGAGGGTCGTCATGGCGGCGACCGAGTCCGGCCTGCTGGTGAAGGAGTCCTCCTGCTTGAGGTCGCCGGGCAGGTTGAACGCCCCCAGCGACAGCGCGCCGAGCAGTACCCCGCCGGTCACGAGGACCGCGACGGGCCGGCGTCCGGCCGAGCCGCCCATTGCGGCGAAGAGCGAGCGGCGCCTCTTCGGCCCGGAGCCGTACACGGGAACGAGCGGCCAGAACACCCGGCGGCCCAGGAGCACCAGGACGGCGGGAAGCAGCGTCAGCATCGCCAGGAGCGCGCACAGCACCCCGACAGCGGCGATGGGGCCCATGCCCCGGCTGCTGGTGAGATCGGCGGCCAGGAGGCAAAGGAGGCCCGCCGCGACGGTGGCGGAGGAGGCGACGACCGCGGGGCCGCAGCCGCGCAGCGCCGCCGCCATCGCCTCGTGCGGCCGGGCGACGCGGGTGAGTTCCTCGCGGTAGCGGGAGACGAGCAGGAGGGCGTAGTCGGTGCCCGCGCCGAAGACGAGGATGGTCATCACGGCGGAGCTCTGGCCGGTGACGGTGACTTCGAAGCCCCGGTTCAGGCCGTAGACGACCGCCATCGACAGGGCGTCGGCGACACCGGCGACGACGAGCGGCACCAGCCACAGCAGCGGGCTGCGGTAGATGAGGATCAGCAGGATCGCGACGACGGCGACGGTCGTGTAGAGCAGCGGTCCGCCGAGCGAGCCGTACACCTTCTGTGCGTCGACGTTCAGCGCTCCGGGCCCGCCGACCTCGACGTCCAGTCCGCCGCCGCCCTTCACCCTCTCGCGCACGTCGTCGACGAACGCGGTCCGTGCCTCGTCGTCCTGGCCGGGCTCGGTCGTGGAGACCGGGTACATCAGGGTCGTGCCGTCCTCGGAGGGCACGGCTCGCGGCGGTGCGGTGAGGGTGTGGGCACCCGCGACCCCGGCGGTCTGCCGGGCGGCCGTGGCCCGGTCGGCTGCGGTCAGTCCGCCGTCACGGTGGTATACGAGGACGAGGTCGGTCGACTCGCCGCCGGGCAGCGTGTCCTGGATCTCCGCCACCTGGGTGGAGTCGGCGCTCGCCGGCAGATAGTCGACGGCGCGGTTGACCTGTACGTCCCCGAGCCTGCCGGCCGACGGGCCGGCGATCGCGATCACGGCGACCCAGAGCGCGACGATCGCCCAGGGCAGCATCCGCCACCTGCCGCGTGGTCGTGTCCGCTCGTCCTCGTCCTGTGCTGCGGCTCTCATGGGAGGCCCCCCTTCCGTACGGGTGTCCGGTCATGTCCAGACTCCCGTCGGGCCGGGGGCGATTCGTCGCACCGGAGGCCGAGTTCCCGGCTACTGCCGGGGAGGGTGCGGCGGCCCGGCTACTCCCGCGGGAGTACCGGGCCGGTGGAGAGAGGGGCTCAGGAGGGCGTACGGGCCGCGGCCGCGAGCAGCCGGGCGGTGTCCTCGCCGCGCAGCCGCAGCGCGCCGCCGACCGTGGTCAGCACCTCGCGCTCGGCAGGGCTGTACGGGCCGTCGGCGAGGGCGATCCGGGCGCCCTGGAGCAGGATCGATTCGCGCCCGGCGGGGGCGAGATGCGGGGCGAGGGGCTCCAGCGCCTCGTGGAGTTCGATGGCGAGGGCCGCGCCGCAGGCCTCGGCCGCGGGGTCGAACGCGGAGCCGTGGCCGATGTCGGCGGCGAGGATCTCGACGACGGTGGCCAGCTGTTCCTGGGTGCAGTCGTCGAAGCCGGCGCCGCGCACGGTCTCGACGGCCGTCTCAAGGACCGTACGGGAGGTGCTGCCGCCGGCCGCGAGGACCCCGAGGGTCACGGTGTGGACGGCGTCCCTGAGCATCGCGGAGAACCGTGTGGTGGTGGGGTGGTCGAGCGCCTCGGGGTCGAAGTGGGCGTGGCAGGCGGCGCATTCGACGACCGGTCCCACGGTGCCGCGTCGCATCAGCGGTACGCCGAGTACCGCGAAGCGGCGGCGGCCGGTGAGGCGGCGGTAGTTGCGGTCGCCCCCGCAACCGGCGCAGAAGAACTCACCGTCACCGACGGTGTCCCACATCGTGCGGATGCCGCAGATACGCAGCTTTGTGGCGCTTCGTCCCAGGCTTGACCGCACGTCGCACACCTCCGTAATGCTCCGGCAACATTGCCGTGTTGGACGTGATGTTAACCACATCCGTGAAGCGGCGTCAGCACCTCGGCCGGCCCGACCGTCCGGAGATGGCCGAACCCCGCCCCCCGGGAGCGGGGAACGGGGTTCACGGACCGTACGACTTCATGCCCTTTCGGGCGCCCGGCTCAGCGGGTGGCGCGGTTGACCGCGGAGACGACCGCCTTCAGGGAGGCCCGCGTGGTGTTGGCGTCGATGCCGATGCCCCACAGGACCTTTCCGTCGATGGCGCACTCGATGTACGAGGCGGCCTGCGCGCTCGCACCCTCGCTCATCGTGTGCTCGGTGTAGTCCAGCAGCCGCGCGTCGATACCGATGGCCTGCAGCGCCTCGAAGAACGCGGAGATCGGGCCGTTGCCGGTGCCGGTGAGCACGGTGTCCGAGCCGTCCACGCTCGCCTCGACGGTGATCGTGTCCTGGCCGTCCGAGCCGGTCGTGGTCTGGCCGGAGCGGATCTGTACGCGACCCCATTGAGCCGCGGCGTTCCCGGGGTTGGGCAGGTACTCGTCCTGGAACGTGGTCCAGATCTGTGTCGGGGTGACCTCGCCGCCCTCGGCGTCGGTCTTGGCCTGAATGATCCGGGAGAACTCGATCTGCATCCGGCGCGGCAGGTCCAGCTTGTGGTCGTTCTTCAGGACGTACGCGATACCGCCCTTGCCGGACTGCGAGTTGACCCGGATGACGGCCTCGTAGGAGCGGCCGACGTCCTTCGGGTCGATCGGCAGGTACGGCACCGCCCACTCGATGTCGTCGACGGTCTTTCCCTGGGCGGCCGCGTCGGCCTCCATGGCGTCGAAGCCCTTCTTGATGGCGTCCTGGTGGGAGCCGGAGAAGGCGGTGTAGACCAGGTCGCCCGCGTAGGGGTGGCGCGGGTGGACCTCCATCTGATTGCAGTACTCGCTGGTGCGGCGGATCTCGTCGATCTGCGAGAAGTCGATCTGCGGGTCCACGCCCTGCGAGAACAGGTTCATGCCCAGCGTCACCAGGTCGACGTTGCCGGTGCGCTCGCCCTGGCCGAACAGGCAGCCCTCGATCCGGTCCGCACCGGCCATCAGGGCCAGTTCGGCGGCGGCGACGGCGGTGCCGCGGTCGTTGTGCGGGTGGACGGACAGGCAGACGAACTCACGGCGCGACAGGTTGCGCGACATCCACTCGAACCGGTCCGCGTGCGTGGACGGCGTCGAACGCTCCACGGTGGCGGGCAGGTTGAGGATGATCTCGCGGCCCTCCTCGGGCTGCCACACGTCACAGACCGCCTCGCAGACCTCCAGGGCGAAGTCCAGCTCGGTGTCGGTGAAGATCTCGGGGCTGTACTGGTAGCCGAAGATCGTCTCGTCGCCCAGGATCTTCTCGGCGTACTCCATGACCAGCCGGGTGCCGTCCACGGCGATCTGCTTGACCTGCTCCTTGGAGCCGCGGAAGACCACACGGCGGAAGGTGGGGGCGGTCGCGTTGTACAGGTGCACGGTGGCGCGGCGGGCGCCGCGCAGGGATTCGACGGTCCGCTCGATCAGTTCCTCGCGGGCCTGCGTCAGGACGGAGATCGTCACGTCCTCGGGGATCGCGCCCTCTTCGATGATGGAGCGGACGAAGGCGAAGTCGGTCTCGCCCGAGGACGGGAAGCCGACCTCGATCTCCTTGTAGCCCATGCGGACCAGCAGGTCGAACATCTCGCGCTTACGGGCCGGCGACATCGGGTCGATCAGGGCCTGGTTGCCGTCGCGCAGGTCGGTGGAGAGCCAGCGGGGCGCCTTGGTGACCCGCTTCTCGGGCCAGGTGCGGTCGGGGATCTCGACGGCCTCGTACCGGCCGTACTTGTGGACCGGCATCCCGGACGGCTTCTGCAGGCCCGTGGCGTTGGTGATCGGCGTGGGGCGGCCCACCGCGTTCTCGGCGGGGGTCTGCGCGGGGTTCACTGCGGTCATGGCGTAGGGCTCCTCGGGTGTCCTGCAAGGGGACGGCCGACTGTGTTGCTGCAACACCAGACTCCGCGGGGAGGGGGTCGGCCTACGACTACAGGCCCTCGCCGCGGCAGCTAAGAAGAAGCAGCCCGAAACGCATGATGCGAAGAGACTAACCGAGGGGCGCCCGAGACGTCCGTGCCGTATCAGTATGCGGGACCGGGCGCCGGTAACGGGTGAACAGTGAGGGATCACTCTATTTCGTCAATCCTGGTGGCAACCAGTGACATCGCGATCACGCACTGCCACAGTCGTGTGTATGCAGCCTCGATCTCAGCACGAATCCCGTCCCGTCTTCTGCACCATCGTGCCGCCCCACGTCCTCGACAAGCTGTCGCAGTCCGACGACCCCGTCCTCGCGGGCCCCGCCCGCCGCACCCTGGAGGCCGACGCCGCCCGGCGCACCCGGCGCCAGGTCACCACCTTCGTCCGGCCCACCATCAGCCAGGAGCCGGCGGACGACAGCTCCGGCAAACCCGACCGCACGCTCTACGACTGCCGCCACGGCACGGATCTGCCCGGTACGAAGGTCCGCGCCGAGGGCGAGGACCCCACGTCCGACGCCAGCGTCAACCGCGCCTACGCGGGCCTCGGCGCCACCTTCGACCTGCTGCTCAGCGTCTACGGCCGCCGTTCGATCGACGGCAACGGGCTGCCGCTGATCGGTTCCGTGCACTACGACGAGAAGTACAACAACGCCTTCTTCGACGGCGAGCAGATGGTCTTCGGTGACGGGGACGGCGAGATCTTCCTCGACTTCACCGTCGCCATCGACGTCATCGCGCACGAGCTGGCACACGGGCTGACCCAGTACACGGCCAACCTGAACTACTACGGCCAGTCCGGCGCGCTCAACGAGTCCGTGTCCGACGTGTTCGGCTCCCTGGTCAAGCAGTACTCGCTCGGCCAGACCGCCGGGCAGGCCGACTGGCTGATCGGCGCGGGCCTGCTGGCGCCCCGCGTCCAGGGCGTGGCGCTGCGCTCGATGAAGGCGCCCGGTACCGCGTACGACGACGACGTGCTCGGCAAGGACCCGCAGCCCGCCTCGATGGACGACTACATCCACACGGGCGAGGACAACGGCGGGGTCCACCTCAACTCCGGCATCCCGAACCGGGCGTTCTACCTGCTGGCCACCGCGCTCGGCGGCAGTTCCTGGGAGCGGGCGGGCCAGCTCTGGTTCGATGTGCTCACCGGTGGTGAACTGGCGGTGGACGCGGACTTCGCGTCCTTCGCCCGGCTGACCGTGGCTGCGGCCCGCAGCCGCTTCGGCGAGGGCGACGAGGTCGAGGCGGTCCTCAAGGCCTGGTCGGAGGTGGGTGTGCCGACCGCGTAGCCGGCCGGGCCCGTCGAGGAAGGGACACCGCATGCGGATCCAGGTGAGCAGGACCGGCGGCTTCGCCGGCATCGCGCGCCATCGCGAGATCGACACCTCGGGACGGGCCGACGCCCACGAGTGGGAGGCCCTGGCCGCATCGGCGCTCACCGGCGGACGGGAGGCTTCCGCGACGGGCGTCCCGGACGGCTTCAGCTACCGGATCACGGTCGACGGCCGCACCGTGCACTGCGCGGACCCGCGGCTGACCGACGCCCAGCGCGCCCTGGTCTCACGCGTCCTGAAGGAGGGCGCGTGAGACCGGCGGCGTACGTCTGACGGGGCCGTCGGCGTCCTGGCCGCCGACGGCGCTCAGAACCCCGGCTTGCGCGGCTGCCCGGGAAACCACGCCCCAGGGGCCCGGGCCTCAGCGGCTTCGCACGGCTGCGCCGGCCTCCGGGACGTGGTATCGCTCAGAACCCCAGCTTGCGCAGCTGCTTCGGGTCGCGCTGCCAGTCCTTGGCGACCTTCACGTGCAGGTCGAGGAAGACCGGGGTGCCCAGCAGGGCCTCGATGTGCTTGCGCGACTTCGTGCCGACTTCCTTCAGCCGCTTGCCCTTCGGGCCGATGATGATGCCCTTCTGGCTGGGCCGCTCGATGTAGACGTTGGCGTGGATGTCGAGCAGCGGCTTGTCCGCCGGCCGGTCCTCGCGCGGCAGCATCTCCTCGACGACGACCGCGATGGAGTGCGGCAGCTCGTCCCGTACGCCTTCGAGCGCGGCCTCCCGGATCAGCTCCGCGACCATGACCATCTCGGGCTCGTCGGTGAGGTCGCCCTCCGGGTAGAGCGGCGGGCTCTCGGGGAGCAGCGGGGCGATCAGGTCGGCCAGCAGGCCGACCTGGTCGTCCTTGACCGCCGAGACCGGGATGATCTCCGCCCACTCGAAGCCGAGCTCCTCGCCGAGGCGGGAGACGGCCAGCAGCTGTTCGGCGAGCTGCTTGGACTCGACCAGGTCGGACTTGGTGATGATCGCGATCTTGGGCGTCTTCTTGATGCCCGCGAGTTCCTTGACGATGTACTTGTCGCCGGGGCCGAGCTTCTGGTCGGCGGGCAGGCAGAAGCCGATGACGTCGACCTCGGCCCAGGTGGTGCGTACGACGTCGTTGAGACGCTCGCCCAGCAGGGTGCGCGGCTTGTGGAGGCCGGGGGTGTCGACCAGGATCAGCTGCGCGTCCGGCCGGTGCACGATGCCGCGCACGGTGTGCCGGGTCGTCTGGGGCCGGTTGGACGTGATCGCCACCTTCTGGCCGACCAGAGCGTTCGTAAGGGTGGACTTGCCCGCGTTGGGACGGCCCACGAAGCAGGCGAAACCGGCCCGGTGGGGGGCGGTGTTCTCAGCCTGCTGCGCAGCAGCTTCTGGGTTCGGTCGAGCGCTCATGGCGCCCATTGTCCCCGATCCCGGCGGCCGCGGGGCACCATGGCGCCCGCCGCGGCCACCGGACCCGCTTCTCAGGCCGGGCGGCGGCGGCTGCGGCGTGACCGGATCCACAGCGCCGCGCCCCCGGCGAGCGCGGCCAGCAGCACTCCGGCGACCAGCCAGGGCAGGGCGAAGTACGACACGGACGCGGACTCACGCGTGTCGCGGGCGCTCGCGGTCAGCTTGATCTCGCCCCACTCCACCTGCGGCGCGCCCGCCCACTCCTCGGTGAGCCGGACCTCCTGGCGGGGCAGCAGCTCGGACGGGATGCGCTTGAGGTCGCGGGCCAGCAGCGTGCGGCCGAAGAGGCCCTCCGCCTTGAGGGCGACCTTGGGGCTGAGGGTGACGTTGCCCCGGTTGTGGAGCGTGTACGAGATGACGGCCCGGGACTTGCCCGTGCCCGGGACCAGGGGCGCGGTGTGCTCGACCTCGACGTCCTCGACGGAGAGCGCGGGCATCGTCGGGCCGTTGACCCGCAGATAGATCCGGGCGCCGACCGCCTTCTGGATGCCGACGGCGACGGCGCCCGGATCTATCTGCGGGTCAACGGCCCGACGATGCCCGCG
>NZ_JAELVH010000132.1 GCF_019399235.1 Streptomyces poriferorum | reverse complement strand
ACATAGGGGCACCCCCCCCGGACGTGCCCTTCGTGCAGGGGACAGCCATCCCCCCGGACGTGCCCCTCGACGGGGCGTAGCCGTCCACCCGGACGTGCCCCTCATGTCGTGCGGGGAGCGGCCGTTCACCCGGACGTGCCATTCCCGTCTATGCGGAGACGCACATTCCGGTGAACGCCCCTCCCCGCACACCACGCCCCTACGTCAGGTCGAACTCGCCGTCCCGGGCGCCCAGGACGAACGCACGCCACTCGGCCTCCGTGTACCGCAGGACGGTGTCCGGGTCCAGCGAGGACCTCATCGCCACGGCCCCGCCCGGCAGATGCGCGATCTCGACGCGCTCCTCCGCCTCCTCGGTCCCGGGCGCACTCAGCCATTCCACCCCCGAGATGTCGAGTGCGTACAGCTCGTCCTTCTCCGCCTGCGTGCCCATGGTCAACGGTTCCTCTCCGTACGTGGCTCTGCACGGCACCGTACAGGCACTGCCGCAGCCGTCAGGTCCTGTCCTGAATTCCCTGCGAGCAGGGCCCTTCCTGTGCATCCATGACGTCCTCAGGGCCGCTGCGGAAGCCTTCCCGTCTGCACCAGCGGGTTGCCGCGCCGCCTGGTGGCGAAGTAGCCGCGCCCCGGCGGCATGGGATGCCCGCGCACCGCCCCGATGAGGTCGCCCTCGGCCGGACTGCCGGACAGCACCACCCCTTGGGCTCCCAGCTCCTTGATCCGCTGCATGAACGTCTCGTACATCGCACGCGACGCCCCCGCCGAACCGCGCGCGATGACGAAACGCACCCCGGTGTCCCGGGCGAACGGCAGGCACTCCGCCAACGGGGCCAGCGGACCGCCCGCGCCCGTCGCCACCAGGTCGTAGTCGTCCACGACGATGAAGATCTGCGGACCGGTCCACCAGCTCCGGTCCCGCAACTGCCGCGGAGTCACATCCGCCGGCGGCTGCCGCCGGGCGAACACACCGGCCAGCGCCTCCATATGTGTCCCCAGCGCGTCCGCCGTCGGCGCGTACTCCAGCAGATGGCTCTCCGGCAGCGCGCCCAGCAGGCCCCGCCGGTAGTCCCCGACGACGAGCTTCGCCTCGTCCGGTGAGTACCGCTCCGCGATCTGCTTCGCGATCAGCCGCAGCAGATTGGTCTTGCCCGACTCGCTCTCGCCGAAGACCAGGAAGAACGGATCGGTGTCGAAGTCGACGAACACCGGCTCCAGATCCGTCTCGGCGATCCCGATCGCGATCCCGCGGTCCGGGAACTCGAACCCCTTCGGCAACCGCTCCGCGGGCAGCTTCAGCGGCAGCAGCCGTACGGAAGGCGCCGGTGCGCCCGTCCAGCTCGCCCGCACCGTACCGACCAGCGCGGCGGTCGCGTCGGCGAGGCCCGACGCGTCGGTGACGGAGTCGATGCGCGGCAGGGCGCCCATGAAGTGCAGCTTCTCCGCCACCTGGCCGCGGCCCGGCGCCCCGGCGGGCACCCGGCCGGCGACCTTCCGGTCGAACTCGGAGTCCATGACGTCGCCGAGCCGCAGTTCGAGCCGCCCGAGGATCTGGTCCTTCAGCCCGGCGCGCACCTCCATGTACCGCGCCGCCGAGAGCACCACGTGGACGCCGAAGCCCAGACCGCGTGCGGCGATGTCCGTGACGACCGGTTCCAGCGACTCGTACGCGGTCCGGAAACCGCCCCAGCCGTCGATGACCAGGAACACGTCCCCCCAGGCCTCACCGGGAAGCTCGCCGAGCGCGCGCCTGCGCCGGTACGTGGCGACGGAGTCGATGCCCCGGGCGCGGAAGAGCTCCTCGCGCCGGGCCAGTACCCCCGCCACCTCCGCGACCGTGCGCCGCACCCGCTCCGGATCCAGCCGCGAGGCGATCTGCCCCACATGCGGCAGCTCCGCCAGCGGGGCCAGCCCGCCGCCACCGAAGTCGAGACCGTAGAACTGCACCTCCTGCGGGGTGTGCGTGAGCGCGAACGACGCGATCAGCGTCCGCAGCAGCGTCGACTTCCCCGACTGCGGACCGCCGACCACCATCAGATGTCCCGCGGCGCCGGAGAAGTCGCGGTACAGCACCTCGCGCCGCTGCTCGAACGGCTTGTCGACCAGGCCGAGCGGGACCGTCAGCCCACCGGGCCGGTTGTACCCCGTGGCCGTGAACCCGCGCCCCTCGGCCGGCGCGAGCCCCGGCAGCAGCTGGTCCAGCGCCGGAGCCCGGTCCAGCGGCGGCAGCCACACCTGATGCGCCGGCACCCCCTGGCCCTCCAGCCGCCGCACGACCACGTCGAGCACGGTGTCGGCGAACACGTCCTGATGAGCCCGCACCGGCACCGGCGGCGGGACGCTCCCGCCGGGCTCCGCACCCTCCGGCGGCACCGGCATCGCACGGAACAGCGCGGCCCGCCGCGCGGCCGGCAGCTGCCCCGCGGCGGGCCCCGCGCCACCCCGGCGATACGCCCCCGACACGTACGCCGCCTTGAACCGGGTCATCTCCTCCGTACCGGACTTGAGATAGCCCGAGCCCGGCACCGACGGCAGGTGGTACGCGTCCGGCACACCCAGCGCCGTCCGCGACTCGGCGGCAGAGAAGGTCCGCAGCCCGATCCGGTACGAGAGATACGTGTCCAGACCGCGCAGCTTTCCCTCCTCCAGCCGCTGCGAGGCCAGCAGCAGATGCACACCCAGCGAACGGCCGATGCGGCCGATCTGGATGAACATGTCGATGAAGTCGGGCTGGGCAGTGAGCAGTTCGGAGAACTCGTCGATCACCAGCACCAGCGAGGCCAGCGGCTCCAGCGCCGCCCCCGCGGCCCGGGCCCTCTCGTAGTCGTGGATGCCGGCGTAGTTGCCCGCCGAGCGCAGCAGCTCCTGCCGGCGCTGGAGCTCCCCACGGATCGCGTCGCCCATCCGGTCGACGAGGGCCAGGTCGTCGGCCAGATTCGTGATGACCGCGGCCACGTGCGGCAGCTGCGACATACCGCTGAACGTCGCCCCGCCCTTGAAGTCCGCGAGCACGAAGTTCAGCGTCTCGGAAGGGTGCGTGACCGCGAGACCCAGCACCAGCGTCCGCAGCAGCTCCGACTTGCCGGAACCCGTGGCGCCGACACACAGCCCGTGCGGCCCCATGCCGTCCTGCGCCGCCTCCTTGAGGTCCAGCATCACCGGCAGCCCGTCCTCGCCGACGCCGATCGGCACCCGCAGCCGCTCGGAGACCGGCCGCGGCCGCCAGGTTCGCGCCACATCGACCGCGTCCGCGTCGCCGAGGTCCAGCAGTTCGGTGAAGTCCAGGTCGGACAGCAGCGGTTCACCGTCCTTGCCGCCACCCGTCCGCAACGGCGCCAGCTGCCGCGCCAGCGCCTCGGCCACGGGCAGCGAGATGCCGTCCGGTACGCCCTCGTACGCCGCGCCCCCGGCCGGCTCCAACCGCATGAGCCCCGGCCGCACCAGCACGGTGAGCCCGCCGCGGACAGCGGCGGGCTCACCCTCCACCACCTCGACGACGGTCACGCCCTGCAGCCCCTCCGGCGCAGCGAGCACCGAGTCCGGAGCCACCCGGCCACCGTCCAGGACCACCACGATGTGCGGCTGGTCCGGCAGCGGCGCGCTCTCCCGGCCGAACCGCGGCCGGCCCTCCAGCCGCCCGGCCAGCAACGGTTCCAGAGCGGCCAGGTCCGCCGCGAAGAGCCGCTTCGAACCGGCCCCGTCGACCTCACCCGGCACCTGCGTGTGCGGCAGCCACTTCGTCCAGTCCCAGCGCGCCACCGCATCCGGCCCCGCCACGACCGCGACCACCAGATCATCCGGCGCGTGCAACGTCACCAACTGGGCCACCACCGCCCGCGCCAGCGACTGCGCCGACTCCGGCAGACCGCACACCGTCACCCGGGGGAACGCCCGCACCGGAAACGCCACCGGCAGGCCCTCCAACGAGCCGTGCACCGCCAGGAACCGCCGCAGCGCCCCCGCGGACACCGGCTCCGGCTCGTCGGCCGGATCGGTGTCCGGCGCCGACAGGGGCGTCGACAGCGACTGCACCCCGAGCCCGACCCGTACCTGCCCGAAGTCCTCGTCACCGGACCGCCGTTCCCAGACCCGGGCGCCCTCCGCCACCACCGACCACAGCTGCTCGGGGCCGGGATGCAGATACCACTGCGCATCACGCTGGGCGCGCGCCGTCCGGCGCACCGCACGCCGCGTCTGCGCCAGGTGCGCGAGGTAGTCACGCCGGGCATCCGCCAACTGCCCCTGGGTTCCGCGCCGGTGACGGACCACCTGGGCGACCACCATGGCGACCGTCGACACCAGCATCAGCACACCCATGATCCGCATGAACGGCGGTGCCTGCGGCGAGAAGAAGAAGACCACCGACGAACCCATGCCGAGCACCGGCAGAACCTGCATCAGCAAGCCCTCGCGCTGCCCGCGCGGCAAGGAGGGAGGGGCCTTCAACGTCAGCCCGTCCGCGGGCGGTTCCGGCGGCAGGGCCCGCGGCGGACGCTTCACGACGATCTGGCTCACCGGTGCATCAAATCCCTCGGTCCGGACGGGCCGGAGGCCGGACGGACCCGCACCGGCGCGCCCCCGTGGCTGCCTCCGCCCACGGACTGGCCTCCGCGCGACCGCGATCCTACTTCCCGGACACCGACGCGGATTCCGGGATTCACCCGTCCCGGTAGGGTTGCGCGCGCATCGTGCGCGACCGCGAAACCGGGGGACCGGACCCCGTGATCGTGCGCAGCCGCCGACCGGGGGGACCAGACACGTGAGTACGACCGCAGCGACCGGCTTCTGCCGCGTCACTGTCGTGGCACCCGACAGCCGGATCGACGTCGCGCTGCCCGAGGACCTCGCCGTCGCCGACATCTGCCCGGAGATCCTCCGCCTCACCGGCCGGACCCAGGCCGTCGCCACACCCACCGGCCACCACCTCGTACGCCTCGACGGCACGGTCCTCGACGGCGCCCGCACCCTCGCCGCCCAGCAGGTGCTCGACGGCGAGATCCTGGCCCTGCGCCCGTTCGCCGAATCGCTGCCGCCCGCCGTGTTCGACGACGTCTCGGACGCCGTCGCCTCCGCCGTCGCCCGCGACCGCCACCTGTGGAGCGACGACCTGCTGCGCGGCGCGGGCCCGGCGGGCGCCGCACTGCTGCTCGTCCTGATGGGCCTCGTCCTCTGGTTCGCCGACCCGGTCCGCCACGACATGCACAGCCTGCCCGGCATCATCGCGGGCGCCGCAGGCGTGCTGCTCACCGCGCTCGCCGGGGTGCGCGCCCGAATCTACGGGGACCGGATCACGGCCGTCGCCCTGGGCCTCGGCGCGCTGCCCCTCGTCCTCATCGCCGGCTCCGGCGTCATCGGCCCGGACGCCGGCCAGGGTGCGGGCAGGCTCCAGCTCCTGCTCGGCTGCGTCGCCGTGCTCGTCGCCTCGGTGGTCCTGGTCGCCGTCACCCCGGGCGGCGACGCGCCGTTCGTCGCGGCGGCACTCCTCGCCACCGCGGGCACCCTGGCCTCCTTCGCCGCGATCCTCACCGAGTCCACCGCGGCCTCGGCGGCCGCCGTCTGCTCCCCGGCCGCCATCGGGCTCGTCGCCTTCCTGCCCGGACTCTCGGCCCGCTTCGCCCGCCTTCCCATCGGATACGCCCCGCAGCGCACCGCCCGGACCGGCTACGACGACCCCTTCGCCGATCCGGACGCCCGCCACCGCGACGCCCCCGTCGACGCCGCGCTCATCGCGGAGCGGGCGCGGCGCGGCCACGAACTCCTCCTCGGCCTCGTCGGCGGCTGCGCTGCTCTCGTCGTCGCGTCCGCCGCGGTGCTCGGCTTCTCCGGCGACACCTGGGCCCAGCTCCTCGCCCTGGCCACGGGCGCGGCCATGCTGCTGCGGGCCCGGCTCTTCCGCTACACCTCGCAGGTCGTCTGCGTACTCGCGGCAGGCCTCGGCGCCCTCGCCCTGCTGATCACCGGACTCGCGCTGAATCCGCCCGCCGGCCCGGTGGCGGAGCTCGCCCGGTACGGGGACCGCGGCGACCTCGACCTCCGTGCCGTATGGATCTGCGCGGCCGTCGCCGCCGGCGTGACCCTGCTCACCGCAGCCGGCCTGATCGTTCCCCGCAAGGGGCTCTCCCCCTTCTGGGGCCGGATCCTGGACCTGGCGGAGAGCGCGCTCCTGCTCTCCATCGTCCCGCTCTGCCTGGCGGTCCTCGACGTCTTCACGCGCGCGAGGGCCCTCACCGGCTGAGGCCTGTCGGGGCCGCTCCGGGCGGCTGGTATTCTGTCGGTGGCCGTTTGTGTACGCGTTCCCGGTTCGTTCTGGGAACTGCGCTCATCGGACCTTCGCTCCCGAGTCACCCAAGCTCCCCTGAGATCAAGACCAGGGGCACTCGTGGGCGCATCGAACACCAAAGAGGAGTACGCGTGCCGCTCGACGCCGCTACGAAGAAGCAGATCATGACCGAGTTCGCGCAGAAGGAAGGCGACACCGGTTCCCCCGAGGTTCAGGTCGCCATGCTTTCGCGCCGCATCTCGGACCTGACGGAGCACCTCAAGACGCACAAGCACGACCACCACTCCCGTCGTGGTCTGCTGATCCTGGTCGGCCAGCGTCGCCGCCTCCTGCAGTACCTGGCCAAGAAGGACATCCAGCGCTTCCGTGCGCTCGTCGACCGCCTCGGCATCCGCCGTGGCGCGGCCGGCGGCGCCAAGTAAGCACGCTGTGAAAGGGAGCGGCGCCCACTTCTGAGGGGGCCGCTCCCTTTGCCGTACGTGCGGTACCGGGGACAACCTCAGTAACCTGGACGTACAACAACAGACGAGGAGAGGCGCGCCACAGCCGCCGCCGGTCCTCGGTAGTGGCCCCCGGGACAACGCCCGGGAGCTTCGATCGAAGACCGGCCCCGCACACACGGTGCGCTTCTCCGCACCGTCCCGCGCCACACGGGCGTAAGGACGAAAGACGACGAGTATGGAGAAATCACTAGTGGAGAACGAGACCCACTACGCCGAGGCCGTTATCGACAACGGAACCTTCGGCACCCGCACCATCCGCTTCGAGACGGGCCGCCTGGCCAAGCAGGCCGCAGGCTCCGCCGTCGCGTACCTGGACGACGACACCATGGTGCTGTCGGCCACCACCGCTTCCAAGCGGCCCAAGGACCAGCTCGACTTCTTCCCCCTCACGGTGGACGTCGAGGAGCGGCAGTACGCCGCCGGCAAGATCCCCGGCTCCTTCTTCCGCCGGGAGGGCCGCCCCTCCGAGGACGCGATCCTCACCTGCCGCCTGATCGACCGCCCGCTGCGCCCCTCCTTCAAGAAGGGCCTGCGCAACGAGATCCAGATCGTCGAGACGATCATGGCGCTCAACCCCGACCACCTGTACGACGTGGTGGCGATCAACGCCGCGTCCGCTTCCACGATCCTGGCGGGCCTGCCCTTCTCCGGCCCGATCGGCGCCACCCGCGTCGCCCTGATCAAGGGCCAGTGGGTCGCGTTCCCGACGCACACCGAGCTCGAGGACGCAGTCTTCGACATGGTCGTCGCCGGTCGCGTCCTCGAGGACGGCGACGTCGCGATCATGATGGTCGAGGCCGAGGCCACCGAGAAGACCATCCAGCTCGTCCAGGACGGCGCCGAGGCCCCGACCGAAGAGGTCGTCGCCGCCGGTCTGGAAGCCGCGAAGCCCTTCATCAAGGCGCTCTGCAAGGCCCAGTCGGACCTCGCCGCCAAGGCTGCCAAGCCCACCGGTGAGTTCCCGGTCTTCCTCGACTACCAGGACGACGTCCTGGAGGCCCTCAGCAAGGCCGTCAGCACCGAGCTCGCCAAGGCGCTCACCATCGCCGGCAAGCAGGAGCGCGAGGCGGAGCTCGACCGCATCAAGGAGATCGCGGGCGAGAAGCTCCTCCCGGCCTTCGAGGGCCGCGAGAAGGAGATCTCCGGTGCCTACCGCGCGCTGACCAAGAAGCTGGTCCGCGAGCGCGTCATCAAGGACAAGGTCCGCATCGACGGCCGCGGCGTCACGGACATCCGTACGCTCGCCGCCGAGGTCGAGGCCATCCCGCGCGTGCACGGCTCGGCGCTGTTCGAGCGTGGCGAGACCCAGATCCTGGGCGTCACCACCCTCAACATGCTCCGGATGGAGCAGCAGCTGGACACCCTCTCCCCGGTGACCCGCAAGCGCTACATGCACAACTACAACTTCCCGCCGTACTCCGTCGGTGAGACCGGCCGCGTGGGCTCGCCCAAGCGCCGCGAGATCGGCCACGGTGCGCTCGCCGAGCGCGCCATCGTGCCGGTGCTGCCGTCGCGCGAGGAGTTCCCCTACGCGATCCGCCAGGTCTCCGAGGCGCTGGGCTCCAACGGCTCGACGTCCATGGGCTCGGTCTGCGCCTCCACCATGTCGCTGCTGAACGCCGGTGTGCCCCTCAAGGCCGCCGTCGCCGGTATCGCCATGGGCCTGATCTCGCAGGAGATCGACGGCAAGACCCACTACGTCGCCCTCACCGACATCCTCGGTGCCGAGGACGCGTTCGGTGACATGGACTTCAAGGTCGCCGGTACGAAGCAGTTCGTGACC
The DNA here is from genome assembly GCF_019399235.1 of Streptomyces poriferorum. Classification (GTDB taxonomy): domain Bacteria; phylum Actinomycetota; class Actinomycetes; order Streptomycetales; family Streptomycetaceae; genus Streptomyces; species Streptomyces poriferorum. The sequence continues at coordinate 8,448 of NZ_JAELVH010000132.1, read as the reverse complement.
GCGCTCCAGCTCGACACCAAGCTCGACGGCATCCCCGCCTCGGTCCTGGCCGCCGCGCTGAAGCAGGCCCGTGACGCGCGCCTCCACATCCTCGATGTGATGAACGAGGCCATCGACGTCCCGGACGAGATGTCCCCCAACGCCCCGCGGATCATCACCGTCAAGATCCCGGTGGACAAGATCGGTGAGGTCATCGGCCCCAAGGGCAAGATGATCAACCAGATCCAGGAGGACACCGGCGCCGACATCACGATCGAGGACGACGGCACCATCTACATCGGTGCCCAGCAGGGCTCGCAGGCCGAGGCCGCGCGCGCCACGATCAACGCGATCGCCAACCCGACCATGCCGGAGGTCGGCGAGCGCTACCTGGGTACGGTCGTCAAGACCACCACCTTCGGTGCCTTCGTCTCCCTGATGCCCGGCAAGGACGGCCTGCTGCACATCTCGCAGATCCGCAAGCTCGCCGGTGGCAAGCGCGTGGAGAACGTCGAGGACGTGCTCGGCGTCGGCGCCAAGGTCCAGGTCGAGATCGCGGAGATCGACTCCCGCGGCAAGCTCTCCCTCATCCCCGTCATCGAGGGCGAAGAGGACGAGAAGAAGGACGACACCGACAAGTGACGTCCCGTAGTTCCGTGACGACGGCCCGCCCCTCCTCGGAGGGGCGGGCCGTCGCCCGTACCCAAACGCTTCTCAAGGGCACCAACGGCATCGGCACGGTCCGCCGCACGGTCCTCCCCGGCGGCCTGCGCATCGTCACCGAGACGCTGCCCTCCGTACGCTCCGCCACCTTCGGTATCTGGGCCAACGTCGGATCACGCGACGAGACCCCGACGCTGAACGGCGCGACGCACTACCTCGAACACCTCCTCTTCAAGGGCACCGCCAAGCGCAGCGCCCTCGACATCTCGTCCGCGATCGACGCGGTCGGCGGCGAGATGAACGCCTTCACGGCGAAGGAGTACACCTGCTACTACGCGCGGGTCCTCGACACGGACCTGCCGCTGGCCATCGACGTCGTCTGCGACATGCTGACCGGCTCCCTGATCGCCTCCGAGGACGTCGACGCCGAGCGCGGCGTCATCCTCGAAGAGATCGCGATGACGGAGGACGACCCGGGCGACTGCGTGCACGACCTGTTCGCGCACACGATGCTCGGCGACACCCCGCTCGGCCGCCCGGTCCTGGGCACCGTCGACACGATCAACGCCCTGAACCGGGGCCAGATCGCCCGCTTCTACAAGAAGCACTACGACCCCACGCACCTGGTCGTCGCCGCAGCCGGCAACGTCGACCACGCCACGGTCGTACGCCAGGTACGCAAGGCCTTCGAGCGCGCCGGTGCGCTGTCCCGCACCGACGCCGTCCCCACGGCCCCGCGCGAGGGCTCCCGCACGCTGCGCACCGCGGGCCGGGTCGAACTGCAGAACCGCAAGACCGAGCAGGCCCACGTGGTCCTCGGCATGCCGGGACTGGCCCGCACCGACGAGCGCCGCTGGGCGCTCGGCGTACTCAACACCGCCCTCGGCGGCGGCATGAGCTCCCGCCTCTTCCAGGAGGTACGGGAGAAGCGCGGCCTCGCCTACAGCGTCTACTCGTACACCTCGGGCTTCGCGGACTGCGGACTCTTCGGCGTGTACGCGGGCTGCCGGCCCAGCCAGGTGCACGACGTCCTGAAGATCTGCCGCGACGAGCTCGACCGCGTCGCGTCGCACGGACTCGACGACGAGGAGATCAGCCGCGCGATCGGCCAGCTCTCCGGCTCCACGGTCCTCGGCCTGGAGGACACCGGCGCCCTGATGAACCGGATCGGCAAGAGCGAACTGTGCTGGGGCGAGCAGATGTCGGTCGACGACATGCTGGCCCGCATCGCGCAGGTCACCCCGGACGACGTCCGTGCGGTGGCGGGCGAGGTCCTCGGACACCGTCCCTCGCTCTCCGTCATCGGCCCGCTCAAGGACAAGCAGGCCGACCGGCTCCACGAATCAGTCGCCTAGTCACTCCACCCAGTCACCCCGTCACCCGAAAGAAGCAAGCATGAGCAAGCTGCGCGTGGCCGTTCTCGGTGCCCGGGGCCGTATCGGCTCCGAAGCGGTACGAGCGGTCGAGGCCGCCGACGACATGGAACTGGTGGCCGCACTCGGCCGCGACGACAAGCTGGAGTCCCTGACGGACTCCGGCGCCCAGGTCGTCGTCGAGCTCACCACCCCCACGTCGGTGATGGACAACCTCGACTTCTGCGTCCGGCACGGCATCCACGCCGTGGTCGGCACCACCGGCTGGACCGACGAACGGCTCGCGCAGCTGAACACCTGGCTCTCCGGCTCGCCCGGGACCGGTGTGCTCATCGCGCCGAACTTCTCCATCGGCGCGGTCCTCACCATGAAGTTCGCCCAGCAGGCCGCCCGCTACTTCGAGTCCGTCGAGGTCATCGAGCTGCACCACCCCAACAAGGCCGACGCCCCCTCCGGCACCGCCGCGCGCACCGCCCAGCTGATCGCCGAGGCCCGCCGGGAGGCGGGCTGCGCGCCCCAGCCGGACGCCACCGCGACGGCACTGGACGGAGCACGCGGCGCGGACGTCGACGGGATCCCGGTCCACTCGGTCCGGCTCCGCGGCCTCCTGGCCCACCAGGAGGTGCTGCTCGGAGGCGAGGGCGAGACCCTCACCATCCGGCACGACTCCCTGCACCACAGCAGCTTCATGCCGGGCATCCTGCTCGGAGCACGCCGCGTGGCGACCACTCCGGGCCTGACGTTCGGCCTGGAAAACTTCCTCGACCTGAACTGACTGAGTCCACCGCCATGCGCGCAAAGATCACTTACGCCGTCACCGCTGCCGTCCTGGTCTTCTACTTCCTCCTGGTCGGCAGCCGAGGTGTCCTGCTCATCAGGCACGGCACGCTGCTGACGGTGGCCTTCGGCGTCGCCGTGCTGATCCTTCCGGTGATCGGCATCTGGTTCCTCTGGAAGAACACCCAGTTCGTCCGGAGGGCCAACGCCCTCGCCGCCGAACTCGACGCCGAGGGCGGTCTGCCCGTCGACGACCTGGCCCGTACGCCGAGCGGACGTATCGACCGGGACTCCGCCGACGCGGTGTTCGCCCGCCGCAAGGAGGAGACGGAGGACGCGCCGGACGACTGGCGCTGCTGGTTCCGCCTCGCTGTGGCCTACCAGGACGCCCGGGACACCCCCAGGGCCAGGAAGGCCATGCAGCGGGCCATCGCCCTGCACAGAGGCCGCACACCGGCCTCAGCGGCCCCGTCCGGCAGCTAGTGCCGCGGCGGGCAACCTCTGCCCCGGCGGGCAAACGTTGCCCGCCGCGGCACCAGCACGGTTCACCCGCACACAAAGAGACCGTCCGGCGTTCTTCGCGAACGCCGGACGGTCTCCTTGTGTGCGGAAGGGGCAGGCGAGACCTCAGTGCTGCCGGTACTCGTCCCCCCACGCCTCGATCGTGTCGGCGGCCCGGTCGAACGCCTCACCGCGCGCCAGGAAGTCCGCGCTGGAGTCCGTGAGCAGCGGCGGAACCGAGTCCCCGCCCTTGCGTACGACGATCAGGGCCTGGCCCTGCACCGTGCGCGGGAACCCGAGCCACCTGACCGGCTGCTGCACCGTACGCACCGCCGCGGCGCGGTTCCACGGCACCGTCGTCGTCCGGAAGAAACCGACCCGGCGCACGCCGTGCCGGCTCACCCAGGCGCCGATCCGCAGCATCCGAAGGGCGCAGATGATCACCGCGAGGGCCAGGGCGAGGCATGCTCCGGCCCCGGGCATCGCCCCGGCGAACGCCGTGATCATCCCGGCGAACAGGATGAACGAGGCAAGCAGCAGCAGTCCGGCCGCGGCCGCGACACGCCAGGGTCCGGGGCGGTAGGGGCGTCGCCAGCTGTCGTGGTCGTCGAACGGCAGCGCGGCATCCTCAGCGCTCGCGTCAAATGCGCGGTCGGCCGTCAGAAAGGGCAGGGGCACGACTGATCCTCACTCACAAGCACGCTCGATTGCTGTGCCCGGTGAGGCTACCGAGGAGGCTACCGGCCGGACCACCCCAGGGGGCCCGTACGAGTCAGCGCCCGTGTGCGGCCTCGGTCTGCTGACTGTGCTGCGCCGACTGCTCGGGAGCCAGCGCGGGCAGGCCGAGCAGCAGTGATCCGGCGAGCCCGGCGACCACGACGAGGCCGGTCAAGATGCTGCCGGCCCTCTCGGAGAGGGAAGCGCGCTGCCTCGGGGGCGGTGTGACGTTACTGCGGAACCGGTCGGCCTCGGCTACGAACGAGAACGGGACGGATTCACGCCGGCGGAACATGAGGTAACTCTCCTTGAACTCTGATTCGGGCGGTGCTAATGAGTCAGACGCACGGCGAGCCCGATCGGTGCCCCGAATCGCCGGATTGGCGGAAGAAATACCGGGACGGGCGGTGCGGACCGCGTTGTCAGTGGTGGCCCGTAGAGTGGACGCCGCCCGAGCGACGCCATTGGAAGGACCCCCGCCGGTGACCGAGACCCCCGAGCCCGCAAAGCCCAGCTTCCGCAGCGATGTCACCGTTGACCTGGTGAAACACGCCGCCGGTGACTCCGATGTGCTGTTCGCCGCCCGTGTTTCGACGGCCGGTGAGCAGTCCCTCGAAGAGGTCACCAAGGACCCTGAGCGCTCCAAGGGGCTCATCAACTACCTGATGCGGGACAGGCACGGAAGTCCGTTCGAGCACAACTCGATGACCTTCTTCATCAGCGCCCCGATCTTCGTGTTCCGCGAGTTCATGCGGCACCGCGTGGGCTGGTCGTACAACGAGGAATCGGGCCGCTACAGGGAGCTGGAACCGGTCTTCTACGTCCCGGGGGAGTCCCGCAAGCTCGTCCAGCAGGGCCGTCCCGGAAAATACGAGTTCGTCGAAGGCACCGAGGCCCAGGCCGAGCTCACCGGCCGCGCCATGGAGGACTCGTACCGCCAGGCGTACGAGGCCTACCAGGAGATGCTCGCGGCGGGAGTGGCCCGCGAGGTAGCCCGTGCAGTGCTTCCGGTCGGCCTGTTCTCCTCGATGTACGCGACGTGCAACGCCCGCTCGCTGATGCACTTCCTCGGCCTGCGTACGCAGCACGAGCTCGCGAAGGTTCCGTCGTTCCCGCAGCGGGAGATCGAGATGGTCGGCGAGCGGATGGAGGCGCACTGGGCGGAGCTCATGCCGCTCACCCATGCAGCCTTCAACAAAAATGGACGCGTTGCCCCGTAAGCGGTGTCCGTATTGCGGCGTTTCGTGAAGTTCATCTAGGCTGATCAAACGGACCCGGCACTGCTTGAACCCCCGAGCAGGCAGTGCCGGGCTCCTCTTGCTTGTCCCCCCGAGGGGACAATGAGCGCCAAGCAACGAGTAGCGTGTTACCCATGGCTCCGATCTCCACTCCGCAGACCCCCTTCGGGCGGGTCCTCACCGCTATGGTCACGCCCTTCACGGCGGACGGCGCACTCGACCTCGACGGCGCCCAGCGGCTGGCCACCCATCTGGTGGACGCAGGCAACGACGGCCTGATCATCAACGGCACCACCGGTGAGTCCCCGACCACCAGCGACGCGGAGAAAGACCAGCTCGTAAGGGCTGTGCTGGAGGCGGTCGGAGACCGGGCGCACGTGGTCGCCGGTATCGGGACCAACGACACCCGCCACAGCGTCGAACTCGCCCGCACAGCCGAGCGCACCGGCGCCCACGGCCTCCTCGCGGTCACGCCGTACTACAACAAGCCGCCGCAGGAGGGCCTCCTCCGGCACTTCAGCGCGATCGCGGACTCCACCGGCCTGCCGGTGATGCTCTACGACATTCCCGGCCGCAGCGGTGTCCCGATCGACACGGAGACCCTCGTCCGGCTGGCCGAGCACCCGCGCATCGTGGCGAACAAGGACGCCAAGGGCGACCTCGGCCGTGCCAGCTGGGCCATCGCGCAGTCCGGCCTGGCCTGGTACTCGGGCGACGACATGCTGAACCTGCCGCTCCTGTCGGTCGGCGCGGTCGGATTCGTCTCCGTCGTGGGCCACGTCGTCACACCGGATCTGCGCGCTCTCCTCGAGGCCTACGTCGGCGGAGACGTACAGAAGGCAACCGAGATCCACCAGAAGCTGCTGCCGGTGTTCACGGGGATGTTCCGTACCCAGGGTGTGATCACCTCCAAGGCCGCGCTGGCCCTCCAGGGCCTCCCCGCCGGCCCGCTGCGTCTCCCCCTGGTGGAACTCAGCGCGCAGGAAACGGCGCAGCTCAAGATCGATCTCGCCGCCGGTGGGGTACAGCTGTAACCACAGACTTCACAACTGAATACGCGAAGAACGATTCGCAACAGAGCAACACCAAAGACAACAGCAAGTGCACGAATGACATGCGCGCCACGTGCCCAAGCGGTACGTGGCGCGTGTGGTAAGGAGAGTCTTTTGAGTCATCCGCATCCTGAACTCGGCACCCCGCCGAAGCTCCCGAAGGGCGGCCTGCGGGTCACCCCGCTGGGTGGCCTCGGCGAAATCGGCCGCAACATGACGGTCTTCGAGTACGGCGGCCGCCTGCTCATCGTCGACTGCGGCGTCCTCTTCCCCGAAGAGGAGCAGCCGGGAATCGACCTGATCCTTCCGGACTTCACCACCATCCGGGACCGTCTCGACGACGTCGAGGGCATCGTCCTCACGCACGGACACGAGGACCACATCGGTGGTGTCCCGTATCTGCTGCGCCTGAAGCCGGACATCCCGCTCATCGGCTCCAAGCTGACCCTCGCGCTCATCGAGGCCAAGCTCCAGGAGCACCGCATCCGTCCGTACACCCTTGAGGTCAAGGAGGGGCAGCGCGAGCGCATCGGAGTCTTCGACTGCGAGTTCATCGCGGTCAACCACTCCATCCCGGACGCTCTCGCGGTCGCCATCCGCACCCCTGCGGGCATGGCGGTCGCCACCGGCGACTTCAAGATGGACCAGCTGCCGCTGGACGGCCGGCTCACCGACCTGCACGCCTTCGCCCGGCTGAGCGAGGAAGGCATCGACCTTCTGCTCTCCGACTCGACGAATGCGGAGGTCCCCGGCTTCGTACCGCCGGAGCGCGACATCCAGAACGTGCTGCGCACGGTCTTCGCCAATGCGCAGAAGCGCATCATCGTGGCGAGCTTCGCCAGCCACGTGCACCGCATCCAGCAGATCCTCGACACGGCCCACGAGTACGGCCGCAGGGTCGCCTTCGTCGGACGTTCGATGGTCCGGAACATGGGTATCGCCCGTGACCTCGGATATCTGAAGGTTCCCGCGGGACTGGTCGTCGACGTCAAGACCCTCGACGACCTGCCGGACGACGAGGTGGTGCTCGTCTGCACGGGCTCGCAGGGTGAGCCGATGGCGGCCCTGTCCCGGATGGCCAACCGTGACCACCAGATCCGCATCGTCCAGGGCGACACCGTCATCCTGGCCTCGTCGCTGATCCCGGGTAACGAGAACGCGGTCTACCGCGTGATCAACGGCCTGACCCGCTGGGGCGCCAACGTCGTCCACAAGGGCAACGCCAAGGTCCACGTCTCCGGTCACGCCTCGGCCGGTGAGCTGTTGTACTTCTACAACATCTGCAAGCCGAAGAACCTGATGCCGGTCCACGGCGAATGGCGCCACCTCCGGGCCAACGCCGAACTGGGCGCCCTCACCGGCGTTCCGAAGGACCACATCGTCATCGCCGAGGACGGCGTGGTCGTCGACCTGATCGACGGCAAGGCCAAGATCGTCGGCAAGGTCCAGGCCGGCTACGTGTACGTCGACGGTCTCTCGGTGGGCGATGTCACCGAGACCTCCCTGAAGGACCGCCGCATCCTCGGCGACGAGGGCATCATCTCGGTCTTCATCGTGGTGGACAGCTCCTCCGGCAAGATCGTGGGCGCCCCCCACATCCAGGCCCGCGGGTCGGGCATCGACGACTCGGCGTTCAGCGCGGTCGTACCGAAGATCGAAGAGGCCCTCAACAAGTCGGCGCAGGACGGCGTCATGGAGCCGCACCAGCTCCAGCAGCTCGTCCGCCGCACGGTGGGCAAGTGGGTCTCCGACACCTACCGCCGGCGCCCGATGATCCTTCCCGTCGTGGTCGAGGTCTGACCCCGACAGGCGCGAACTCCGGAGCGGGGCCCCCGATTTGCATCGGGGCGCTCCGCTCCAGTACGTTTACGTCTCCACCTCACCGGGAAGCGACGCGCACACGTGTGTGTCGTGAGCCCAGAGGGTGGAAATCCCGACGCAGAACTTCTGATAACGTCGGATCCGCCGAAAGGCAAGGCCACTTCAACGGCCACTGGAATTCAAATTCGGACCGGAAACGGTACGCACGGGTTCTGGTAAGGTTGAAACCGCTGGAAAGGGAAAGCGCGAAAGCGAAGAACTGGAAAGCGAAAATGCGAAACCCGCTTCGACCGGGAATCGGACACGGAAGAGTCTGATAGAGTCGGA
>NZ_JAELVH010000131.1 GCF_019399235.1 Streptomyces poriferorum | reverse complement strand
GTCCGGGGTCGTGCGGGGTGGGCGCATGGCCTCCTCGTTCCGGGTCGGGGCTGGGTGGATGGTGGTGCGGCGGACGGGGCCACGCGTCAACGGATGCCGACGGGTGGCACGTCGGGGCTGCGGGCGGCGCGCCGGGACCGGAGGTCAGGACCGCGGGAGGTCGAGGCCTTCGCGGCCGCCTCGGAGGAGGCCTGTGGGTGCTCGGCGTGGGCGTACGCGGCTCGTTCCGGCGCGGTCGGTGAGAGGGCCACGAACGCCGAGGTGAGGAAGAGGTAGGAACCCAGTCCGACGGCGAGGGGGAAGATGAACTGCATCGCGGTGGCCCCGTGCAGTGTGGCTGCCGAGGGTGTCACCTGCACGGTCACGGCCAGCATTCCGGTGTAGTGCATGCTGCTGACGGCCGCTCCCATGACGAGGGAGGCGAGGGCCACGGCGCGCGTCGACCTGATGTTGAGCGCGGCCCACAGCGCGGCGGTCGCGGCGATGACCGCGATGACGACGGAGAGGACGACCCTGAGCGGGTCGTAGTGGATGGTGCCGTGCAGCCGGAGTGCCGCCATGCCGAGGTAGTGCATGCTGGCGACACCGAGCCCGGTGGCGAATCCGCCGAGCAGCAGCGCCCTGGTCCGGTCGCGGCTGTAGCCGACGGCGAAGACCCCGCCGCCGACCACCACCATGGCGCCGAGCAGGCTGAGGAAGGTCAGCGGCACGTTGTAGCGGATGTCGGTTCCGTACACGCCGAAGCCGAGCATCGCGACGAAGTGCATGGTCCAGATGCCCGAGCCGATGGCCGATGCTGCCGTGATCAGCCAGTTGCGGCGCGAGCGCCCGGTCGTGTCCAGCGCGCGCACGGTGCAGCTCAGGCCGAGCGCGGCCCCGATGCAGGCCATCGCGTACGACAGCAGAGGTGTCAGCCAGCCGAAGGTGGCGTGGTCCAGGTGTCCCATGACTCGGGGACGCTAGTCGCGCCGGGGCGCGCGCCCCGGGCTCATTCGAAAGCTGCCGAAATATGACAGAGAGATGTTCCCCGACGATCGCAGCATGCTCGAACATGCGCATCGATTCACGACGTTTCGTTCGGGCGGTGACTGCGCGATCATGTCCACATGGCCGATGACCACACACACGTGCAGGAGTTCTTCACCGCTCGCGCCGCGGACTGGGACACGCGCTTCCCGGAGGACGGCCCCGCCTTCGCCATCGCGATCGCCGCGCTGGGACTCCGCCCCGGCGATGCCGTTCTCGACGCCGGGTGCGGTACGGGGCGGGCGATGCCGGCCCTGCGTGCGGCGGTCGGCCCCGGGGGCACCGTACTGGGCGCCGATGTCACCGCGGCGATGCTGGGGGCGGCGGTGCGTGCGGGGCGCGCTGACAGCGGACAGCTGATCCAGGCCGATGCCGCACGCCTGCCGTTGCGGTCGTGGGCCCTGGACGCGGTGTTCGCGGCCGGGCTGGTCTCACACCTGCCCCGGCCGGAGCCCGGCCTGGTCGAGCTGGCCCGGGTGGTCCGGCCGGGCGGGTCGCTGGCACTGTTCCACCCCATCGGGCGGGCGGCGCTGGCCGCGCGGCACGGCCGGCGGCTCACGGACGGCGATCTGCGCGCCGAGCCGAACCTCGGCCCTCTGCTGGCCCGTTCGGGCTGGCGCCTGGCTTCGTACGCCGACGAGGAGAGCCGGTTCCTCGCCCTGGCCGAACGGACCGGATGACGCACCGCGCCCCGGACCGTTCCAGGGAGGCGCGCTCCGTGTCACCGGGCCTGAGCGTCCGGGCGCCGGAGGTGTCCGACCGGGCAGCCACCGAGGCCCGGTGTGGGGAAGGTGCCGAGCGCGGCGACCTCGTACCCGTCCGGATAGCCCTTGATCTCCGGGTTCTGCCGGGCGTAGTGCGGCTCGGTGCGCGGCGGCAGCAGACGGACCGCACGGGCTCTCAGGCGCAGGGCACCGCGGGTGAGCGAGCGGGCCGCGGCGCTGGGCCGTTCGTAGCGGAAGGCCCGCAGCAGCGAGTCGTCCAGGAGTGCGAGGCTCGCGCCGCGCACCAGCGGCGCCAGAGGGCGCGGATACCAGGAGGCCATCAGATCCAGCGTCGCGTCCGACACCGAGCGCGCCCCTTCGTCCCAGCCGAAGTGCGCCTCCTCGTAGGTGTCGAGGGTGCGTTCGAAGTCCTCGTAGGTCTGCGGCAGGTCCTTGATCCCCATATGGGCGCCCAGGGTCCGGTAGTAGGCGGCACACGCCCGAAGTTCGTGGTCGGACAGCCGGCGCCAGCCGTACGCGTCGAGCCATCGCTTCGGGGTGACGACGAAGGTGCAGAGCACGTAGCGCATGTCGTCGTTGCCGATGTCGAAGCTGTTGTGCATCCGGTTGATGCGGCGGATGGCCGTACGTCCCGGTTCGCTGTCGAAGCCGTGCTCGACGACCGTGTCCAGGAGCAGCGCGGTGTCGTCGTAACGCTTCTGCGAACGGTCCGTCAGTTCCGCTGTGTCCGCGAGGAGGCGCCCGATGCTGGGGACCGCATATGTGCGGTACAGCGCCAGTTCGAGGGCGCGGGTGATGTCCCACGGGAACTCGTACGTCGCCGTGATCCGGTAGATCTCCAGGAAGTCCCGCTCCGGATCGAGGTGTTGGATTTCCTTCAGCCGGTCAAACCGCTTCACAGCGCCGTCCCCCTTGTCCAGGTCGAGTGTCCCAGCGTAAGTGCGGGGGCAGGACGTTGAGTACATGGACGTCAACGGAAGGTGGTCCCCATGACCGGCATGTTCGGCATATTGCGCAGAGCCGTGGCCCCGGGACGCAAGGACGGCCGGTCCGCGGCGCCCACGCGGGCGCCGGAGCGCCGGCAGCACAACCTCTTCGAGGCGGCCGCCACGTTCGTCGCGGCATCGGTGGAGGAGGACCAGGACCGGATGGACGAGGCGAGCGGCTGGGTGTCACCGGAGGCGCTCTCGTTCGGCGTCGGTGAACTGGCCTGCCGGGCCGTCATCGCCCTCGCCCGTGAGCGCGACGAGTCGCCGGAGACGGTGGCGCGCGCGCTGCTCGGCCTGGCGGACGACTGAGGAGGGCCGTCCGGTTGGTCGTCGGAACCTGCGTCCTGCCTTGTCAGGGCCTCGACGAGCGGGTTACCCACTGGTTAAGGTGCGCCGACGACAACCATGACGGAAGAGGAGGGTGCAGTGGCCGGGACGGACAACACAGTCGCCGACGACGACGCTCTGTACGTGCTGACCGCGGTCCTGCTGACCCCTGCGCAGTTCCCGAGCGTCCTCGGCGACGACTACCCGGCTGCCTGCGCGGCCCTGCGTCTGGAACCCTACGCCGAGGGCTACGGACTCGTCCTGGGCCAGGACGGCGACGGGGCCCGGTGGACCGTGGTCGTCGACGACGTGTCCCTGGTGGCCGTGGCGATAGCGTCCTGGGACTGCGGGATGGAGTACGACCTGTCGCCGGACGACCGCTCGGTAGTCTGCGCGCTCCCCGGCTGGCCGCTCGCCGTGGCGGTCGCCGCTCCCGGAGTGAGCGCTCCGCACGATCCGGAACCGGACCCGGAGGCGGACGGGGAGGACCTCGCACCGCTGTGCCCGCCCGACACCGACGTGTGGGGGCCCGCCCAGCGCCGGCTGGGTGCGGACGCCATAGCGCTCCAGTGGGCGGTCTGGCGGGAGCAGATCGACGACGAGACGGCCTTCGCCCCGGCAGGTAACGGGGACGGGGACGGCTCGGGCGAGGACGGCTCGAACGGAGACGGCTCGGACGGGGGCGACCCCCCGGAGGCCGGAGCAGAGGCCGAAGCTGAAGCCGAGGCCGAGGCTGTACCGCCTGCGAGCGACGCGCCCCTCTCCGGCACGCATCCCGGTGTGCGGCGTGCCCTCGCCGAGGCACATGCCTATGTCGACGCACCGCCACCCCCCGGCCGAGTCCGCTCCTCGTTCGCGCCGGGCGACGCCCGGATGATCAGGGCCGACGGTCCCGGCTGGTCCATGGTCGCCAGAACGGACGACATCGCCTTCCTGCTGCTCGACGAATTGCCGGGAGAGATCCTGACCGTGGGACGCGGGACGGAGCTCCCCAAGCTGCTTCGGGCCCTGGACGCCATGGCCGTGCGGCCGTCCTGACCCCAGGCCGGCCGGAGCACCGCATACGCATACGGGAGCCCCGGGATCCTTTGATCCCGGGGCTCCCGTATGCGCGCGTGAGGTGTCAGACCCGTTCCAGCGGCCGGTGGGGCTCGGCCGGGAGCTGGACCCGGACCTGGTCGCCGGGCCTGACGGTGCCGCCCGTGGCGACCACGCTCATGACGCCGGCCTTGCGGACGATGTTGCCCGCCTCGTCGCGGCCGACGACCTGCTTGAGCAGTCCGTCCTGGAAGTTGTCGATCTGGAGGCACGGGTTGCGCAGCCCCGTGACCTCGACGACGGCCTCGTCGCCGAGGTGCAGCAGGGTACCGACGGGAAGCGCCAGCAGATCGATGCCACGCGTGGTGACGTTCTCCCCGAGGTCGCCGGGGGCGACCTCGAAGCCCGCCTCGCGCAGCTCGTCGAACAGTTCTTCGTGTATGAGGTGGACCTGGCGCAGATTGGGCTGGGTGGGGTCCTGCGCGACCCTGGAACGGTGTTTGACCGTCACGCCCGCGTGTACGTCACCCTCCACTCCCAGCCCGGTCAGCAGGGTGACGCTTTCCCGGTTCGGCTTGGTGAAGGTGTACGACTCGTTACTGCTCACCACGGTGACTGTCCCGCTCACTGCGCAGGTCCCCTCTCAGCGGCCTATTTCCTTACGAGTGATCCTACGGAGCCTGCGCCGCTGGCTCGGATCCAAGGCCAGGTACGCGATGGCGGGAACTCCGATGAGCACCAGCAGTGACAGCCAGAACCCGATGAACGGCATCAGGACGACTGCGACGACAACTCCCCCGATGGCGATCTTTGCGCTGTTCGACATCGTCCACGCCTCCTTCGCGGCCCGTGGCCGCTCCTGCTGTGAGAACGCCTGTGGGCGCCCATCGGTTCCTGGTGGCGGCGAGCGCCTCCGCGCCGGTCACCGCAGGGGAGCGCCGACCTCGTGCATGTGCTCCAGCGCCTGCCGGTAGGACTCGATGAGTCCGGTCTCGGCGTACGGCATGCCGAGCGCCTCGCAGTGGGCCTTGACCAGGGGCTGGGCGAGTCGCAGATGCGGGCGCGGCATGCTCGGGAAGAGGTGGTGCTCGATCTGGTAGTTGAGACCGCCGAGGAACCAGTCGGTGAGGACGGCGCCCCGTACGTTGCGCGAGGTGAGGACCTGCCGCTGCAGGTGTCCCCACCGGTCCCCGTCGGGATCGGGCATCTCCATGCCCTTGTGGTTCGGGGCGAAGGCCATCCCGAGGTGGAGACCGAAGAGCGCGTGGTGCACGAGCGCGAAGACGACGGCCTTCCCCGGGGACATGACGGTGAGGAGCAGCGTGGCGTAGAGGCCGAGGTGGGCCACCAGGAGCGCGGCCGACAGGGCGCGCTCCCTGACGGGCTGCTGCCGCAGGTACTGGAAGCCGGAGATCTTCAGGGCGATGCCTTCGAGGAGCAGCATCGGGAAGAACAGCCGGGCCTGGTTGCGGGTGAGCCAACGGGCGAAGCCCTCGCGCTGGGCTGCCTGCTTCTGGGTCCAGACGAGGGCGCCGACGCCGACGTCCGGGTCCTTGTCGATGTGGTTCGGGTTGGCGTGGTGACGTACGTGCTTGTCGTTCCACCACGCTTCGTTCATGCCGAGCAGGAGGTTGGCGTGGAACAGGCCGATGGTCCGGCTCACCCGCCGGTCGCCGGTTATCTGGGCGTGGCCGGCGTCGTGTCCGACGAAGGCGGTACGGGACCAGACGACGGCCAGGGGCAGTGCGAGGAGCAGGGTCCACCAGGTATTGCCGAGGAGGACCATCGCGGTCAGCAGCGCGCCCAGAGCGACGAGGTTGGCGGCAATGCCTGCCGTGTACCAGCCGGTACGCCGTTCGAGGAGCCCCTGCCCCTTGACGGCCCGCAGTAGTGGCGCGAAGTCACTTCCTGTACTTCCGGCACTTCTGTCACTGTCGCGAGTCGGTTCCGCGACAGTGGTTGCGGCCTGAGGCATGATGTCTCCGGTCTTATAGGTGCGCTGACCTGATGAAACGTACGGGTCGCAGATGTATAGCAGCCATGGAGCCACCACCCGGAGTTTCCTGGTGCCAACCCCCTCATTCCGACGGGGGGCCGGCAACACCCGTCGGATATGCCGGATTCAAGCAAGTGACTTGAATCACGAACCGTGGACTCCCGTCAGCGGCCGCAATGGAGTACCCTCGGCGACCTCGGACCACTAGTCAAATTTGAGGACTCTGATATCGCTGTGCACCGCCTCCCCGCAGCAACGCTCTCCGAGATCTCCGCACTCGCCGGCTGTTGCGTGGTCTTCCTGCCTGCGGATCCCGCCCGGACCGGCCGGGTCGCCTTCTGGTATCCGGACGGCAGCAGCCCGCCCGAAGCGCCCGGAACCATCGGGGAACTCACCGTCGCCGGTGCCGCTGTCCAGCCCTACGCGGTGCCCGCGCGAATCCTCCCGGTGCGGGACGCGCTCCCCGTGCTCACCCGCGCCCGGACCGCGGCGCACGCCTCCGCGGCAGCCTCGTTCTGGGGGGCGGCGGGGCTGCTGGCCCTGCAGTTCGCCGCCCGGGGCCTGTTGCTGCCGGGGCTGAGCTCCACGGATCACGACGCCTGGCGCGCCGGGCCGCTCACCGCGGACGACCGGACGCGCATCCGCACCCTTGCCGCGTCCATGCCTCCGACCGCTCACGCGGTACCTGTCGACGCGCTGGCCCAGCCCCTCCTGCTGCCCGAACCGGAGTGGCTGGTACGGGAGTTCCTCGACGCGGTCGCGGACGGCCTGCCGCGCACACCGGGTGCCACGTTCGCCGCGGGCGGTCCGGCGTTCGCCGCGGACGCGCCGCAGCACCTGCCCGGCCGGCGGGCCTGGGTCACCGATGTCGCAGCTGGGCACGACGCGGGCGTCCGGCTCTCGCTGCGCGTGGAGGTGCCGGGCCTCGACCTGGGCGCGGAGGCACCTCAGGAGCAGCCCTCCGGCCCGTCCTTCCGGGTCGTTCCGCAGATCCACGGTGTGAGCGATCCGACGCTCGTCGCCGACGCCGCCGAGATCTGGGCCGGCTCGGGGCCTGCCGCCGCGGCGTTCGGGCCGAGGGCCCGCATGGACACGCTGCTGATGCTGCGCCGGGCCGCCCGCGCCTGGCCGCCCCTCACACCCCTGCTGTCGGCGGCCGTGCCGGACGCCGTGGAGCCGGCCGACGACGAGATCGCCGATCTCCTGGGTCCTGCCTCGCGGGCCCTCGCCGCCACCGGTGTTCAGGTGCACTGGCCCCGGGAGCTGGCCCGCACCCTGACGGCGCGCGCGGTGATCGGTCCCCCGGACGAGGCGGGCGGCGAGGGCCGACCGGACAGGAGCCGGGAGCCGGCGAGCAATGTGCCGGACACGCCCGCCCTCCTGGCCACCGACTCCCTGCTGACGTTCAACTGGTGGTTCGCCCTCGGTGACCACAAGCTCAGCCGTGCCGAACTCGACCGGCTCGCCGAGGCGGGTCGGCCGCTGGTGCGGCTGCGCGACCAGTGGGTGCTGATCGACCCGGAGGATGCGCGCCGCGCCCGGGAGACGCAGGACCGCAAGGTCACGCCCATCGACGCGCTCGGCGCCGTGCTGACGGGTTCCACCGAGGTCGACGGTCACCGGGTCGACGTGCAGGCGACGGGCTGGCTGGAGCGGCTGCGGCAGCGGGTCGCCGACCCGGAGTCCCGGCAGTCCGACGAGCCGGCGGTCGGTCAGCCGGCCGCGCTCGCCGCGACGTTGCGGGACTACCAGCTCCGCGGCCTGAACTGGCTGCACACGATGACGTCCCTCGGGCTCGGTGGCTGTCTCGCCGACGACATGGGTCTCGGCAAGACCATCACGCTGATCGCCCTGCATCTGCACCGCCAGACCCTCGACGGGTCCGCCGGACCCACGCTGGTGGTCTGCCCGACATCGCTGATGGGCAACTGGCAGCGGGAGATCGAGAAGTTCGCACCGGGCACCCCGGTCCGCCGCTTCCACGGAGCGTCACGCAGTCTGGAGGGCCTGGCGGACGGCGAGTTCGTCCTGACCACCTACGGCACGATGCGGCTTGACGCGTCCCGGCTCGCGGCCGTGCGATGGGGCATGGCCGTCGCCGACGAGGCGCAGCACGTCAAGAACCCGCACTCGGCGACGGCCCGGCAACTGCGCACGATCGGCGCGCAGGCGCGGGTCGCCCTCACCGGTACTCCCGTGGAGAACAACCTCTCCGAGCTGTGGGCCATCCTCGACTGGACCACACCCGGCCTGCTCGGCAGGCTCGGTACCTTCCGCACCCGGTACGCGCGAGCCGTGGAGGGCGGGAGCGACCCGGCGGCGGCCGAGCGCCTCGGCGCTCTGGTACGGCCGTTCCTGCTGCGCCGGCGCAAGTCGGATCCGGGCATCGCCCCGGAGCTTCCGCCGAAGACGGAGACGGACCGTGCGGTGTCGTTGACGGCCGAACAGGCGGGTCTGTACGAGGCAGTGGTGCGGGAGACGCTGGCCGCGATCTCCGAAGCCGACGGAATGGCCCGGCGCGGCCTGGTGGTGAAACTGCTCACCGCGCTCAAGCAGATCTGCAACCATCCCGCGCAGTACCTCAAGGAGGAGGAGCCGCAGGTCGCGGACCGTTCGGGCAAGGTGGAACTGCTCGACGAACTGCTGGACACCATCCTCGCCGAGGGGGCGGGTGTCCTCGTCTTCACCCAGTACGTGCAGATGGCCCGGCTCCTCGAACGCCATCTGGCGGCGCGCGGGATCAGCACCCAGTTCCTGCACGGCGGGACGCCGGTGGCCCAGCGCGAGGCGATGGTCAGCCGCTTCCAGTCGGGTGGGGCGCCGGTGTTCCTGCTGTCGCTCAAGGCGGCGGGGACCGGGCTCAATCTCACCCGCGCGGGCCATGTGGTCCACTTCGACCGCTGGTGGAATCCGGCGGTGGAGGCGCAGGCCACGGACCGTGCGTACCGCATCGGGCAGACCCAGCCGGTGCAGGTCCACCGGCTGATCGCCGAGGGCACGATCGAGGACCGGATCGCCGAGATGCTGGCCCGCAAACAGGGGCTCGCGGACGCGGTGCTCGGTCAGGGCGAGAGCGCCCTGACCGAGCTCAGCGACGCGGAACTGGCCGATCTGGTGGAGCTGCGAGGGGGCGCACGATGAGCGAGGGATACGAGGCGGACGCGTTCGGCGACCGGGACGACGGGAACGGACCGGACGAGACGGTGCCCGGGCAGGAGCGCACGTTCGCCGCGCTGCCTGCCGCACAGGGCCGTGGCTTCGCGGAGTCCTGGTGGGGCCGGGCGTGGCTGAAGGCCCTGGAGGACACCGCGCTGGACGGACAACAGCTCAAGAAGGGCCGCCGGTTCGCGCGCGAGGGCCGGGTCGGCGCGGTGTCCGTGCGGCCGGGCCGGATCACCGCGGTGGTCCGTGACCGGGACGAGAGCGGCTACCGGAGCGACGTACTGCTCCAGGAGCTGACCGACGGACAGTGGGACCGTTTCCTGGACATGGCCGTCGACCGGACCGGGCACATCGCAGCACTGCTCGACCGGGAGATGCCGCCGCATCTGGTCGAGGACGCCGCGGCGGCCGGTGTGGACCTCCTGCCGGGGATCGGCGACCTCGACCCGGAGTGCAGCTGCGAGGCCTGGGACCACTGCCCGCACACGGCCGCGCTCTGCTACCAGGTGGCACGGCTGCTGGACCAGGATCCGTTCGTCCTGCTCCTCATGCGGGGCCGCGGTGAACGGCGGCTGCTGGACGAGCTCCAGGTCCGGATCGCCGCCAGAGCGGCGGGTCACACGCCGTCAGCCACCGCCGACGAGCCCGCCGAGGAGACCGAGGACCGGGCCGTACGCGGTGTCCCGGCGGCGGAGGCCTACGCGGCGGCGGGCATCCTCCCGCCGCTGCCCCCGGCCCCCGCGCTTCCCGGTGAGCCGGGTCAGGCCCCCTCGCTGGACACGGAGACCGACCCCGAACCGGGTGTGGACCCGACGGCGCTGGAGATGCTGGCCTCGGACGGCGCGATGCGGGCGCACCGGATGCTGGCGGAGGCACTGGCGCCCGGTCACGGACAGCAGCCCGTCCCGGCAGGGCTGACGCCGCAGCAGGACGCGGTGAGGCTGGCCGCCGAGGCACGGCCCGAGCCCTGGATCGTGAACCGGCTGGCGGCCGGCTCGGGCCGGCAGCGCGCAGGTCTGCCGGCCGCGGTGCGCGCCTGGCAGTACGGTGGCGCGGCCGCGCTCTCCGTGCTCGACGAGGAATGGGCCCCGGACGCCACCGCCCTCGCCCGGGCCAGGACGCGGCTCGCCGGCGCCTGGGAGGAGGACGAGGCCCCCCGGCTGCGGTCCGAGCGCAATCGCTGGACCTCGGCGGACGGCACGGTCCAGTTGCGTTACGGGCGGGACGGGCGCTGGTATCCGTACCGCAAGGAGAGCGGCCGCTGGACTCCGGCGGGGCCCTGCGACGAGGATCCCGCGGCGGCCTGGGCGGACGCGACGGCCCCCGCCGGCGACTGAGAACGGGTCACCGGGCGGCGGGCAGGGGCAGGCCGGTGAGGCTGCCCCTGCCNGCCGCCCGGATCCGCCCGGGAGTTCAACTCGATGACACCGTTCGTTGAGGCGCGCGGCGGAACGTGACGGCCGTCAGATCCTTTGCTCCTCAGGAGGCCCCATGTCCGCGCGTGTCGTCCGTCGATCCCTTGCCGTCGGGCTGCCGCTCGCCCTGCTCGGCACGGTAGGTGTCGCAGGCACCGCAACCGGGGCGCAGGACCGGCACCAGCGCCCCGAGGCCACCGCGCGGGTCACCGCGAGCGCTGTGCTCGGGGACGTTCCACTGGCCGGCTTCAGCAACGGCCTGCTGCCCGGATCCGTCGGGGACGACCGCGGCGTGATGCTCGGCGGCATCGGCAGCGACATCTTCCCGGCCGGCCGGGAGGGCGAGTTCTGGACCGTCACGGACCGCGGCCCGAACGGCCAGATCAAGGTCGGCGGGACCAAGCGGCGGACCTTCCCCGTGCCCGGGTTCGACCCGGCCGTCGTCAAGGTGCGGGTGAGCGGCAAGCGCGTCGAGGTGCTGCGCTCCCTCCCGCTGACCACGCGTTCCGGCGCCCCCGTCACCGGTCTCGCGAACCAGGCGGGCCGGGACGAGGCCCCGTATTCCTACGACGCCGCGACGCCTCTTGCGTACAACCCGAACGGTCTGGACACGGAAGGCATCGTGCGCAGCGCGGACGGCACGTTCTGGCTGGTCGACGAGTACGGTCCGTCGCTGGTGCACGTCTCCGGGAGCGGCCGGGTGCTCGCCCGTTACGTCCCCGAGGGTCTGGACCTCGAGGGCGCGGACTACCCCGTCGTGGAGGCGCTGCCCGGCGTCCTGCTGCACCGGAAGATCAACCGCGGATTCGAGGGCCTGGCGCTGCTGCCGAACGGCGATCTGGTGCTCGCCGTCCAGAGCCCGCTCTCGCTGCCCGACGAGGACGCGGGCGAGGCCTCGCGCAATGTGCGGCTGCTGCGCTTCTCCACGAGAAAGCACGCGGTCACGGCCGAGTACGCGTACCGCTTCGACGCGGTGGGTGTCGTCGACCCGGGCGAGGACGACACGTCCGAGCTGAAGGTCTCCTCGCTCGTCGCGATCGGGGGCAACGACCTCCTGGTCGAGGAGCGCACCGACCGGGCTGCCCGTCTGCACCGGGTCACGCTCCCCCGCGGCCCCGGCATCCTGGGCTCGCGCTGGGACGGGCCGTCCGCTTCGCCCTCGTACGAGGAACTGGCCGACCCGGCGTCCTCGGGTGTCCCGGTCCTGCGCAAGAGCCTCGTCGTCGACCTGGGGAAGGTGGCCGGAGTGCCCGGGAAGATCGAGGGTGTGGCGGTGACGGGCCGTGACACGCTCGCCCTCATCAACGACAACGACTTCGGCATGACCGACGGGGCCGGCGCCTTCGACGCGGACGGCCGGCTGGTCGACTCCGGGATCGAGACGTCCGTGACCCTGCTGAAGTTGCCGCGGCCGCTCACCCGCTGACCCGCCACGGCTCTCCCCGGCCGCCCGGCCCGCTCCTGCCGGGCGGCCCAACTCCATTTCTCCCGCGCCGGTTTCGCGCCCCTGCCGTCTTCCGCCACCCGCGCGGCGCCCGTACGGTGGGGCGCGCACGTCGCTCGGCCGTACATCGGACATCGGCTTCCGGTCAGCGGACAGGAGGGAGTCACGGGATGTCGGGGGAATCGGGTACCGGACTCCTGCGCGATGCCGTCGGGCCGCGCGAGGTTCCGTTCCGGAGCGCCACCGCGGTGCCGCACCGGCGCCCGCCGTCGCCGCATCCCTCCCTCCGGATGGCGCGGACATCCGGCACGGGCGGCCCGGACGGGCACGGCCCACCGGAACACCGCCCCGCCTGCCCGGAACCGCACCCCGGTCAACCGGCCCTGCACCCGTGCGCGTTACCCCTCCCCCACACCCAGGAGTGCACATGGACCGCAGAACGATCCTTCAGGGCGCGGCGGCGACGGCCGCGGCGGCGCTGCTTCCCGCTTCCGTCCGCGCCACCGCGGCGACGGCCGGTGACACGGACTATCCGGCGGCCCACTGGGTGCCGGCCTCGGCGTCCAACTACACGGTCTCGACTCGGCCTTCGGCGTACCCGGTGCAGTACGTGATCATCCATGTCACCCAGGAGACGTTCGCGGACGCCGTGGCGATCTTCCGGAATCCGGCGAAACAGGTGTCCGCGCACTATGTGGTGCGCTCGGCGGACGGCTACATCGACCAGTGCGTGCGGGAGAAGGACGTGGCCTGGCACGCGGGGAACTGGGACTACAACACCCGCAGTATCGGCATCGAGCACGAGGGGTACGTGGACCAGCCCGCCTACTTCACCGACGCCATGTACGAGAAGTCGGCGTTGCTGACCGCTTCGGTGTGCGACCGCTACGGCATCCCCAAGGACCGCGCGCACATCATCGGCCATGTGCAGGTACCGGGCTCGGACCACACGGACCCGGGCGCCCACTGGGACTGGGTCCGCTACATCCGCCTGGTCAACCTCCTGGGCGCGTCGTGACCCGCTGACCGCCCGGCGGTCCTACGGACCCTCGGCCACCGGACTGCGGACGAAGAGGACGCCCTCCACATCACCGTCGGGCGCGCCGTAGACATGGGGTGCGTCAGCCGGCCAGTGCGCACAGGCGCCGGGGCCGGCCGTCCTGGTGTCGTCCGGCGGGCCGACGACGGCGGTGCCGGTCAGGACCATCAGGCTCTCGCGCGTGCCCGGGACGTGCGCCTCGGACTGCTGGACCGCGCCCGCGCGGATGCTGATGCGGAACACGTCGGTGACGGTGGCCTCGTCCTCGTACCGTTCCAGCAGGACGGCGGTGACGGCGCTCCCGGAGACGCCCGCGGGAGCGGGTCCCGGACCGTCCGCCGGGAGCGGGTCGCTCAGTACGGCGCTGAGCGGCAGTCCGAGGGCGGTGGTGAGTGCGTACAGCGTCTCCAGGGTGGGATTGCGGGTCCCGCTCTCCAGCTCGGAGAGCGTGCCCTTGCCGACACGGGAGCGCCGGGAGAGCTCCGACAGGGAAAGGTCGCGCTCACGCCGCAGCGTGCGCAGCCTGCGACCCACGTCCTCGTTCAGCCCCATCGGCCGTGCACCCGCTCCGCTGTCCTGGTTGACGGGCGTCGGCCCGCCTCTCTAGTGTTCCACATACAGAACGTTCCGTATACAGAACGCACCGCGCAGGAAGTGGCTCACTCATGTTCGCGATCACCCGCATACGCTCGATCGCGCCGCCCTCGGCCGTGGTCGCCGGACTGATCGCCGTGATGGTCGGCGTGACCAGTTCGGCGGCGCTCGTCTTCACGGCCGCCCGGGCGGCTGGGGCGGACGCGCACGAGATCTCCTCCTGGATGCTCGCGCTCGGTGTCGGCCTGGCCTGCACCTGCGTCGGGCTGTCGCTGCGTTACCGGGCCCCCGTCGTGACCGCGTGGTCGACACCGGGCGCCGCGCTGCTCACGACCGGTCTGAGCGGCGTGTCGATGGCTCAGGCGGTCGGCGCGTTCGTCTTCTCGGGACTGCTCATCCTCGTGAGCGGAATGACGGGCTGGTTCAGCCGGCTCATGGGCCGGATCCCGGTACCCCTGGCCGCCGCGCTCCTCGCGGGGGTGCTGCTGCGGTTCGGTACGGGACTGTTCAGCACGATGCACGGCGGATTCGCGGTCGCGTTCCCGATGTTCGTGCTCTACCTGCTCGGCCGGCGTCTGCTGCCCCGGTACGCGGTGCTGCTGGCGCTCGCCGCGGGCGTGGTGGCCACGGTGTTCACCGGCGGCTGGCAGCTGGGCCAGGTCCGCCTCGCCCTGGCCACCCCGGTGTTCACCGCGCCGGAGTTCGACTGGAAGGTCCTGGTCAGCGTCGGCGCACCGCTGTTCGTCGTCACGATGGCCTCGCAGAACCTGCCCGGCGTCGCCGTGATCCGCGGCGCCGGCTACGACGTGCCGGTCTCGCCCCTGATGACGTGGACCGGTGCGGCCAACGCGGTCCTGGCGCCCTTCGGGGCCTTCGGCCTCAACCTGGCCGCGATCACGGCGGCCATCTGCACGGGCGAGGAGGCGCACCCCGACCGGGACAAGCGGTACCTCGCCGCCGTGTGGGCGGGCTTCTTCTACCTCTGTGTCGGGCTGCTCGGCGCGACCGTCGCCTCGCTTCTCACCGCGATGCCGCAGGAACTCGTCCTGGCGATCGCCGGGATCGGCCTGCTCGCCACCATCGAGGCCTCGCTGTCGGCGGCACTGGCCGACAAGGCGTCCAGGGAAGCGGCCGTGGTGACCTTCCTCGCCACCGCTTCCGGCGTGACCTTGCTGGGAATCGGCTCCGCGTTCTGGGGCCTGCTGGCCGGACTGGTCACCGGCGCGATCGCCTCGGTGGGCCGCCCGCGCAGCGAGGAGCCCGCGCCCGAGCCGCTGCCGGACGAAGTCCGCGTCCACTGAAGCCGGTCGGAACCCACCAGCCGCTTCTGTCCTGTCCGTGGAACGGAGTTGCCCCGGACGGCGGGAGCGCGGTGGGATGGACACCATGCAGAAAGCGGTTTCCCAACCTTCCGCCGAACCCCTGGCGCCTTTCGACCACCTCGACCACCGCTACCGCGGCGAGAACCCGTTCCGAACCCTCGGCCACCTCTTCCGGCCCGACCGCGGGCGGCTGGCACTCGCGGTCGTCATCTTCGTCGTGAAGCACAGCCCCATCTGGCTGCTTCCCCTGATCACCGCCACGGTCCTGGACGTCGTCGTCCAGCACGGCCCGGAGTCCCGGCTCTGGAAGGCCACCGGCATCCTGTTGTTCATCCTCGTGATCAACTACCCCCTCCACCAGTGGTACGTACGCTGCCTCGGCGGCAGCATCCGGCGGATGGGCACGACCCTGCGCTCGGCGCTGTGCCGTCGTATGCAGCAGTTGTCCATCGGCTACCACTCACGGGTCAGTTCGAGCGTCCTGCAGGCCAAGGTGGTCCGCGACGTGGAGTCGGTGGAGCAGATGGCGCAGCAGAGCGCCGACATGGGACTCGGCGCCGTCGTGACGCTGGTCGGCGGTCTGGTCGTCATCGGCGTGCGCGTGCCCGCGTTCCTGCCGGTCTTCCTGATCGTGGTGCCCGCGGCCGGCTTCCTCGTGATGAAACTGCGCGCCCGGCTGCGCACCCACAACGAGTCCTTCCGGCGCGAGGTCGAACAGCTCTCCTCCCGTGTCGGCGAGATGACCACCCTCATCCCGATCACCCGCGCCCACGGACTGGAGCGCACCGCACTCGGCCGGGTCGACGGCTCGCTGCGCCAGGTCTTCGCGGCCGGCCTGCGCCTGGACGTGATCAACGGCCGCTTCGGTTCGCTGGCCTGGGTCATCCTCAACACGCTCGGCGTGCTGTGCCTGACAGGATCCGCGCTGGTCGCCTACCACGGCTGGATGCCCATCACCCCCGGCGACGTCGTCATGCTCAGCGCCTTCTTCACCGTCCTGACCGGCTCGGTGACCACGCTCCTGGGTCTCGCCCCCATCCTCACCAAGGGGCTGGAATCGGTGCGTTCGGCGGGCGAGGTGCTCCAGGCACCCGACCTCGAACACAACGCGGGCAAGGCGCAGGTCGACCGCGTCACCGGCCGGATCGACTTCGAGGACGTCGGCTTCGCCTACGAGGACGCGGCACCCGCCGTCGCCGGCTTCACCCTCTCCGCACGACCGGGCGAGACCATCGCGCTGGTCGGCGCTTCGGGCGCGGGCAAGTCGACCGTCCTGAACCTCCTCATCGGCTTCATCCGGCCCACGTCCGGCCGCATCATGCTCGACGGCACCGACATGGCGGGACTCGATCTGCGCAGCTACCGGCGCTTCCTGTCCGTGGTGCCCCAGGAGTCGATCCTCTTCGAGGGCAGCATCCGCGACAACGTGACGTACGGCATGGGTGACACGGACGAGGCCACCCTCATACGCGCGCTGACGGACGCCAACGCGCTGGAGTTCGTCAACGATCTGCCGCTGGGCCTCGACACGGTCGTCGGCGAGCGCGGCGCACGGCTGTCGGGCGGCCAGAAGCAGCGCCTCGCCATCGCGCGGGCGCTGATCCGCGACCCCAGGGTGCTGGTGCTCGACGAGGCCACGTCCGCACTGGACAACCGCTCCGAGGCCCTCGTGCAGGAAGCCCTCTCGCGGCTCGTGCACGGCCGTACGGTCTTCGTCGTCGCCCACCGGCTCTCCACGATCCAGGGCGCCGACCGCATCGTGGCGATGGAGGGCGGCCGGATCGCGGAGGTGGGGACGCACGAGGAACTGATCGGCCGGGAAGGGGTGTACGCGGGCCTTCAGCCCGCTTACCCGTAGTGGCCCCGGCGGCCGGCGGCGCTCCGCGGCTCACCAGTCGTGGACGCTGCCGTCCCGGAGCCGGTTGACCGGAAGGTAGGCCCGCTCGTACGGATGCGCGGCCGCCGCCTCCTCGTCCAGTTCCACACCGATGCCCGGCGCCTCGCCCGGGTGCAGGTACCCGTCGGTGAAGGTGTACGCGTGCCGGAACACCTCCTCGGTCAGCGGGTTGTGGCCCGAGTACTCCTGGATGCCGAAGTTGTGGACGGCGAGGTCGAGGTGGACGGCCGCGGCCATCCCGACCGGCGAGATGTCCTCCGGTCCGTGTACGGCGCTCTTCACCTGGTACTGGGCGGCGAAGTCGAAGAGCTTGCGCAGCGGTGTGACCCCGCCGAAGTGGGTGACGGCCGAACGTGCGTAGTCGATCAGCTGCTCGGTGATCAGCGCCTGGTAGTCGTACACGGTGTTGAACACCTCGCCGACGGCCAGCGGCGTGGTGGTGTGGCGGCGGACCAGACGCAGCGCCTCCTGGTTCTCGGCGGGAGTGCAGTCCTCGAGCCAGAACGGCCGGTACGGCTCCAGGTCCTTGCCGAGCCGCGCCGCCTGGATCGGGGTGAGGCGGTGGTGGGCGTCGTGGAGCAACGGAAGCGCGGCCCCGAACTCCGCGCGGACCGCCTCGAAGACGGCCGGGGTGTGGCGCAGGTACGCGTCCGTGTCCCAGTCCTCCACCAGGGGGCGGGCCTGCTGATGGGCGACCGTCGTGCCGTCGTCGTCCTGGTTGTACACGCCGTACACGGCCTTGAGCCCCGGAATGCCCGTCTGGATGCGGACCGCGGGATAGCCCTCGGCGAGCCTGGCCCGTACGGAGTCGAGGAGTTCGGGGATGTCGCGGCCGTTGGCATGACCGTAGGTGCCGATACGGTCACTGCTCGCGCCGCCCAGCAACTGGTAGAGCGGCAGACCGGCGGCCTTCGCCTTGATGTCCCACAGAGCCACGTCCACGGCGGCGATCGCGGCCATGGTCACCGGCCCGCGCCGCCAGTAGGCGCCGCGGTAGAGGTACTGCCAGGTGTCCTCGATCCTGTGCGGGTCGAGGCCGGTGAGCAGGGGCGCCACATGGTCACGGAGGTAGCCGACGACGGCCAGCTCACGTCCGTTGAGCGTGGCGTCGCCGAGGCCGGTGAGGCCTTCGTCGGTCGTCAGCTTCAGGGTGACGAAGTTGCGTCCCGGGCCGGTGACGACCACTTTCGCGTCGACGATCTTCATGCGCGCCCCTCCGAGGGAAGTGAACCGAGGAATCCGGGGTCGCCCAGCCCCATCTGCCGGCAGAACTCACCGCTCAGGGCGAGCAGCTCGGTCAGGGGAACGGGCGTCCTCGTGGTCGCGGCCGGATCCGCCTGCGCTTCCTTCGACCACAGGAAGGGGTACACGGCGATTCCCCGGGACAGGTCGAGCGACTGCGACTCGCGCTGCCAGCCGGGCCACCGGAGCCCGTCGTAGAACTGGTCCAGCCGTCCCGACAGCAGCCAGGTCAGCCACGTTCCGTAGCCCATCTCCATCGCCTCCCATTCCAGGGAGTCCGGCGCGAAGCAGAGCATCTGCCCGGGCGCACCGGGACGGCCGCACGCTGCGGGATCGTGGCCGTTGAGAGCGAACACCCCGCCCAGGACATCGTGGCCGACGACCAGGGCGTCCGTCGGGCGCCACGCGGCGTCGAACGCGGCCGGGAAGCGATTGACGCGGGCCAGACCCGGGAGACCGGCAGCGCCGCTCGGTGCGCCTGCGAGAACACGGACCCATCCGTGGTCCACGACCAGGCCGCCGGAGTGCAGCACCAGGGCTCCGAGAGCGGATCGCGCGCCGACCTGCAACTGCAGCAGACAGGCGCGGCCCTGCCCAGGATCACCGGGCAGCACCTCCACCGGCACCGAACTGTTGGCGAACCCCTCCTGGAGGACCGGCCACGCAGGATCGTCCACGTCCGTCAACTCGCGTAGCTGTCGCATGCACGCATCGTTCCATCACCCCGTGCCGCGGCCACCAGCAGGGGGATCGCAGGTGAGGCCCGCCCCGCCGGAATCCGTCGAGGTTCACGACGACACGAAGACGGTACGGGTTCGCCGGGGCGTACTCGACAGGAACCGGTCCGCCGAGGCAGTGCCCGGCCACGACGGCCACCGGCACGCGCTGTGCGTCGAGGGTGGCACCGCGGACGGCAGGCCGTCCGTGCACGCCGGCCGGCCTACCTCCCCGGGTGACGGCGAGGCCCCGGCCGGCTTGCGTTCAGGCGCCGGGGTGCGTGCGCGGGACGCCCAGGTGCGGCAGGTCGAGGTGGAGGCCGCGCCCGCGACCGGTCATGGATCCGCTGTGCACGAGGTCGGCCGGATCGACGGCCAGGTTCCGCAGTTCCTCGACGAGCATGCGGGCGGCCGTTCCGGCGTGAGCGGGGTCGTCCATGGCATCGGGAAAGCGCCGTTGCCAGAGCGAGTGCGGGAGCTCCCAGCCGTGCCCGGTCAGGCGGGCGGGATCGGCCAGTTCGGGATGGTGCAGGTAGCCGGTGGCCTCGATGACGAGATCCGGGCCCTGGCTCCAGCACTGGACGAACCGCAGGGGGTCGCGGGCCGATGCCAGATGCAGGATGAACCTGGCGGGGAAGAACGGGGCGTCGTAGGTGAGGGAGCGCAACGCCTCGTACAACCGCTTCTGTACCTCGCCGCCACTCGCGCCGCGCCGGGCCGGCGTGGTGGGGGCGGAAGGCAGGCCGGCCGGTTCCGCGGCGCGCCAGGAGCCACGGGCACCGCCCCGTCCGACGGCATCGGTGCCGGCGTCGGCGGGCAGGAGTTCGAGGCTCACCTCACCTGCGTCATGTGTGTGGACGACGAGGACGGCACCGGGGCGCCGCCACATCATCCACGGCCCGCCGTCGCCTCCCCAGAGCGTCGCCGGGCCCAGCTCGTCCTCCATGACCCACCAGGCGGCGCGCACCGGGCCGGCGGCTTCCCGGACGTCCTCGGCCGGCAGGTCGACGACGCGCACGTTCAGCTTGCGCACCTGCTCGGGTTCCGAAGCGTCGGCGATCACGGTGCCGTACCCGCACGACGGCCCCTTCCTGGCGGCGAACCTGCGCCGGACCTGGCCGCCCACCTTCCTGGGGCCGCGGAGTTCCCAGCCCAGCGCCGAGGTGACGCGCACGAACTCCGGAAGGCTCCACCCGCCCGGTCGCAGCGGGGCGACCTGCTTCACCAACTCGCGGAAGGCGTCGGCCTCGAGCCAGTCGCCCCACGGAACAGCCTTGTCCATCCGGCAGACAGTAGCGGCCCTCCCGGACCCGGGCACTGGTGACGTGTACCGCCTTCTGAACCGGCCGGCCGCCCGCGCCCCGCACTCGGTGGGGTGCGGCTTCACGTCGCGCCGTCCTGGTGCCGGAATCCGGGGCAGCGGCACACCTCATCGAACCTGCGCCCGCTGTTTCCGTAACTGTCGTCGTTCCAGCTGCTGTGCCCGTACGCGTGATGGCACCGGGTCGCCCCGCCCCCGGACCGGTGCTCGGGCTGTGCGTGCCCGCAGGTGGCGCACAACGGGTGGACGACCGCAGGGCGCAGTACGGATCCGCTCCGCAGGATCAGCGCCACAGCCACCGCGCCCGCGACGACCACCACGATCCCGACGGCCCCTATGACGTGCTCCGCGCCCATGCGCTCCCCCGGTCGGCGGCATCGCCCAGTCGGTGGACCGGCGGACGTCCACGCTACGTCGACCGCGCCCGTACCGCCGCCGCGCGCCACCACAACCCGTTGCCCTACGCGTGAGTAGGGTCACTTCCCGGCAGCAGCCGTGCATGGGTTCCCCCTCCCGGGGCATATGGCCAGACCGCTGGGAATCACCCGGCGTCGAATCCATGGCCAACGAAGGGGCAGCACGCGACGTGTCGGCACAACACACCATCCAGGTAGCGGGAGAGTGGCGAGCGGCCACCTCCGGCGCCACGCGCGAGATCCTCGACCCCGTCGACGCGACCGTCATCGCCGTCGTGTCGGAGGGCGACTCCGTGGACGCGGACGCCGCGGTCGCCGCCGCCAGGGACGCATTCGACGCGGGGCCCTGGCCGGGCACGCCCGTCGCCGAACGCGCCGCGCTGCTCCGGCGCGTGGCGGACCTGCTGGAGCGCGACCGGGAGCCGCTCGGCGCTCTGGAGTGCCAGGACGCGGGAAAGACCCTCGAAGAGGGCCGGGTCGACGTGGACTGTGTGCGCGACGCCTTCCGCTACTTCGCAGACCTCGTCATGAACGAGAGCGGCGGGCGGGTCGTCGATGCCGAGTCCGAGGAGATCCACAGCGTCGTGGTGCACGAGCCCGTGGGTGTCTGCGGCCTCATCACGCCGTGGAACTATCCGCTGCTCCAGGCGAGTTGGAAGATCGCACCGGCGCTCGCCGCAGGCAACACCTTCGTGATCAAGCCCAGCGAGATCACCCCGCTCACCACCGTCGCCCTTCTCGCGCTGCTCGCCGAGGCAGGGCTGCCGGCCGGTGTGGCGAACATCGTCACCGGTGCGGGCGCGACGGTCGGCGCCAGGCTGGCGGAACACCCCGATGTCGACCTGGTGTCCTTCACCGGTGGGCTGGCCAGCGGCACGCAGGTGATGCGCGCCGCCGCGGACTCCGTCAAGAAGGTCGCGCTCGAACTCGGCGGCAAGAACCCCAACGTGGTGTTCGCCGACGCGTGCGCCACCGAGGACGGATTCGACACCGCGGTCGACCAGGCGCTGAACGCCGCGTTCATCCACAGCGGCCAGGTCTGCTCCGCCGGATCCAGGCTGATCGTCGAGGAGTCGGTTCGCGAGCGGTTCGTGGCCGAACTGGCCCGCCGCGCCGAGCGGATCCGCATCGGTCGCGGTACCGACGACGGTGTGGAGTGCGGTCCGCTCGTCTCCGCCGCGCAGCGCGCCAGGACCGAGGAGTTCGTCGCCTCCGCGCTCAAGGACGGCGCGGTGCTGCGAGCGGGCGGCGAACGTCCGCAGGGGCCCGGCTACTTCTACCGGCCGACGGTCCTGGACCACTGCGACCGCACCATGCGCGTCGTGCGCGAGGAGGTGTTCGGCCCGGTGCTGACCGTCGAGACCTTCCGTACGGAGGACGAGGCCGTCGCTCTCGCCAACGACACCGAGTACGGCCTGGCCGGCGGCGTGTGGACGGCGGACGCGGGCCGCGGTCGCCGGGTCGCGGGGCGGCTGCGGCACGGCACGGTCTGGATCAACGACTTCCACCCCTATCTGCCGCAGGCGGAATGGGGCGGCTTCGGCAAGTCCGGCATCGGCCGGGAACTCGGCCCGACGGGCCTCGCCGAGTACCGCGAGGCCAAGCACATCTACCAGAACCTCGCCCCGCGCCCGGTGCGCTGGTTCGCGGGCTGAGCGGGAGCAGAGGCGATGGAGAACGACATGACCCCCTACGACTACGTCATCGTCGGCGGCGGCACCGCCGGTTCGGTGATCGCGTCCCGGCTGACCGAGAACCCCGACGTCACCGTCGCCCTCATCGAGGGCGGACCGAGCGACGTGGGCCGCGACGACGTGCTGACCCTGCGCCGCTGGATGGGCCTGCTCGGCGGGGAGCTGGACTACGACTACCCCACCACCGAGCAGCCCCGCGGCAATTCGTACATCCGGCACAGCAGGGCCCGGGTGCTCGGCGGCTGCTCGTCCCACAACACGCTGATCGCCT
Organism: Streptomyces poriferorum; assembly: GCF_019399235.1. GTDB lineage: Bacteria > Actinomycetota > Actinomycetes > Streptomycetales > Streptomycetaceae > Streptomyces > Streptomyces poriferorum. The sequence continues at coordinate 5,709 of NZ_JAELVH010000131.1, read as the reverse complement.
TCAAGCCGCTGCCGTCCGACTGGGACGAGTGGGAGGCCGCCGGTGCGGCCGGCTGGGACGCGTCGTCGATGAACCCCTACTTCGACCGGCTGCGCAACAACATCGTCCCCGTCGACGAGGCCGACCGGAACGCCATCGCACGCGACTTCGTCGACGCCGCGCAGACGGCGACCGGGGTGCCGCGCGTCGAGGGCTTCAACAAGGAGGCCTTCCAGGACGGTGTGGGGTTCTTCGACCTCGCCTACCACCCGGAGAACAACAGGCGCTCCTCGGCATCGGTCGCGTATCTGCACCCCTTCCTCGACCGGCCGAACCTCCATATCGCCCTGGAGACCTGGGCGTTCCGTCTGGAGTTCGACGGCACCCGGGCGACCGGGGTGCGCGTGCGGACCGCGGACGGCGAGGAGCGGGTCGTGCGGGCCCGGCGCGAAGTCGTGGTGTGCGCGGGCGCGGTGGACACGCCCCGGCTGCTGATGCACTCCGGCATCGGTCACCGCGCGGAGCTGGAGAAGCTCGGCATTCCGGTGACGCACGACCTGCCGGGGGTCGGCGAGAACCTGCTCGACCACCCCGAGTCGGTCATCGTCTGGGAGACGCACGGGCCGATCCCGGAGAACTCCGCGATGGACAGCGACGCCGGGCTCTTCGTACGGCGTGATCCGGACAGTCCGGGCCCGGACCTGATGTTCCACTTCTACCAGATCCCGTTCACGGACAATCCCGAGCGGCTCGGCTACGAGCGCCCGCCGCACGGGGTGTCGATGACACCGAACATCCCCAAGCCGCGCAGTCGCGGCCGGCTGTACCTGACGAGCCCCGACCCCGAGGTCAAACCCGCCCTGGACTTCCGCTACTTCACCGATGCGGAGGACTACGACGGACGCACCCTCGTCGACGGCATCAGGATCGCCCGCGAGATCGCCGCTCAGGAACCCCTGGCCGGCTGGCTGAAGCGGGAGGTCTGCCCGGGGCCCGAGGTCACCTCCGACGAGGACCTGAGCGAGTACGCGCGCAAGGTCGCGCACACCGTCTACCACCCGGCCGGAACCTGCCGGATGGGGGCGCCCGACGACGCGCTCGCCGTGGTCGCACCCGATCTGCGGATCCGGGGTCTCGACGGCATCCGGATAGCCGACGCGTCGGTCTTCCCGACCATGACGACCGTCAACCCGATGATCGGGGTCCTGATGGTCGGCGAGAAATGCGCGGATCTGCTCGGCGCCACCTATGGGGGTCATGCCTGATGAACACACCACCGCACGTCTTCTCCGTACGCGACCTCTGGAAGGTGTTCGGGCCGAAGGCCGACCGTGTACCCGGTGACGCCGAACTCGGCGCGCTCGACGCGGCGGAGCTGCGCGCACGCACCGGCTGCACCGCCGCTGTGCGTGACGTCTCCTTCGATGTCCGCAAGGGCGAGGTGTTCGTCGTGATGGGGCTGTCCGGTTCGGGCAAGTCCACCCTCGTGCGCTGCCTCACCCGGCTCATCGAGCCGACCTCCGGTGAGGTCACGATGGACGGCGAGGACGTGCTGGCGATGAACGCCGGCCGACTGCGTGAACTGCGCCGCCACCGGGCCTCCATGGTCTTCCAGCACTTCGGACTGCTTCCGCACCGCTCGGTCCTCGACAACGTGGCCTACGGCCTGGAGATCCAGGGCATGGGCCGGGCCGAGCGCCGTGAGCGGGCTGCCGGGGTCATCGCCAAGGTCGGCCTCGACGGGCTGGAGAGCCGTCGCCCCGGGCAGCTCTCCGGCGGTCAGCAGCAGCGGGTCGGGCTGGCGCGTGCGCTCGCCGTCGACCCCGAAGTACTGCTGTTCGACGAGCCGTTCAGCGCGCTCGACCCGCTGATCCGCCGCGACATGCAGGAGGAGGTCGTACGGCTGCACCGCGAGGAGGGCCGCACGATGGTCTTCATCACCCACGACCTCAACGAGGCCCTGAAGCTCGGCGACCGCATCGCGCTGATGCGCGACGGCCGGATCGTGCAGCTCGGCACGCCGGAGGAGATCGTGGGCTCGCCGGCCGACGACTACGTCCGTGACTTCGTCCGGGACGTGCCGCGCGAGCAGGTGGTGACCGTGCGGGCGGCCATGCGCCCCGCCGACAGCGCGGAGAGCGTCTCCGGTCCCGCGCTGGCCCCGGACGCCACCGTTTCCGAGGCGATCGAGGCGGTCGTCCGGACCGGGGAGACGGCGCGTGTGGTCGAGGGCGGGCGCTGTCTGGGCGTGGTCGACCACGCGTGCCTGCTCGGCGTCGTGGCCGGGGTTCCGGCCGTGAAGGAGGCCGTGTGATGCGAGTGAACAACGCCTCGGGACCACCGGGCCGCCCGAACGGCATCGGCAGGTGGGCGATATGACGGCGACCGCGTCCGCCACACCCGCCGCTCCGCTCGGCACGGCCGGGCCGGCTGCTTCCCTCGCCCGGCATCGAACGACGCTCCTGCTGACCGGGGCGGCCGTGCTGCTGGTGCTCGGCAGCGTCCTCGTCGGCCACGGCGCGTGGCCTGCGAGCCTCACCGTCGATCTCGACGGACCGCTCGGTGACGTCAGCGACTGGATCATCGACAACCGCGACACGCATCCGCTGTTCCTCTACTTCTTCGGGCACCTCAGCAACGCCGTGGTGCTCTCGGTCCGCGGTGTCTACCTGGTCCTCCTCGCCGCCGGCTGGGCCGGTGTCACGGCGGCCGCCGGGCTGATCGCCTGGCGGGTGGCGGGCCTCAGGCTCGCAGTGACCGCCGTCGTCGCCTTCCTCGTCTGCGCCGTGCTCGGCATGTGGGTGCCCACCATGCAGACGCTGGCCCTGATGGTCATCGCCGTCCTCGCATCGGTGGGGCTCGGCGCCGTCCTCGGGCTGGCCGCCGGGTTGTCGGACCGCGTCTTCCGTGTCCTGCGGCCGGTGCTCGACACCATGCAGGTCATGCCGGCGTTCGCGTATCTGCTGCCGGTGGTCCTCGTGTTCGGCATCGGTGTCCCCGCCGCCGTCCTCGCGACCGTCGTCTACGCGGCACCGCCGATGGCCCGGCTGACGGCGCTCGGGCTGCGCGACGCCGACGCGGGAGTGATGGAGGCGGCGGCATCGCTCGGTGCCACGGGACGCCAGCGGCTGTTCACCGCCCGCCTTCCGCTGGCGCGCAGGGAGCTGCTGCTCGGTCTCAACCAGACGATCATGATGGCGCTGTCGATGGCCGTGATCGCCTCCGTGATCGGCGCCGGCGGTCTCGGTGACCGCGTCTACCAGGCGCTCGCGTCCGTGGACGTCGGTGCCGCGCTCGCGGCCGGCATCCCGATCGTGCTGCTCGCCGTGGTGCTCGACCGGGTCACCGCCGCGGCCGGCCACCGCCTGGGCGCCGCGCCGCGCCCAGGATCCGCCCGGCTCGGCTGGGCCGTCGCCGCGGCCGGCACCGTGGTGGCCGCGGTCGTGGCGCGTACGGTCGCCTCCACGGGCTGGCCGGACGGCTGGACGGCCGACATCACCCGCCCGGTCAACACGGCCGTCGGCTGGATGACCGACCACCTGTACTCGGGTGTGCCAGTGGTCGGGGGCACCGCGGACTGGGCCGGACGGTTCACCACCTGGGTCCTCGACCCGGTGCGCGACGCACTGCAGTGGCTGCCCTGGTGGGCGGTGCTCCTGCTGATCGCCGTGCTCGCCCTGCTGATCGGCACCTGGCGCACCATGCTGACCGCCGTCCTCGCGATGGCCGCGATCGGCGTCCTCGACGTCTGGGACCCCGCGCTCGACACGCTGTCCCAGGTACTGGCCGGTGTGGCGGTGACGCTGGTGGCCGGCTTCGCCGTCGGGATCGCCGCCTCCCGCAGCAGTCGGGTGGAAGCGCTGCTGCGACCGGTGCTGGACGTGTTCCAGACGATGCCGCAGTTCGTCTATCTCATCCCGGTCGTCGCCCTGTTCGGCGTCGGCCGCGCACCGGCGGTGGCCGCCGCCGTGATCTACGCGCTGCCGGCCGTCGTACGGATCACCACGCAGGGCATGAACGGCGTCGATCCCGTCACCATGGAGTCCTCGCGCTCACTCGGCGCGACAGGCTTCCAGCAACTGCTCAAGGTCCAGCTGCCCCTGGCCCGCCCGGCCCTGCTCCTGGCCGTCAACCAGGGCGTCGTCCTGGTCCTGGCCGTCGTGGTGATCGGCGGTCTGGTCGGCGGGGGTTCGCTCGGCTACTCCGCCGTGTTCGGGCTCGCGCAGGGCGACCTGGCGACCGGTCTGGTGGCCGGTGCCGCGATCGTCCTCCTCGGCCTGATGCTCGACCGGGTCACCCAGCCGACCCGGCGCCGCTCCGGAAAGGGGGCCTGACATGGCTCGTACGCGTACCCCTGTCGTCGCACTCGCATCGGCCGCGGCCCTCGTCGCCGTGGCGGGCTGCGGTGCGGCGGACATGACGCGGCAGGCCTCCCCGTTCGCCAACGCGCGGGGAGCGAAGACCGTGACCCTGTCCGTGCAGTCCTGGGTGGGCGCCCAGGCCAATGTCGCCGTGGCCGAGTACCTCCTCGAACACGAACTGGGCTACCGGGTGGACACCGTACAGATCGACGAGGTGCCGGCCTGGGACGCCCTGAGCCAGGGCCGGGTGGACGCGATCCTGGAGGACTGGGGCCACCCCGACCAGGAGGCGCGGTACGTCCGGGACAAGAAGACGATCCGGTCGGGCGGTGAGCTCGGCGTCACCGGCCACATCGGCTGGTTCGTGCCCACGTACTTCGCGAAGCAGCATCCCGATGTCACCGACTGGCGCAACCTCGACACGTACGCCGACAGCTTCCGCACGGCGGAGAGCGGCGGCAAGGGCCAGCTGCTCGACGGTTCGCCGTCGTACGTCACCAACGACAAGGCGCTCGTGAAGAACCTCGGTCTGGACTACCAGGTCGTGTTCTCCGGGTCCGAGGCGGCGCAGATCACCCAGATCAAACAGTTCGCCAAGGAGAAGAAGCCGTTCCTCACCTACTGGTACAAGCCGCAGTGGCTGTTCGAGCAGGTACCGATGACGGAAGTGAAGCTTCCGGCCTACAAGGAGGGCTGCGACGCCGAGCCCGAGAAGGTGGCGTGCGCCTATCCGCACACACCGCTGAAGAAGTACCTCAACGCGCGCTTCGCCGGCGCCGGCGGCAGGGCGGCCACGTTCCTCAAGAACTTCTCCTGGGGTACGGAGGACCAGAACAAGGTCGCCCTGATGATCGCCGATCAGAAGATGTCGCCCCAGGACGCGGCCAAGGAGTGGGTGGACGCGAACGAGAAGAAGTGGCGGGCGTGGATACCTGAATGACGGCCTGAGGGTGCTGTGCTGTTCCGGCCGCGCCGGGACAGCACAGCACCCCTTCGTCGCTCAGCCGCACTCCGTCCCGTTGAGGGTGAAGGAGGACGGCGCCTGTGCCGGAGCACCGGTGGCCTGGAACCCGAAGGAGACGGTGCCTCCCGCCGGAATCCCGGCGTTGTGGGTCGCGTTCTTCACCGTGACGCGGGAGCCGGTCTGGCTTGCGCTCGCGTTCCAGGCGTTCGTGACCGTCTCGGCCCCGCCGAAGGCGAAGCCCAGCTGCCAGCCGTCGACCGGGTCCGTCCCGGTGTTCCGGACGGAGACGTCGGCCGTGAATCCGCTGCCCCAGGACTGGCTGACCCGGTAGGTGACCGCGCAGGATCCGGCCGGGCCGGGTGTATCCGTCGGGTCGGGCGTCGGGGTCGGGGTCGGGGTCGGATC
>NZ_JAELVH010000130.1 GCF_019399235.1 Streptomyces poriferorum | reverse complement strand
GGCCGGACCCCGCTGCCGTGGAGCCGGGTACCCCCGCCGTGGCCGCCGCGTGGATGGCGGGCAGCCGCCGCAGCCGGGACGACCAGAACACCGCCAGCACTGACGAAGGACGTTGAACATGTCGGACACCCACTCGAACGCCCTGGGCTGGCTACTGGACGAGCAGCTGGGATCCGTGGAAGGCGTCCGGTACGCCGTGCTGATGAGCGGCGACGGTCTGCTCAAGGCCCGGACGGCGACCATCGGTCAGGAGGACGGAGAGAAGCTGGCCGCCCTGACCGCCTCGCTGCGGGCCTCGGGCCGGGCGTGGGACGACTTCACCGGCGGGCACGGCGTGCGCCAGCAGCTGATCGAGAGCGTCGACCGGATCGGCCTGACGACGGCGGCAGGTCAGAACACGATGCTCTCGGTCGTCACGACGGGACCCCACGCCGACGTCGGGCTGATCAGCCACCACATGGCCCTGCTCGTGGTGCGTCTGGGGGAGCAGCTCGGCACCGCGGAGCGCAGGCCCGTCCTCCAGCCGGACGGGGGCACCGCGGTATGACCGGTCCGCGGCGTGACCCCGACATGGTGCGGCCCTACGTCCGCACGGGCGGACGGGTCCGCCCGCACCGGAGCGTCCTCCTGGAGAGCGTGGTCATCGCCGCACCCGGCCCCACCGGCGAGCTGGGGCCCGATGCCCGGCGGGTGATGAGCCTGTTCTCCGTGGGCCACGGCGGGCTGGCGGTCGCTGACATCGCCGCCGCGCTGCAGCTGCCGCCCTCCACCATCCGGATCCTCGTCTCCTCCCTCATGGACAGCGGTCATCTGGCCGGCCCGGCGGCCGCTGTGAACGATCAGCCCGAAAACGACCTCCTGCAGAAGGTGCTTGATGGACTGCGAGAACTGGTCTGACACAACGGAGGCCGTCGCGTACGTGCCGGCCACGGTGACCCGGTCCGCCAAGATCGTGATCGCCGGCGGGTTCGGCGTCGGCAAGACGACCTTCATCGGCAGCGTGTCCGAGGTGCGGCCGCTGCGGATGGAAGAGCCGATCACCGAGGACAGTGCCGGGATCGACGATCTGCGCGGCACACCGGGCAAGAGCACGACGACCGTGGGCATGGACTTCGGCCGCATCCACCTGGGCGGCGGCGCCCTCGCCCTGTATCTCTTCGGACTACCCGGACAGGCCCGCTTCCAGCCCCTGTGGGAGGACCTCGCCCAGGGCGCACTCGGCTGCCTCGTCCTGGCCGACACCCGCGACCTCGACGCGAGCCACGGGGCTCTGAGCCTGCTGGAGGGCGAGGGCATCCCGTACGCGGTCGCGATCAACACCTTCCCCGACGCGCCCGTCTACGACCTCGGCGAACTGCGCCAGGCCCTCGCCCTGGAACCTCACACGCCGCTGATCACCTGCGACGCACGCGACCGTACGTCCTCCCTCCATGCCCTGATCACGCTCACGGAGTACCTGATCTCGCACCGTGCAGCCCTCTCCCTGGAGCCCACCTCATGACCTTCACCAGCTCCGTGCCCACGGTCGCACCGGGCAGGGTCTCGCTGTACGAGCCGGGCTTCGCCGCCGACCCGCACGCCGCCTACGAGCGGATGCGCGGGACCTACGGCCCCCTGGTGCCAGTGGAGTTGGCCCCGGGCATCCCGGCCACGCTGGTGATCGGCTACCTCCAGGCCCGCCGCATCCTCAACGACCCCATGTACTTTCCGCCGGACCCGCGCGTCTGGGAGCAGCAGGTGCCGGCCTCGTGCCCCGTGCGGCCGATGATGGAGTGGCGGCCCAACGCCCTGCGCAACGGCGGGACGGAACACGCCCGTTACCGGTCGGCCAACACCGCGAGTATCAACGCCGTCGACCAGCACCGCCTGCGTGCCCAGGTGGAGAGGGTCGCCGCGGAGTCCATCGCGGACTTCGTCACCACCGGCAGCGCCGATCTGCTCACCCAGTACGCCTGGCCGATCGCCTTCCGGATCCTGAGTGCCCTGCTGGGCTGCCCCGACGAGATCGGGTCCCGGATCGCCGACGGCATGGCGCGTATCTTCAACACGACCGACGCTCATCAGGGCAACCAGATCCTCGGCCAGGCCCTCGCCGACCTCGTCGCCCTGCGCCGGCGCGATCCCGCCGACGACATCACCTCGCGTCTCCTGGCCCACCCGGCGTCGCTGACCGACGAGGAGATGAGCCACCAGCTCGTCACGCTCTACGGCGCCGGCATCGAGCCGCTGACCAACCTCATCGCCAACACCCAGCTGAAGATCCTCACCGACGAGGAGTTCTCCGCCGGGCTCCACGCGGGCCGGTCCACGGTGCGCGACGCGCTCGACACCGTCCTGTACACCGACCCGCCGATGGCGAACTACTGCATCACCTATCCCCCCTTCCCCGCGGACATCGACGGCTTCCTGCTCCCGGCCCACCAGCCCGTCGTCATCTCCATGGCGGCCTGCAACAACGACCCCGAACTCACCCGGGGACCTGCCGGGATCTCGGGCAACCGTGCTCACCTGGCCTGGAGCATCGGCCCCCACACCTGCCCGGCCCGCTCCCACGCGTACCTCATCGCCGAGACCGCGGTCACCTGTCTGCTCGACGCCCTGCCGGAGATGGATCTCGCCGTCCCCGCCGCTGAACTGCGCTGGCGTCCGGGCCCTTTCCACCGCGCCCTGGAATCCCTCCCCGTCCGTTTCTCCGCTGCTCGCTGAAAGAGAGACACCATGTCCGATCAGCCCGTACTCGTCCTCGACCCCACCGGTTCCGACCGCCACGCCGAGTACCAGGCCCTGCGCGACCGCGGTCCGGCCACCCGTGTGGACGTCCTCGGGGTGACCGCGTGGTCGGTCACCGACCCGGCGCTCCTGAAGGAACTGCTCACCAGCCCGGAGGTCTCCAAGGACGCCCGCGCCCACTGGCCGGCCTTCGCGGAGACCGTCGCCACCTGGCCCCTCGCCCTCTGGGTCGCCGTGAGCAACATGTTCACCGCCTACGGGGGCGACCACCGGCGGCTCCGCCGGATGGTGGCCCCGGCGTTCAGCGCCCGCCGCATCCAGGACCTGCGGGCATCGGTCGAGAAGGTCGTGGCCACGCTTCTCGACGATCTCGACTCCCGGCCGGCCGGCGAGGTGGCCGATCTGCGCAAGGACCTCGCCTACCCGCTGCCGATCGCGGTGATCGGCCAGCTCATGGGCGTCCCCGACTACCAGCTCGACGGCTTCCGCACCCTGGTCGACGGTGTCTTCGACACGACCCTCACGGTCGAGCAGGCCACGGCGAACACGGCCGCGCTGTACGAGGCCCTCAACGCACTGATCGCGGCCAAGCGCGCGGATCCCGGCGACGACATGACCTCGCTCCTCATCGCCTCCCGCGACGACGAGGGGGACGGGAGCGCCCTCACGGACGACGAACTGCGCGACACGCTCCTGTTGATGGTCTCCGCCGGATACGACACCACGGTCAACGTGATCGACCAGGCCATCACCGCCCTGCTGGCCGATCCGGCGCAGCTCGCCCATCTGCGGGCCGGGCGCGCCGACTGGAACAGCGTCGTCGAGGAGACACTGCGGCACGAACCGGCCGTCAAGCACCTGCCCATGCGCTTCGCCCTGGCGGACATCCCGCTGCCCGACGGGCAGAAGATCGCCCGGGGCGAGGCGATCCTCGCCTCCTACGCCGCCGCCAACCGCCACCCCGGCCTGCACGGGGAATCCGCCGATCTGTTCGACGTGACCCGGCCGACGAAGGAGCACCTGGCCTTCGGTCACGGCGTGCACTTCTGCCTCGGCGCCCCGCTCGCCCGCCTGGAGATCGCGACCGCGCTCCAGCAGCTCTTCGAGCGGTTCCCCGAGGCCGAACTCGCGGTTCCCGCGGCCGAACTGCAGCCGCTTCCCTCCCTGATCAGCAACGGTCACCAGACCCTCCCGGTACGTCTGCGTCCGGCCGCCGGCTGACCCTGCCGCCGGCCCCCACCGTCCGAGTGGTGGGGGCCGAACGGGCACAGCCCCCACCCGGCGACCGTTGACAGCGCCCTGCCTCCGTGCCACTTTCGAAGCGCTTCGACGATCGTGGCGGTGCGGCGGGCAGCCGTTCCCGCCACCCGGCCACACCCTGGGACGAACATGGCGCTCTTCGACAACCCCGTGATACCCGGCTTCAGTCCGGACCCGAGCATCTGCCGGGTGGGCGACGACTACTACGTGGCGACGTCCAGCTTCGAGTACGTGCCGGGGGTGCCCCTGTGGCACAGCCGCGACCTGGTGAACTGGCGGCTGATCGGCCACGCGCTGGACCGGCCGGACCAGTTGGAGCTGCCGGAGTCGGTCCCGGCCTCGTGCGGTGTGTACGCGCCCACCCTGCGGCACCACGACGGGCTGTTCTGGATGATCACGACCGTGGTCACCGACGCCGGCACCGTCCTGGTGACCGCGAAGGACCCCGCAGGCCCCTGGTCGGACCCGGTGCCGGTCGGCATACCGGGCATCGACCCCGACCTGGCCTGGGACGAGGACGGCACCTGCTGGTGTGTGTACTCGGACGACGGGATCCACGGGGTGCGCATCGATCCGGAGACGGGCCGGGCGCTCGGCGAGCCGGTGGCGTTGTGGTCCGGGACCGGACTGCAATACCCCGAAGGACCGCATCTGTACCGGATCGGCGACTGGTGGTACCTGCTGCTGTCGGAGGGCGGCACCGAGCGCGGCCACGCGCTGTCGGTGGCCCGGGCCCGCAGCCTGCCGGGGCCGTTCGAACCGCATCCGGACAACCCCGTGCTCTCCCACCGCAGCACCGGTCACCCCGTGCAGAACATCGGCCACGGTGACCTCGTACAGGCGCAGGACGACACCTGGTGGATGGTGTTGCTGGGTACCCGGCCCCGCGGCGACACCCCGAAGTACCACGGCCTGGGCCGGGAGACGTTCCTGGCGCCGGTCCGCTGGGAGGACGGCTGGCCGCTGCCGGGACCGGTGGACCTGCGCGCCGAAGCCCCGGCCCTGTCGCCGCACCCGTGGCCCGGGGAGGCGAACCGGGACGACTTCGACTCCCCCGCACTCGCACCGCACTGGGTGTCGCTGAGGCGGCACGACCCGGCCGCCGCCCGCCTGGACGAGCGGCCGGGGCACCTGGTGCTGCACGCCCGCGCGGACAGCCTCGACTCGCCGGGAGCGCTCTTCGTGGGGCGTCGCCAGCAGGATCCCGACTGCACCGCCCGTACGCGGATCGACGTCGCTCCGGGAGGCCTGGGCGGGCTCGTCGTACGGCTCGACGAGGCGCACCACTACCGGGTGGAAACGGACGGCGCCGGCACGGTCCACGTCGTCGCCAGGATCGGCCCGCTGTGCCACAGCGTGGCCGAACGCACGGTGGAGCCGGGCCCTTTGACCCTGCGGATCGACGTCACCACCGAGGTGACCCTGCCTCCGTCCGTGACGGACCCGAAGGCGGTGGCCCCGCCCGGCCTCCGGATCGGCGCGCCCGACACCCTCCACCTGGGCTACGAGACGGCCGAGGGCGGCTTCGAGGTACTGGCCGCTCTCGACGGCCGCTACCTCACCACTGAGGTCGCCGGGGGCTTCACCGGCCGCGTTGTCGGCATGTACGCGACCCGGGGCAGCGCGGCCTTCGACTGGTTCGGCCTGCGCCCGGCCTGACGCCGGGGACAGGGGCGCGCGTTCCGCGCCCGCCCCCGCTGCCCGGCTCAGTAGTGCTGGACCTCCGGCCAGACCGCCGCCGGGTCGCAGTGCGCCGGGCACGCCATCAGGTAGACCTCGTTGCCGAGGAACATCCCGTAGGTGTCGGCCCCCACGCTGTAGGGCTGCTCGGGCGCGTCGGCATGGACCGCGAATTCCATGTTCTCCGGTACCTGGCAGAGGTATTCCAGCTCGGCGCCGCACGCGCAGGTGTAGGAAACGGGGCCCTGCGCCCAGGACGGCGTACCGCCCAGCTTGAACTTCAGGGCGCCGATGCCGCGCGAGTCGGGGACGTCATCGAAGGGCCTCAGTGTCAACGGCAGGGCGCATATGGAGGGTTCGGGCTCGGCGGCCGGAAGGTCCGCCCGCCGCTGGAGCAGAATGCGCCAGAAGGGCCCCGGGTAGGGCGATTGCGGAGCGTCCCAGTACCGGGGCACGAGCCGCCCGCCGGCGAACTCGGCATCGGACGCCTCGTTGTGCGCACCGCAGTGGAACACCAGCAGGTGATCCCCGCCGAAGGGCTCCAGGTCCGGGGGCACATCGAGCTGGAAGAACAGGGCCAGCCTCTCCCCGCAGAAGCACACGGGCCACTCCTGCCCGGGATCGAGGTACGGCCGGCCGCCCATGGAGTCACGCGCCGGCCGGTCCAGCGGCACGGCTCCGACCTCTATGGCGTGCGCGGGCAGCGCCGCCCGCGAATTCCCTGCGTCCTGTCCAGTCATCCGCTCACCCTAGAGCCGCCCTGTGACAGCCCGATCGCGGGCGATCAGGGCCGGCGGCGACGGACCTGGACATGATGTCCGGCCCGTCCTGGAAGGCCGGAACGGGCGGCATCCCGCGCCCGCCCCCTCCATGGATTCCGCAGCCGCCGCTCCGGCCGACGCGATATGCTGATGCAGATAGTGCAAGCGACTTGCAAAATGAGGAGGGTCATGGCTACTCGGGCGACCGACGCCGGGACGAACCAGAGCGTCGAACGAGCCGTCTCGGTGCTGCGCGCACTCGACTCGGGCCGCGCCGAGCTACGCGTCTCCGACGTCGCCGAACTCACCGGGCTGGGATCCTCCACCACCTCCCGGCTGCTGTCCACCCTCGAACGCCTCGACATGGTCGAGCGCGACCCGGTCAGCAACCTCTACCGGCTCAGCCTCGGCATCCTCCCCCTCGCCGCCACCGCCACCAATCGGCACCCGGTCCACCGCGCCGCCCGCATGGTCCTCCAGGACCTCGCCACCCGCACCGGGCTGGGGGCCAACGTCGCCATCCGCCGCGACACCGAGCTGATGTTCCTGTGCAACTTCGAGGGGACGCGCGCCCCGAAGTCGTACACCCAGGCCGGACACACCGCCCCGCTGCACGCCACCAGCATCGGCAAGTGCCTCCTGACCGGGCTCACACCCAAGGAGCGCCGCACGCTGCTGCCCGAACCGCTGGCGGCGCACACGGACTACACGACCACCAGCCACGATCTCCTCGATGCCGAGATCGACACCGTCCGCCGCACCGGCTACGCCGTCGAAGCCGAGGAACGGGCTCTCGGCCGGGCCTCCCTCGCCGCTCCGGTCCGTGACTCCTCGGGCGACGTCGTGGCCGCCATCTCCCTGTGGGGCCCCACCTCCCTCCTCGGCGGGCACACCGAGGAGGAAGGGCAGCGGCTCGCACTGACCCGTGAGGTCATCGAGGCCGCCGACGCCATCAGCCAGGCGCTGGGCGCCGTCTGAGCCACCGGCGCGAAGGGGCCCGTCCAGGTCGGCCGACCTGGACGGGCCCCTTCGCGTCGCGCGCCTATGCGCCGTACGCCTTGAACGCGATCACGTGCGCGTGCCGCGCCCCGTGCGTCGCGTCCACCACGAGCCGCAGCGCGTCGGTGCTCACCGGGCCGCCGTCCGCACCGCGCAGACCGTGCACGCGGTGGCGGCGGCGGTTGTCCGTCACCGTCAGCAGCGTGCGCCAGGCGCCGTCGGGCTCACGGCTCTGGACGCGGTAGTCGCGGACCAGTTCCGGCATGACCTCGAACGGAGTGCGGTGCCGGTGCAGGTTGTTGAGGTACTCGTCGACGTCGTCGTCGAACACCACCCGCACCTCGCCGAGCTGCCGCTCCCCGTCCCAGTCCAGGCGCAGCCACTGCCCGGCCCGTTCCGGGTCCGCCAGCGGCCCGGACGACCACATCTGCGGCCCGCCGTAGGGGCGCTGGAATCCGCCGACGGCCCGCTCGGGCAGGAACGCCTCGGTCTCCGGGGCGGCGCGGAAGCCGAAGCTCCGGCGGCGCAGGCCGCGGGCCTGCCACTCCAGGACCGGCTGGCCGTCCTCCTCGGGGATGTCGTGGTCGACGGCCACATCGCCCTCGGCCCGGCTGCGCAGCGCGAGAACGCCGTCGGTGCGCACGGGGACGAGGACCAGCGCCGTGCCCGGACAGGCGCGGACGATCAGGACGACGTTCTCCGGGGCGTCCGGGCGGTGGCCGAGGCGGGCGGTGACCCAGTGGGGGCCGCCGGCCGGCACGGTCACCGCGGTGGTCAGCAGTTGGTCGGCGGGGACGGCGTTCTCGGGGCGGCCGGTGCTCCACAGCTCCACCGTGAGCTCACTGGACCGTCCGTCCGGGGCGCCGTGGACCAGCAGGTCGACCGTGTCGAGCACGGGGTCGGCCGGCAGCAGCAGCGCGAGGTCGCGGGTGAGCGGGTACGGGTCGCCGGGCGCGGCCGATGCCGGCTCCGCGGCCAGACGGTTCAGGTACGAGGAGGCGCTGACCCGGGCCGTGAGTGCCAGGTTGCCGGGGTCGTCGTCGGCCAGGCCGATCACCGAGGCGTCCTGCCGCAGCAGGGCGCGGCGCACCAGCTCGGGGCGGGTCGCGGCGAGTTCGCGCGGGCCGATGCCCTCGGCCACGCACAGTGCGGCGGCCGTGCCCGCGGCCTCGCCGAGCGTGGCACAGGTGGCCATCACGCGGGTGGCGCCGAACGCGATGTGGGTGGCGGATATGTTGCGCCCGGCGAACATCAGATTCGTGACGTTCACCGAGTACAGGGAGCGCAGCGGGATGTGGAAGATGCCGTCCGCGTAGCGCTGCCGGGCGCCGGGCTCGTCGGCGTACATGCCCTGCACGGGGTGGAGGTCGACGGACCAGCCGCCGAACGCGACGCGGTCGTCGAACTGCCGCTGCTCCAGGACGTCCTGCTGGCTCAGGACGTGGTCGCCGAGGAAGCGGCGGTACTCGCGCTTGCCCGGGAGGCTGCCGACCCACTCCAGGGTCAGGTTCTCGGCGTCCGGGAACTCGCCGGAGTTCTTGATGTGGTCCCAGATGCCCATGACCACGGACTGGAGCTCGTCGCGGATGCGCTCGTTGTCGTGCACGGTGTCGAGCTCGCCACCCCACTCGACCCACCAGTAGTCGCAGCCGTTGTCGCCGGTGCGCAGCACACGGTTGCGCAGGATGGGCGTGGTGGTGAGGTCGCGGGCGGAGGTGGGCGGCACGAACTTCACCGGCCGGCCCAGGTCCTTGGTGTGGAAGAGGATCGTCGACCCGAGCAGCGCCTCGTCCGCCTCCTCGGGCGCCCAGGGCTCGCCGAACTCCGCGCGCGCCTCGCGGCCGATGCGGTAGCGGGCGCCCGCGAGGTGGCCGAGCAGGCCGTCGCCGGTGCAGTCGAGGAACTGCCGGGCGTGGAAGGTGATGCGCCGCTCGGAGCCCATCATCCAGCCGGTGCAGGAGTGGACCTCGCGCGCGTCCTCCGGGCCGCTCGCGTCGACCTCGCGTACGTCCGTGTTGAGGTACAGGTCGATGTTCGGTTCGGCCCGGACGGCGTCGAGGACCACCTGGTCCCAGTAGTACGGGTTCCCCTCGGGGTTGCGGTACTGGTTCTCGGTGTACAGCTCGCCCATGATGCCGGTCTCGCGGGCCCAGCGGTGCACCCCGTGGGCGGAGGCTCCGCAGACCCAGACCCGGACCTCGCTGCTGGCGTTGCCGCCCAGCACGGTCCGGTTGTTGACCAGGGCGACGCGCCGGCCGAGCCGGGCCGCGGCGATGGCCGCGCAGGTCCCCGCCAGGCCACCGCCGATGACGGCGATGTCGTAATGGACCTCTTCTTCCCGCACGGGGCGGCCTCCTCGGTGTGAAGCACGGATTCTCTCCGCCGCAGCGGAGCGACCCCGAACGTACATCACATCCATATTGTGCAACCACTGTTCAGTCAGTGGGATGTGTTGTAAGTTTCCGGCGCAGCCAACGATGCCGTCGGCGAGGGCTACCGTTCGAGTTCACGGCAGGTCAACAGCGTCGTCGGTGCTGCACAGAACCGGCGATTCACCGCCCAAAAGGGTTGACGCCTTCGCACGATATGGAGAACGATCCCGCATGCTGCAACTTGCGTTCGATGCGGCAGCATGACCTTCACACAGGGCCTCGGCCGACGCACGGGACGGCGCGGCTCACGGCTCACGTCCGGCCGCTTCGCCTCCGGCCCTTCGGAGCGCAGCCGCCGCGGCACGCCCCGCACCACCGCTCCCGCACCGTTCGAGAGGACTGATCCATGAGTACGGCCGCACCTCCACGGAAGGCCGCTCCACGTCGTGAGCGGACCGGTGGACGACTCTCCAACGGCGCGTTCGCACTGCTGCTGACCGCACCGGGGATCGCGCTCTTCGCGACGATCATCATCTATCCGCTGGTATCGGCCCTGTTCACCGGCTTCTTCAAGCAGGACCTGCGCCTTCCGGGCCGGGAGTTCGTCGGTCTCGACAACTTCACCTACTGGCTGGACGGCGAGTTCCTCACCATCCTCAAGCAGACCCTGGTCTTCACCGTCGGCGCGACGCTCGTCCCCTTCGTGATCGGGTTCGCCCTCGCACTCGCGCTGAACTCGGGCCTGAAGGGCAGCGGCTTCATGCGCGGCCTGTTCCTGTTCCCGTGGGTGATCCCGGGCGTGGTGGTCTCCTTCCTGTGGATGTGGATCTTCAACGCGAACTACGGCGTACTGAACGGCGTCCTCATGGACACCGGGATCATCGACGAGTCGGTGTCCTGGCTCGGGCAGCCGGGCACCGCGATGCTCGCCGTCATCGTCACCAAGACCTGGGCGAGCTTCCCCTGGATGATGGTGATGCTCCTGGCCGGCCTGCAGACCGTGCCCAGGGAACTGCACGAGGCGGCGTCGATCGACGGGGCCGGCTCGATCCGGCGCTTCTTCGCCGTCACCTGGCCCCAGGTGCGCGGGGTCGCCTCGATCGTGCTGCTCCTGGAGTTCATCTGGAACTTCCAGCACTTCGACACCATCTACGTGCTCACCGGCGGCGGGCCCGCCGGCGCCACCGAGACCTTCGCGACCGCGGTGTACCAGACCGCCTTCAAGGGCTTCGACATCGGCCGGGCGACCGCGCTGGGCGGCCTGTGGATGCTGCTCCTGCTCCTCCTCGTCGTCGTCTACCTCAGGATCACCGAGCGGAAGGACGACGCCTGATGACCTCCACGACCTCCACCCCGCTGTCCGGCACCGGCCGGCTGAAGCAGTCCGCCATGTCCGCCGGGAACACCTCGCGGCGCCGGATGCGCAAGGACCTGATCCGCTCCAGGATCGCCGCCTGGACCGCGGTCCTGGTGATCGGCGCCTTCGGCCTCCTGCCGGTCTACTGGCTGCTGGCCACCGCCCTGAGCAGCCCCGAGGACGCGTTCCAGTTCCCGCCGAAGCTGATACCCACCCACATCACCTTCAGCAACTTCACCGCCCTCGCCGAGAACGACCAGCTGATCAAGTACATGATCAACTCGCTCGTCGTGGCCTCGATCACCGCCGTGCTGAGCGTGGTCGTCGCCACGTACATGGGGTACTCGTTCTCCAAGTTCCGCTACCGCGGCCGGCGCTCGCTGATGCACATGGTGCTGGCCTCCCAGATGTTCCCCCAGGCGCTCCTGCTGGTGACGCTGTACGCGGTCTTCTCCAGCTTCGGCCTGCTGAACACGTACACCGCGCTGGTGCTGTCCTTCACCACCTTCACGATGCCGCTGTGCGTCTGGATGCTGAAGGGCATCTTCGACACCATCCCGGACGCCCTCCTGGAGGCCGCGTCCATCGACGGCGCCTCGCGGTGGCGGACGCTGCACTCCATCGTGGCGCCGCTGGCCGCGCCCGGAATGATCGCGGCCGGACTGTTCGCCTTCGTCCGCGGCTGGAACGACTTCATCTTCGCGGTGACGCTGGCCGACAAGGAGAAGCAGACCCTGCCGCCCGGCCTCGTCTCCACCTACATCGGCGAGTTCCAGGCCGCCTGGCCCGAGCTGATGGCCGCCTCCCTGGTGGTGTCCATCCCGGTGGTCGTCGCCTTCATGTTCCTGCAGCGCTACCTCGTCGGCGGCATGACCGCCGGCTCGGTCAAGTAGCCCCCCGCTCCTCCCCTCCCGCCCTTTCCCATGGAGTCACCATGACCACCTCTGGCATCAGCCGCCGCGGCGCGCTGCGCATGTTCGGTATCGGCGCGCTCGGTATGGCCGGCGTCGGCGCGCTGGGTGCCTGCGCGCCGTCGCCGTCCAACTCCGGCAGCGCCTCCAACGGAGGCGACACGAAGTCCAAGGACTTCGACTTCACCTCCTGGTCGCTCAACGAGGAGGCCGCCAGACCGGCGATCGAGAAGATCATCGCCGCCTGGGAGAAGGCCGAGAAGTCCAAGGTCCGCGCGGTCTCGTACCCGTACAACGAGTACCTCAGCCAGCTCACCCTCAAGCTCGGCGGCGGTGAGACCACCGGCGCGATACACCTCGACATCGCGTGGCTCGCCGCGGTGGCGCAGATGGGCAAGCTCGCCGACCTCGGCTCCGTCGCCCCGAAGGGCGGCTACACGGACGTCGCGCTGAAGAGCGGTGTGTACGACGGCAAGCAGTACGGCCTGCCGTGGAACACCGGCTCGATCGGTGTGATCGCCAACTCCAAGCTCCTGGCGAAGGCCGGCATCAAGAAGCACCCCGCCACCGTCGAGGAGTTCGAGGACGCGCTGCGGGCGATCAAGGGGCTCGGCGGCGGGGTCGTGCCCTACGCCGCGGCCACGAAGGTCGCGCAGCTCAAGGACATCTTCCCGTGGATGCAGACCTTCGGCTGCACGCTCATGGACGGCGAGAAGGTCACCATCGGCGACGACGCCTCCGTCGACGCGGTCACCTGGTACAAGAAGCTGCACGACGCGAAGCTAATCGCCGCCGACGTGGACCGCTTCGACGCGCGCGCCCTGTTCGGGCAGGGCAAGGCAGCCTTCTACGACGACGCCGTCATCGGCAAGGGCGTGACCGCGGCCCAGTCCAAGGACAAGACGCTGGCCGACGCCATGCAGCCGATGATGCGTCCGGTGCTGCGCTCCGGTGACACGCCGCAGGCGCTGCTGTGGGGCGGCGTGATCGCGATCGTCAACGGCAAGGGCCAGGACGCGGCGACGGAGTTCGCCCTGCACACCACCTCCGACCTCGCGACCACCTCCGAGTACTTCACGTCCCGCGCCCTGCCGCCGTCCACCACGGCGGGCCTGGCGGACCCGAAGGTCGCCCAGGACACGTTCACCACCGAGTGGACCGAGAAGATCACCAAGACGGCCACCGGCAGCCCGTTCTGGCAGTTCGCGCAGAACGCGCAGATCGAGGAGGCCGTGGCGAAGCAGGTCCAGGCCGTCCTGGTCGGCAAGTCGAAGCCGAAGGACGCGATGAGGAAGGCCGGCGAGGAGGTCGCCGCGCTCATCAAGCGCTGAGACAACGCGCGGCGGCCCGGGGCCCGGTGAAGGCGGATCAGCCTTCACCGGGCCCTTCGCCGTCCGCACACGCCTTCCCTCTCAGGTATGTCAAATCCTCATTGTGCAATCTCTATTCAGCATGTGGGATCTGTTGTAAATTTCCGGCGCAGCGGAGGGACGGGCCGACTCCTTGGGTCGCTCCCGTGCCCCCACCATCCCGCCCGCGAAGGAGTTCACCTTGCGACGTCCCACGGCACGCGCGTACGCCGCCTCGGCTGCGGCCCTGGCCGCCCTGCTCACGCCCGGTCCGGCCGCCCAGGCCGCCGGCACGGACCGCGCGGCGGCCGCGGCGACGGTGATCGAGAAGGTTCCGTACACGATGGACTCGTCGAACCAGGCCGCCTGGTGGACGCCCGCCGCGACGTACAAGGGCCGCGGCCAGTACACGTACTTCGCCTTCAACGAGCCCGGCGCGACGGCCGCGACGCACCGCCCGGCGATCGCCCGCCGCGACCCGGACGGCGTGTGGAGCCGGCTGCCGCTGCTGGCCGCGAACGGGCAGCAGGCCGAGTTCCCCGACGACAACGGCCACAACCAGCCCTCGGTCGCACGCGACGGCAGCGGCCGCCTCCACGTGTTCACCTCCATGCACGCCAACCCCTGGCGCTACTTCCGCACCGAGGCCCCCGGCGGGGCAGTCACGGACCACTCGGCCGAACTGCCGGACCAGGGCGAGGCGATCACGTACCCGGTCGTGACCACCGCCCCCAACGGCGACCTGTACCTCGCCGCCCGCGTCGGCGCCGGCTCCGACCAGCGCCCCGGCAAGCTGTACCGCTGGGACAACGCCGCGTCGCACTGGAGCGTGGTCGCCACGTTCGCCGTCGCGTTGAACCGCTCGGTGTACCCCGACGACCTGACGGTCGACGCCGCCGGGCGCGTACACCTCCTCTACGAGTGGGCCAAGGCACCCGCGACCGCGTTCCGGCATCAGCTCTCCTACCTCCGCTACGACCCGGCGACCGGCGCCTTCGCGGACAGCGCGGGCGGGGCCGTCACCACTCCGGTGACGCCGGCCACGTCCGATGTGATCCAGGAGCTCACCACGGGCGAGGAGTGGAGCATCGACAACGCCTACACGGGCCCGGCGGTGCAGAGCGCCAAGCTCACCCTCGACGGCTCCACCCCGAAGGTCGCCTACCGCTACCGCTCGGCCGACAGCGGCGGCAACTTCCGCGTCTACTACGCGTATCCGAGCGGCAGCGACTGGCTCCGCCAGACCGTGTACGCCGACGGCCAGACCGCCGCGGCCCTCGGGATCACCTGGGACGCGACGGAGGCGGGCCGCGTCTACTACGTGACCACCTCCGGCACGGACCGCGTCTTCGCCGCGACCCGCCCCGGCACCACATGGACCTCGCAGTCCGCCGCACCGGGCGTGAGCGCGGACCGGCTGGCGGTGCGGAGGGACTCGGACGGGAACGACGTGCTGTACCTGCCGGACACGGCGCACAACTCGCTGTACTACGGGGTGCGTTGAGCACGGCAGCGCCGGGGCCGGGCCGCCCCGTTCGGATCGGTGAAAGGAGGCGCTCGGCACCGCCGAGCGCCTCCGGGCCCTCTGTCTCCGGGGCCTCAGCCCCGCAGCGCCGACAGGAAGATGCCGGGCAGCTTCCACAGCTTCGGGGCGGCGGTGAAGGCGGTCAGCCGTCGCACGGTCGTCAGGCCGGTCCGGTTGGTGACGTAGTACGGCGGGCGCGGGGACAGCGAGGGCGAACCCTTGAACAGGCCGCGGGGAGACGGGGCGAAGGGGGCCCGGAGTACCGTCTTCTCCACGTCCTCCAGCATGAAGGCGTTGTGCACGAAGCCGATTCCGCTGCCGATCTCCTGGCGGGTGTGCCCGGGGAACGCCCCCCACGGCGCGTATCCGAGGAGGAAGCCGAACGCCGACCAGCAGTTCACTCCGAGCGTGCCGTAGCGCAGTTCGGCTATCGCGGTGTCCACGGCGTCGCGGTGTGCGCGCTCGGTACGCGGGTGGACCAGCAGGGTGGCGCCCAGAGTGCCCGGCAGGGTGTCATTGGCGAAGTCGGTGGCCCGGCGCAGGAAATCGGCCGGGTCCCGGCCCTCCAGACGTACCACTCCGAGTGCGCTGGCGAACACCTCGTCGGTGAGCATCGGATCGTCCGGGCGCGTGATGTCGGGCACGAGCGCCCCGCAGGCCGCTCCCGCCAGGAACTCGGTCCCGGGGTGCGCGTCGACGACGTCGCACAGCCGTCCGGCAGCGCCCGGGTAGTAATCGCTGCGGGGCGGGAGTTCGCTCAGGACCCGGCGGATCTCGTCGAGCAGTCGCTCGGTTCCGTCCCAGTCCCGCGGCACCACGAGGATCTGGCTGGCGACGCAGTTGTGGCCTGAGTTGTTCATCTTGCTGGTGACGATGTGCTCCGCCTGGAAGCGGAGGTCCGCGTCCGTCCACGGACCAGGGGTGACGATGCAGGGGCTCACTCCCCCGAGCTCGCTGGTGAACGGCTTGTCGTTCAGGGGGGTGTCGTCGATGCGGCGCTGTTGTGCCTGCTCGTCCGTGCCCCAGACGATGGCGTCGTGCGTGCGCTCGCTGCCCGTCACATGGATGGTGTCGATGCCCTCGTGCGCGGTCAGGTAGGCGCCCTCGGCGGGGCCGCCGTCCACGAAGCGGACCCATCCGCGATCCACGAACTCCGCGAACACCTTCTCGAAGTGCGGCCGGAGGTAGTCGTTGACCGGGTTCATCTTGGCGATGACGACCTGGTTGTCCAGGTACAGCTTGTGCACGATGTCGAGCGGGGTGATGGCCGCTACGTTCCCGGCTCCCAGCACGAGTGCCACGGCGGGTGTTCCCGGGCTGCCCCGGTAGGCGCCCGCCGCACTGGCGAGCACCTGTTCGCGCGTGGTGCCGGGCAGGGTCCACACCTGTGCGGAGAAGCCGCTGAGCAGGAGGCGGTCCGTGCCCGTGGCGGGGAAGACGTCGACCACGGTGCGCCCGCCGCGGTCGCGGACGGACCGGGCCGGAACCGGGTCCCGCCCGTCGGCGAGCCTGCACAGTACGTGGAGGTACGCGCTCACCGTCTGTGCCAGGGCCCAGGGTGCGGTGACCCAGTCCTCGGCGGCCCAGGGCGAGTCGGCACCGTAGCCCTTGGCGCGTGCCGCGTCGGCGACCATGGCGGGGGCACCTTCGGCGATGCGGGGCAGCATCCGTTCCAGCAGGCCGATGCGTTCGACCGGTCCGGTCAGGGCCCAGGTCTCCATGCCCTCGCGCAGTGCGGTCACGGCGTGGTCCAGGGGTGCGGTGTCGAGTACCGGTGCGGCGCTCACAGGAAGGCTCCTCGGTGCGGGGGCGGGGCGGAAGGGTCGTCGGCCCGGTGTGTGGCGGTGTGGGTCAGCGGGCCAGACGGGCGATGTCGCGGGCCGGGTCGATCAGCAGGAAGGACGCCGCTGCTCCGATCACGAGCAGCACGCCGGAGAACGTGACGGCGAGGTGGTAGCCGTCGTTGCCCTGGGCGTCGACGAGAGCGCCGACGACGGCCGGTGCCGCGAGGCCGGCGGCCGTGACGACCGCGTTCATCGCGCCAAGCGCCCCGCCGCTCCGGCCGGTGGGGGC
Source organism: Streptomyces poriferorum (assembly GCF_019399235.1). Taxonomy (GTDB): domain Bacteria; phylum Actinomycetota; class Actinomycetes; order Streptomycetales; family Streptomycetaceae; genus Streptomyces; species Streptomyces poriferorum. Next base: position 441 of record NZ_JAELVH010000130.1, on the reverse strand, counting down.
GAGTTCGGCGACCGTGGTGGCCGCGACCGTGGCGTAGGAGCCACCGAGGCCGAATCCCAGGGCCACCAGCACGGTCTTGCCCGTGGAGCCGTCCACGAAGGTCTGCGCCAGCAGGCACGCCGCGCCCAGGGCGAGCAGCCATCCGCCGACCCAGCCGCGTGCCCGGCGGCTGCTGACCCCGCGGCGCATGAGCCGGCCGGTGATGCCGGCCTGGGCCAGCAGCGCCACGGCAGCTACGGCCCAGGGCACGACGATGAGCACGGCCGCCGTGTGGGCCGGGTGCCCGAGGGCGTTGCGCAGGTAGGACGGCAGCCAGACCAGCATCAGCGCCACCGCCCAGTAGCTCGTGAAGTAGGCGACTGTGGCCCCGATCCACGTGCGCGTGGCGAGGATCCGTCCGTACGGAACGGGGGCGGCCGCCCCGGCGCCCGGCAGCGACCG
>NZ_JAELVH010000012.1 GCF_019399235.1 Streptomyces poriferorum | reverse complement strand
CCGGCCGATCGCCGCGGCGATCGGCCGGGAGAACAGCACGCTGAAGGCCGGCCGGTACGCGACGGTCGCGCTGCTGCTCCCGCTGACCTCGACCGACTCGTCCATGCGGACGAAGGTGCTGCACGAGCTCCAGGGCGCGTTCGCAGCGCAGTACCGGTCCAACCACCGGGCGAACGGGCAGGTCCCGCAGATCCGGGTGGTCCTCGCCAACACCGGGAGCAACAGCCTGCTGTGGCGGCCCGTGGTGGACCGGCTGCTGACGATGACGGGAGCCCCGCACCGGCTGCGCGCGGTGTCCGGGGTCGCGATCAGCAGTACGCAGGCCAAGGAGGCGGTGAAGGAGCTGACCGGGGCAGGGATTCCGGTCGTGGGCTCCACGATCACCGCCGACGACATCGCCAACGGCCCCTCGGGCGACCCGTTCCCGGGCCTCGCCCGGGTGTCCCCCACCAACCGGGACGAGGCCCGCGCCCTCGCCTCGTTCGGTGAGGTCAAGGCCGACAAGGCGCTGCTGGTGCAGGACACCCGCAGCGGCGACCACTACACGGACACCCTGAAGTCGGCGTTCAGCACGCTGCTGAAGGGCTCGAAGTACGAACCGGAGCTGTTCACCTCGCGGAAGGATCCGTACGACGAGGGGACCACGGCCAACACGTTCGAGCAGATCACCCACCTCATCTGCGACACGGACGCGGACACCGTGTTCTTCGCCGGGCGTCATGTCCAGCTGCGCCAGTTCGTCAACGCGCTGGGCGCGCGCGGCTGTCAGAGCCGCCGCTTCACGGTCCTCACCGGGGACGAGGGCTCGTACCTGGGCGACGACAAGAAGCTCGACCGCGACGCGCTGCGGCGCAAGGTGACGGTCCGCTACGCCTCGCTGGCTCATCCGGACGCCTGGCCCGCGGTGGCGGCCGGGAAGAAGCAGCCGACCGGCGGTTCGGCGGAGGACTACCGGGCGTTTACCGATCTGCTGGCCGAGGTGGGCAAGAAGCCGGTCGGCCCGATCGGGCCTACCGCGCACGACGACCTGACCGACGGCCAGCTGATCATCGCCCATGACGCGATGACGCTGGCGGTGGCGGGGATCCGGCGGGCGACCGCGGACGGGAAGGAACTGCCTGGCCTGGAGGACGTGGGCGGCCAGTGGCCCCGGGTCAAGGGCTCGCTGCGGGTGCGGGGGGCCAGCGGCTGGATCTGCCTGGACAACCACGGCAACCCGTACAACAAGGCCGTACCGGTGGTGGAGCTGGCACCGGATCCGCCGCACCAGCGCTTCTCGGCCCTGGCGTGGCCGGAGGGTGCGGCGCCGAAGGAGCAGTGCCTGCCCCCGTCGTCGGCGCCCTGACCCAGGAGACGCAAACGGCTGCCCGCCCCCGCCGGAGCGGGGACGGGCAGCCGTTGCGCAGGCGGCTCAGACGCCGGCGTAGGAGTGCTTGCCGGTGACGAAGATGTTGACGCCGTAGTAGTTGAAGATCCAGCAGCCGAAGGCGATCAGCGCCAGGTAGGCGGCCTTGCGGCCCTTCCAGCCGGCCGTCGCGCGGGCGTGCAGGTAGCAGGCGTACGCGACCCAGGTGATGAAGGACCAGACCTCCTTGGGGTCCCAGCCCCAGTAGCGGCCCCAGGCGTCGCCGGCCCAGATCGCGCCCGCGATGATGGTGAACGTCCACAGCGGGAAGACCGCCGCGTTGATCCGGTACGAGAACTTGTCGAGGCTCGACGCGGAGGGCATCCGGGAGAGCACGGAGTGGGCGAACGCGCCGGGCTCCTGCCCGTTGGCGAGCTTGCTCTCGTAGCTGTCGCGGAAGAGGTAGATGAGCGTGCCGATGCCGCCGATGAAGAACACGGCGCCGCAGATGATGGCGGTGGAGACGTGGATCCACAGCCAGTACGAGTGCAGTGCGGGCACCAGCTGGTCGCTGGAGGTGTAGAGCACCGTGGTCGCGAGGCCGAGGTCCAGCAGGACGGCCGTGATCAGGATCAGGCCCATCCAGCGGACGTTCTTCTTCAGGGCCAGCAGGGCCAGGTACGCGCCGACCGCCACCGTGGAGAAGGTGATGGAGAACTCGTACATGTTGCCCCAGGGGGCGCGCTGCACGGACAGGGCGCGGGAGATGACCCCGCCCGCCTGGATCAGGAAGGCGAGCACGGTCATGGAGACCGCGATCCGGCCGTAGAGGTCGCCCTTGAAGGTGCCGCCCGCGGCACCGGGACCGTCCGGAACGTCGCGCGATCCGGCCGCGGACCGGGTGACGATCTTCGGCCGTTCCAGGACGGCGGTGGCGCCGCCCTTCTGCGCGACCTGGACCTTCACCGTGCCGGCGGCGGCCTGTTCGGTGGTCAGCTCGGCGGCTGTACGGCCGACCTTGCTGCGGGACCCGAACACCCACTCCGCGATGTGTGCGAAGAAGGCCAGGGTGTAGACGGCCATCGACGAGTAGATCAGCACATTGCTGGTGTGTGCCAGATTCTCGTTGGTTGCGGCGGCGAGATTCACTTCTCAGCCCCTTCGGAAGGTTCTGCGGAGGACGCGGCGGCGACCGGGGTGCCGGGGTCCGGATCGGTGTCGGGGTCGGTGTCTGGGCCGGGCGCCGTGGGCGCGACGGCGTTGAGCGTGACCGCGAGATCGGCCAGCTCCTCGGGAAGCTTCGCGGACTCGCTGCGGCCGAGCCCCGCCATTTCGACGACGGTGACGCCGTCGGCGCCGCGTACGGCACGGATCCAGACCCGGCGGCGCTGGATGAACAGCGAGCCGGCCAGTCCGGCGATCGCGCCGATGGCTCCGGTGAGCGCCCAGCCGCTGGCGGGCTGCTCCGAGATCTGGAAGCTCGCCCACTCCTGGAGGCCCTCGAAGGTGATGGAGCCGGCCCCGTCGGGGAGCTTCATCGTCTCGCCGACCAGCAGCCGCTGCTTGAGCTGCTCGCCCTTGGAGTCCTTGAACTCCTTCATCTTCGACTTGTCGAGCTGGTAGACGTTCTGCGCCAGTCCGGAGTCGACGCCGAGCGAGCCGTGGAAGCCGTTCAGCGCGAGGACCGGCATGTCGGCGGCCGGGAACTGCGAGAACATCGTGCCCTTGCCGCTGCCGGCGAAGGTCGGCACGAAGAAGGCCTGGAAGCCCAGCTGGTCCTTCTTGCCGTTCTTGTCGCGGTAGCCGTCCATCACCTTGATCGCACCGGACGAGGTGACGTTGTTGTCCAGCGGCAGCAGGGGCACGGCGGCCTTGTAGACCTCCTTGCCCCTGCCGTCCTTGACGGAGACGACGGGCGCGTAGCCGTGGGCGTTGAGATAGACCTTCGTACCATCGACGACCAGCGGTTCGTTGACCTTGATGACCTTCTTCCTCGGCTTGCCGTAGGCGCCGTCGGAGTACGTCACGTGTGCCTCGTACGTCCGGGGCGTGCCGATCTGCGGGCCGCTGCGCTCGTACGTGCCGATGAAGTCGTCGAGGGTGAAGCTGAAGGGCGACAGCGAGTCCTCGTCGAAGAGCGAGCCGGACTTGAAGTTGTCGTACTGGGTGATCGTGTTGGAGAACCCGTCGCCCTCGACGACGAGCTTGGCGCCCTCGGACTTGAAGAGCTGTCCCCAGGCGAAGGCCACCAGCATCACGATGAGCGCGATGTGGAACATCAGGTTCCCGGCCTCGCGCAGATAGCCCTTCTCGGCGGCGACCGCGTCCCCGTCGACGTGGGCCCGGTAGCGGCGCTTGCGCATCATCCTGAGCGCGGCCTCGTGGACCTGGTCCGGCTCGGCCCCGGTGCGCCAGGTGGTGTACGCGGGCAGCCGGGTCAGGCGCTTGGGGGCGCCCGGCGGGCGGCTGCGCAGCTGGCCGATGAACGTGCCGGTGCGCGGCACGATGCAGCCGATGAGGGAGACGAACAGCAGGATGTAGATCGCGGAGAACCACACCGAGCTGTAGACGTCGAAGAACTGGAGCTTCTCGTAGATCGGCGAGACGGTGGTGTGCAGTCCCTTGAAGGTCTGCACCTTGAGTTCGTCGACGCTGTTCTGCGGGATCAGCGAGCCGGGGATGGCGCCGAGCGACAGGAGGAAGAGCAGGATCAGCGCGACCCGCATGGAGGTCAGCTGACGCCAGAACCAGCGCGCCCAGCCGATGACGCCCATAGCGGGAAGGCTCGCCAGGGCCTCCTCACGCGGCGCGGTGGAGAGCTGGGAGCCGGCGGCGCCGAGCTCCCGGGCGGTCTCCCGGTCCTGCTCTGCGCGCACCTCCCGCTCATCGGGGCGCTCGCGCTCCTGGGACGGGTTGGACTTGGTGTTGCTCATCGGTACTCAGATCCCCACCGTGAAGCCGGCGGACCAGCCCTGTAGTTCCTGCATCATGCTGCCCCACACGCCGGTCAGCAGGAGCAGCCCGGTCACGATCATCATGCCGCCGCCGATGCGCATGACCCACGCGTAGTGGCGCTTGACCCAGCCGAACGCGCCGAGCGCCTTGCGGAAGGCGACGGCCGCGAGCACGAAGGGGATGCCGAGGCCGAGGCAGTACGCGACGGTCAGTATCGCCCCGCGTCCGGCGGTTCCCTGGTCCATCGCGAGGATGCTCACCGAGCTCAGCGTCGGTCCGAGGCACGGCGTCCAGCCGATCCCGAAGAGCGCTCCGAGCAGCGGGGCACCCACCAGGCCGGTCACCGGTTTCCTGTGGATGCGGAACTCGCGCTGCGTCATCCACGGCATCAGGCCCATGAAGAAGACGCCCATGAGGATCATCAGCACGCCGAGGATCTTGGTGAGCGGCCCGCTGTTCTCCTGGAGCGTGTCGCCGAAGTAGCCGAAGAGCGCGCCGCCGGAGACGAACACGGCGGTGAAGCCGGCCACGAACAGCGAGGCGCCCGCGACCATGCGCCCCCGCCGGGCGTCGGCCAGGTCGGCACCGCTGACGCCGGTGACGTAACTGAGGTAGCCGGGGACGAGCGGCAGGACGCAGGGCGAGAAGAAGGAGACGAGCCCGCCGAGCAGGGCGATGGGCAGGGCGACCAGCAGGGCCCCGCTCAGGACCGTCTCGTTCTGCGTGGCGGCGGCGAGCGCGATCACCTGATCACTTCTCCGCGATCAGAGGGTCGATCATCTTGTGCAGATTGGTGTCGTCGACCGGGCCCACGAAGCGGGCGGCCAGCTTCCCGTCACGGTCGATGACGACGGTCGACGGGATGGACTGCAGCTTGAGCGTTCCCTTGGGGAAACGCAGCAGGAGCCTGCCGGTCTTGTCGTAGAAGCTGGGGTAGGTGACCCCGAAGTCCTTCTCGAAGCTGATGGCCTGGGCCCGTTCCGGGTCGCGGGTGTTGATCCCGACGAACTGGACGCCCTGGTCCTTCGTCTCCTTGGCCACCTTGTTGAAGTACTTCGATTCCAGCCTGCAGGGGGCACACCACGAGCCCCAGACGTTGAGGACGATGATCTTGCCCTTGTAGTCGGCGAGGTCGAGCTTCTCGCCGTCCAGGCTCTCGCCGTCGAGCTTCGGAGCGTCGGCCCGCTCGCCCTTGGCCGAAGTAGAGATCCCGCCATTGCCGGTGACGAAGTTCGTGTCGCCGCCGCCACCGGTCGTGCCGCCCGAACCGCACGCGCTCAGCGTCAGTGCGAGCGCGACGGCCGCCGCGGGTGCGGCGAGCAGGGTGAAGCGGCGTCGGGATGCGCGGCCATAGCTCATGTGAAAAGTTTCGCATGACGGTTTCGGGGATCTTGGGCACCCCCCTCGGTGCCCGTAAAGCCCGTTGTCAGGCCTGTTTAAAGAACGTGTTCCAGCCGCCTTCGGGGGCCTGACCGACCTCCAGCGTACGAAGCTTCGCGAGCACCGCCGGGTCCTGGACGTCGAGCCAGTCGACGAACTGCCGGAAGGAGACGAGGCGCACATCCGGCTTCCCCGCGATGTGCTTGAGCGCGTCCTCGACCGCATCCATATAGATGCCGCCGTTCCACTCCTCGAAGTGGTTTCCGATGAAGAACGGCGCGCGGTTCGTCTCGTACGCGCGCTGGAAACCACTGAGGTAAGACTGGGTGGCCTGGTTCCGCCAGCCCGGATAGCGCGACGGCATTCCCCTGGTCGAATTCTGCGACTGGTTGGCCAGGATGTTGTAGTCCATGGAGAGGACCTCGAAGCTGTGCCCGGGGAACGGGATGCCCTGGAGCGGCAGGTCCCAGATGTCCATGCGCTTGGTGGGCCACACCTGGGTGCCACCGGGCGAACTGGCGTCGTAGCGCCAGCCCAGCTTCTTCGCGGTGGGCAGCAGATTGTCCTGCCCGAGCAGACAGGGGGTGCGGCCGCCGACGAGTTCCTTGCGGTAATCGAAAGGCAGCGGATCAAGGTCGGTCCAGCCGGTGTTGGTGCGCCATTCGGTGACGAAGGAGATCGACTGATCGATTTCGCTCTGCCACTGGGAGGGCGACCAGTCGCCCACCGATCCGGAGCCGCCGCAGAAATGCCCGTTGAAGTGCGTGCCGATCTCATGGCCGTCGAGCCAGGCCTGGCGCACACCCTTCAGCGTCTCCTTGATGTGACCGTCGGTGAGATAGCCGATGTCGGAGGCGCCGATGGGGTTGTTGGGCGGGCGGTAGAGCGATTTCTTCGATTCGGGCAGCAGATACAACCCGGAGAGGAAGAAGGTCATCTTCGCGTCGTGTTCCCTGGCGAGTTCCAGGAAACGCGGGAAGAGCCCGTTGCCGACCTCGCCGGCACCGTCCCAGGAGAAGATCACGAACTGCGGCGGCTTCTGCCCGGGTTCGAGCGGCACGGGCGCGGACGGCTGGTGCGGCTGCTTCCCGGTGTCCGCGGTGGAACCGTCGCCGATGGCGCGGACGTCCTTCTTCGCGGGCCCGTTGCCCTTGACCGCACCATCGGCGCCCTTCTCCCCCTTGGCGCCCTTGTCCGGCCCCGCACCACCCGTACCGGACCCACCGGAGGAACTGCAGCCCGCCATCCCGATGGCGGCCGCGGTCCCAAGTCCGGCTCCGAGCAAACCCCTTCGGCTGATGTCGCGCATGTTGTTCCCATCTGCGGTCGTTTTGCCCCAAGTCCATACAAACTGGCAAAGGCTTAGATGGGTGAAGCAACACGGGGGTTCCTCGAATTAGCACACAATTCTTTACGGAACCAGACCCCAGCCATGACCGAACGCAAGATCGACTCCGAAGCGCCCGAAAAACGGCAGGCCGAAACCCCGGACGACAAAAATCCGCCCGGTCGGCCCACAAACGTTCAGAACGAGCCGGAAGTAGCCACATCCCGGACCGGGGCAGCCAAATCAAGCCCTGCCGGGATCAACTGCCCCGCCTCGGACCACAGGGGCCCAATTCGAGCCCGTCCGGCGTTTGAGGACAAACGACCACCGGGCCGAACCCGGGCCCACCCACCGGCCGGACCGGGGCGGACCCGAACCGAGAGCCCCCCGGCCAACGGCCGGCTACGCGCCGAACCCCTTCGACGCCCCCTTCACCGGCTTCGCCCCCGCCAGCAGATGCGCCGGCACCAGATCCCGGGCCGGCTCCGAGTACCCGACCGACACGATCTTGTCGCCCTGGTACGTGAAGCTGGTCAGCGAGGCGAGCGTGCACTGGCGCTTGCGCGGGTCGTGCCACAGCCGCCGCCGCTCCACGAAGCTGCGGACGATCCAGATCGGCAGCTGGTGGCTGACGCACACCGCCTCGTGACCGCGCGCCGCGTCACGCGCCGCGTCCAGGGCGCCCATCATCCGTACGACCTGCTCGATGTACGGCTCACCCCACGACGGCCGGAACGGGTTCGTCAGGTGCTTCCAGTTGTCCGGCTTGCGCAGCGCCCCGTCGCCGACACCGAAGGTCTTGCCCTCGAAGACGTTGGCGGCCTCGATGAGCCGCTCGTCGGTGGCGAGGTCCAGGCCGTGCGTCTTGGCGATCGGCGTCGCCGTCTCCTGGGCCCGCTCCAGCGGAGAGGCGACGACATGCGTGATGTCGCGCTTGTCCAGGTGCTCGGCGACCCGGTCGGCCATCTGCCGGCCGAGCTCGGAGAGGTGGTAGCCGGGGCGGCGCCCGTACAGCACGCCCTCCGGGTTGTGCACCTCTCCGTGGCGCATCAGGTGGACGACGGTGATGTCCTTGCGTCCGGCGTTGCTGCTGGTCTCGCTCATGCGGTGGCCTCCGATGCGGCGCGGGCTGCGGCGGGCAGCGCGGCGGCGATCCGCTCGACGGCCCGGCTGTCGTGGGCGGTGGAGACGAACCACGACTCGAACGCGGACGGCGGGAGGTAGACACCCTGCGCCAGCATCGAGTGGAAGAACGCGGTGAAGCGGAAGGCTTCCTGCCGCTTGGCGTCGTCGTAGGTGCGGACCGGACCGTCGGTGAAGAAGACGGAGAACATGTTGCTCGCGGCCTGCACGGTGTGCGCGACCCCCTCCTTGTCGAGGGCCTGGCTCACCAGCCCGCGGATCTCCGCGGAGACCGCGTCGACCTTCGCGTACGCGGCGTCGTCCAGCAGACGCAGCTGGGCGAGACCGGCGGCGGTCGCGATGGGGTTACCGGAGAGGGTGCCCGCCTGGTAGACGGGGCCGACGGGGGCCAGGTGCGCCATCACGTCGGCGCGGCCGCCGAACGCCGCGGCCGGGAAGCCGCCGCCCATGACCTTGCCGAACGTCATCAGGTCGGGCCGCACCCCGTCGATGCCGAACCAGCCGGCCTTCGACGTACGGAACCCGGTCATGACCTCGTCGGAGATGTAGAGCGCACCGTTGGCGGCGCAGATCTCCTTGAGCCCCGCGTTGAAACCGTCCAGCGGCGGCACGACGCCCATGTTGCCCGGCGACGCCTCGGTGATCACGCAGGCGATCTCGCCGGGCTGCGCGGCGAAGGCGGCCCGTACGGCCTCCAGGTCGTTGTACGGCAGCACGATCGTGTCGCCGGCCTGGGCGCCGGTGACCCCGGGCGTGTCCGGCAGACCGAAGGTCGCAAGACCGGACCCGGCAGCGGCGAGGAGCGCGTCGACGTGACCGTGGTAGCAGCCGGCGAACTTCACGATCTTGGCCCGGCCGGTGAAGCCACGGGCCAGGCGGATCGCGGACATGGTCGCCTCGGTGCCGGACGACACCAGCCGCACCTGCTCCACGGGCTCGACCCGGGCCACGATCTCCTCGGCGAGCGCGACCTCGCCCTCGCCGGGCGTACCGAACGAGGTGCCGCGGGCGACGGCCTCCTGGACGGCGGCGATGACATCGGGGTGGGAATGGCCGAGAATCATCGGCCCCCACGAGCACACGAGGTCGACATACTCGCGACCGTCGGCATCGGTGAGGTACGGACCGGTACCGGAGACCATGAAGCGGGGTGTACCGCCCACGGCCCGGAAGGCACGTACAGGAGAGTTCACGCCACCGGGCGTCACGAGGGACGCGCGGTCGAAAAGCGTCTGCGAAACTGGGGCGTCATAGGGAAAGCTCACACATGCCATGGTGTCAGAGCCACGGACGGACTTGCGGACGGGTGTTTCACCGCACGTTCGCGGGGGAGGTCACTGACACGATGATCGGGTTGCGCGGCGGGGGCTGTGTCTCCTAGTTAGTAGTCGGGTGGATGAGATATGCATCGCGGTGGCGAAGTGGGCGAAGGGACCGACGACCTGGGGCCCGAGCCTGCCCGGCGGGGTCGGCACCGGCGCGAGGCTGAGCGCAAGCAGGGCATACAGGCCGGCGGTGCGCAGGTCGGAGCCGGAAGCAGGAGCAGTGGCGGGATGGGGGTGACTTACAAGTACTTCGGTGCTCCCGACGGCGCCACTGCCGCACGGGTGCCCATTTCCATGCGCCCCGAGGAGCTCGGCGGCGACGAGCTGGGCATGGGCGGCATGTTCACCAAGATCAAGCCGGAGACCGTCGCCGCGATGGTCCTCACCGGCATACAGGGCATACCCCTGCACAAGGTCCCGCCGCTGGAGCTGGTCGTGCTGCACCCCGACTACGCGGTGGTCAAGCTTCCGATGACGGTCGTGGACCCGCTGCGCGGCGTGGGCGAGGAGTCCGTCGGCGCCGCGGCCTTCATCTGGTCGACGGTCCCGGACCGCGGTGGCCCGCGTGACGCGTACAACGTCTATCAGCTGCTGCACGAGTGGCAGGACTTCAGCCACCGTCTGCACGATGCGGGACATCAGGCCTACTGCCTGGTCTGGCCCTGACCCTCCCTTTCGGAACGGCCCCGCCCGAGCGAACCCGCCCGGGTAACCCCACACGAGCGAACGCGCCCGGGAGACCCCGTCCGTGCGACCTCGCCCGAGCAACCCGACCCGGCCCCGTCCGAGCCACTCCTTCGTCAATCGCCGTTAGTTATAGAATTACGTCGTGAGCAGCGAGGATGCCGCCCTGGAGGCGTTGGTCGCACTGGGGGACCCGGTGCGACGCGGACTGTACCGGCACGTCTCCGGGACGCCGGGCGAGGTGGGGCGGGACGCCGCGGCCGAGGCGGTCGGGGTGTCCCGTTCGCTGGCCGCGTTCCACCTGGACAAGCTGGTCGAGGCCGGCCTGCTGGAGGTCTGCTTCCGGCGGCTTTCGGGGCGCAGCGGCCCGGGGTCCGGGCGGCCCTCGAAGCTGTACCGGAGGGCCGAGGGCGAGCGCACGGTGTCGGTGCCGCCCCGCTCCTACGACACGGCGAGCCGGCTGCTGGCCGAGGTCGTGGAGCAGGCCGGGCTCGACGGGGAGCTCCAGGCGGCGGCCAGGGCCGCCGGGGAGGCCTCGGGGGGTGAACCGGGGTGCGAGGCGGATCCGGTCGAGGTCCTGCGGGCGCGCGGTTACGAGCCGTTCTGGGACGAGGGGACGCTACGGCTGAACAACTGCCCCTTCCATGCGCTGGCCGACCAGTTCCCCGCGCTGGTCTGCGGGATGAACCTGGCCGGGATCGAGGGCCTGCTCAAGGGGCTGCCCGGCGGCCAGGACTGGAGCGCGGCGATGGACCCCCTTCCGCACGGGTGCTGCGTCACGCTCGAAACCGCGAAGAGGACAGGGCCGGGCGCCGAACCGGAAGCCGCCGCGGGCGCACCGCCGTCGCACGCGGAACCGTAGCCGAAGTCTAAAAACAGCATTCGTTGACTTTAGAAGGTTCGCCCGGGCATGCTTGCCCCGTGAGCGACTTCCACCTTGCCCAGGTCAACGTCGGGCGCATGCTTGCCCCGCTCGACAGCCCCCAGCTGGCCGGCTTCGTCGCCCAGCTCCATGAGATCAACGCCGTCGCCGATCAGGCTCCCGGTTTCGTCTGGCGCATGGTCGACGACAGCGGTGCCGACGCGACGAACCTGCGCCCCGAGCACGACGACGACCTGCTCCTGATCAACTGCTCGGTCTGGGAATCGGTCGAGGCGCTGCGGAACTACACGTACCGCAGCGACCACCTCAAGGTGCTCGCGCGCCGCCGGGACTGGTTCGAGCGCCTCGCCGACGTGTCCGTCGCGATGTGGTGGGTCCCCGCAGGGCACCGCCCGAGCATGGAGGAGGCGATGGGCCGCATCGCCCTGATCCGCGAGCAGGGCGAAGGGCCCGAGGCCTTCACCTTCCGGGCGCCGCACCCGCCACCGCCCGGCTCCCCCGGCGACTCCGGTCACCCCCGCCACGACGGCGCCTCCGCCACTGAACACACACCCGCCGAACACGCACCCCGCTGAACGGGCCGCCGCCGAACACACGGTCCAGCCGGCGTCACCCCCCGCGCCGACCTGCACGAAGGGCATCTGTCAGCCAGCCCTATCCGGCCATTCATTGGCCGAAGAATGATCTTCAGTAGACATGTCGAACCTGCCGATGCAGGAGGCATCGACACTGAAGGAGGCCTGCCATGGGCGACACTCTGCTGGCTCTGTCCATCCCCGTGCTGGTCTTCGCCTCCGGCATCTACGCGGCATGCGATACCTGGTGGCGGCGCCGGCACCCGGCGCCGCCCTCCCCGTACACCCATCAGGCCGCCCGGCTCGCCGAGCGCGCGATGCTCGTGGACGCCGAGCAGATCGTGGACGGCGCCTACGCGACTCTCGGCACGCTCTACGACGGCCCGCCGGCGGCGGACACGCACATTCCGGCCACCGGCGTCACGCCCGGGGCGGCTGCCAGCCCGGATCACGACCGGTCAGCGCCAGCACCCGCGCGAAGGGGCTAGCCCCGTCCGGTACGGGGAAGGGCTCGCCGAACACCTTCGCCTCGCGGGCCTTCGGAGCCATCGCTTCCATGGCGGGACCGAGCTCGTCCACCACGTCCGCGTCCGGCACGAACTCCTGACCGGTGGCCCGTGCCAGGTCCCACGCATGCACCGTCAGATCGCCGAGCACCATGTGCCCGACCGTCCGCGCGGGGAATCCCATGGCGCCCGTGGTCCCCTCCTCCGCGCCCGGCGCCGCCCACGCCTCGACCAGCGCGGCGGTCTCCTCGCCGAAACGTTCCCGCCAGTCCCCCGTGACCGCGTCCGGGGCCTCGCCGTGCTCCGCGTCCCGCCTGGCCGCGAGGGCGGTGAAGTTGGCGACCACCTGGGCGAGATGGCTGACCAGGGCACGCACGTCGTACTCCGCGCACGGCGTGGGGTCGTCCAGCCGGCTGTCGTCGATCCCCCGCACCACGGGCAGCGCGCCGCCGGCCGCCGCATCCAGCAATTCACTGATCTTCTTCATGCTTCGACCATGCATCCGGTGACGGCCGGGGTCTTGAACAAACGCGACAGCCGGGACACGGAAGGGGACCACGTCATAGGATCGGCAGCCATGCCCGGCTCCCGAGGTCCCCGACGCGACACCCGGGGCATCGTCGACGCCCCCGAGCTGTTCACACACGTACGCTTCCGGCGCCGGGAGCCGGCCCCCGCGCTGCGCCCGTACCTGGAGCACTACTGGCTGATCGACTGGGATCTGCGCGAGCCGTACGCCTCCCATCTGGTCCCGCACCCCAGCGTCAACCTGGTCTTCGAGCGGTACGCGGGCTGTGGGGACGAGGACGCCGGGTTCGCGGAGGTCTCGGGCATCGGCCTGGAGCTCTTCACGCAGAAGCTGGAGGGGCGGGGACGGGTCTGCGGCGTGCAGTTCCGGCCGGGCGGCTTCCGGCCGTTCGCACCGGACCGGCCGGTGTCGGACTGGACGGGCCGCCGGGTCCCGGCCGCCGAGGTGTTCACGCCGCCCGCCCCGCCTTCGGCCGTACTGGACCCCGGGCAGGAGGACGCACGGGTCGCGGCGCTCGACGCGTACCTGCTGGCACTCGGCCCGGAACCGGATCCGCAGGCCGAGCGGGCGATGGCCCTGGTCGACCTCGTACGCACCGACCGTACGGTCCGCCGCGTCGGTGAACTGGCCCGCTCCGAGGGACTGTCGGCGCGTTCGCTGCAACGGCTCTTCGCCACGTACGTGGGCGTCGGACCCAAGTGGGTCATCCTCCGCTACCGCATCCACGAGGCGCTGGAGCGCGCCGAGTCGGACCCGGCGGTGGACTGGGCGGGACTCGCCGCGGATCTCGGCTACAGCGACCAGGCGCACCTGGTCAGAGACTTCACCGCGACGGTCGGCGTCCCGCCGACCGTGCTGGGTGCCCGCTGAATGTCAGTGGCCCGTCCTACAGTTCCGGCATGGAGCGCGCCGAAGCACCATCCGTAACGATCGAGCCCTGGTCGGACAGCGACCTGGAACTGCTCCGCCGTGCCAACGCACCGGAGCTGATGGACCATCTGGGCGGCCCCGAGTCGGAGGAGCAGCTCATAGGGCGTCACGGCCGCTACGTGGCGCTGAGCGCGGACCGGACGGGCCGGGGCAGGATGTACCGCATCGCGCTGCCCGGAGAGGCCGGGGCCGTGGGCACCATCGGTTTCTGGGAGCGCACCTGGCAGGGCCGCGAGGTGTACGAGACGGGGTGGGCCGTCCTCGCGGAGTTCCAGGGCCGGGGCATCGCGTCGGCCGCGACGGCGGCCGTGGCCGGGCAGGCGCGCGCCGCGCGCAAGCACCGCTACCTGCACGCCTACCCGTCCGTGGACAACGCCGCGTCGAACGGGGTGTGCCGCAGGGCGGGGTTCCTGCTGATGGGCGAGTGCGAGATCGAGTACCCGCCGGGGCACCCGCTGCTGACGCATGACTGGCGGCTGGACCTCCACCCGGAACGGGGGTAGGGCGTCCCAGGTTCGGGGAAACACTGTTCCGTCAGGCGAACCACGCATACGCTCAGCCTCCCGGGAACGGGCGCCGGCTCCCCGCCCCCGACCGAAAGGCGGCCCCATGGCCACGGCGACCCTCCTCTGTATCGCCCTGACACAACTCGTGCTGTCGGCAGTGGCTTTCGGGGCGGGACGGAGCGCCGGGCGGTGGACCTGCCTCCTGGGATGCGGCCTCGCCTATGACTCGCTCGTCGTGGCGACCGGGGCGGCCGTGGGCGAGGGGGCGCCGCTGGAGACGCTGAACGCGGGCCGGTTCGTCGTCCACGCCGTACTGACTCCGGCCGTGATCGTCTGCGGAGCGCTGCTGCTCGGCCCCCGACGGCGGACGCTGGTGGCGGCCTGGCTGGTGGCCGGAGCGTCGGCCGTCGCCGGCGCACTCCTCACGCTGCCCGGGCTCACCCTGGAACCGCGCCACTGGGCGGGCACCCTGAGGTACGTCGCCGCCGGGGACCACGGCGCACCCGCGGCTGCCGTGTTCTGCATCCTGGCGCTGCTCGGGATCGGGGTGCGGGCCTGGATCAGGGACGCGGTGCCGTGGATCGCGCTCGGCGCGGCCGCCGTGTTCGTCGCGTCCGCGTTCGCCTTCTCCGTACCGCTCCTCGGGAACGCGGGGGAGGCGCTGATGCTCGCGGGCCTGGTGGCCGCGCTCCGGGATCACCGCACGGCCGGCGCCCGACTGCCGGTGCCGTCCACCGGGTGAGGCCGACGGGCGGCGGCGCGCATCCGCCGAGGAGCCGCCCGCCCCGCACACTCCCACGACGTCCGCCGCGCAGGGACCCTTCGCGGATATTTATGTGCGCCACGCAGCCAATGTGTGGCACAGTCGATTCGGCGGTGCCGCACGGCACCCGTTCCCCGTCGCCCCACCCTGGAGATCCCTCACCATGCTCACCCTCGTCACCGGCTGCCGCGGCCGCGTCGGTTCCGCGCTCCTCTCGCTCCTGCACGGGGGCGGCCACGCCGTGCGCGCCGGATCCCGCAACCCCGCCGAACTCTCGCTGCCGGCCGGCGTCCCGTCCGTGGCCTGCGATCTCGGTGACCCCAGCACCTTCGCGGCCGCCCTGGAAGGCGTCGACTCCGTCTTCCTCTACGCCGAGCCCTCCCACATCACCGAGTTCCTCGCCGCCGCACAGAGCGCCGGCGTGACACACATCGCCCTGCTCTCCTCCAGCTCGGTCCTCGACCCGGACGCCGGGTCCAACCCGATCGCCGCCTCCCACCACACGGTGGAGCAGGCACTGACCGCCTCGCCCCTCACCACGACCCTGCTGCGCCCCGGCGCCTTCGCCGGCAACGCCTACCAGTGGTCGGAGTCCATCCGGTCGGGCCGCCCCGTCGAGCTGCCCTACCCGCACAGCGGGACCAGCCCCATCGACGAGGCCGACATCGCCGAGGCGGCACTCGCCGTCCTCACCGACGCGCGGCTCCAGGGCTCGGCGTACCACCTGACCGGCCCCGAATCCTTCACCGCCGCCGAGCAGGTCGAGCTCCTGGCCGCCGCGTCCGGCAGCCCCGTCACCGTCCGCACCGTGACCAGGGCCGACTGGAAGGCCGCCGTCTCCCCCTACATGCCGGAGGAGATCGCCGAGGGGCTGCTCGACTACTGGGCCGCCACGGACGGCTCGGCCGCCGAAGTCACCGGCGACACGGAGAAACTGACCGGACGTCCGGCCCGCTCGTTCGCGGCCTGGGCCGCCGGACACGCCTCCGCCTTCCGCGCCTGACGCCCGCGCGACCCGGCCGAATCCCGTGGCTGCGACCCCCGCCCCGATGGCATCCTGACCACGTGAACGGACCCGAGATCCACCTCGAAGTCGCCCCCGAGCTGCGCCTCTTCGTCGCGCACGAACGCCGCAGCGGCCGGACGGCCGTGACCACCGACGGCTCGTCCACCCTCGGCCACGTGGTGGAGTCGCTCGGTGTGCCGCTCACCGAGGCCGGGCAACTCCTCGTCGACGGAAACCCCGTGCCCGTGTCACACATCCCCGCGGCGGGCGAACAGGTCGAGGTCCGGGCCGTCCGGCGCCCTCAGCACGTACCGGGCGCACCCCTGCGCTTCCTCCTCGACGTCCACCTCGGCACCCTCGCGCGGCGGCTGCGGCTGCTCGGTGTCGACGCGGCGTACGAGAGCGAGGACATCGGCGACCCCGCACTGGCCACCCGCTCGGCCCAGGAGCGGCGGGTCCTGCTCTCCCGGGACCGCGGGCTGCTGCACCGGCGGGAGATCTGGGCGGGGGCGTACGTCTACAGCGACCGCCCCGAGGCGCAGTTGCGCGACGTACTGGAACGGTTCGCGCCGGACCTCGCCCCGTGGACACGGTGCACGGCATGCAACGGACCGCTGGCGGCGGCCGACAAGGACTCCGTCAGCGGGCAGCTGGAGCACGGCACACAGCAGTCCTACGACGTCTTCGCGCAGTGCACCGAGTGCGACCGGGTGTACTGGCGCGGCGCCCACCACGCCCGCTTGGAGGCGATCGTCAACGAAGCCGTCCGCGACTTCGGGAACGCCCTGGCCGGCCCCGGTCCGTCGGGCGGCTGAGCCACACCCCTGGTCAGGTGGCGCCGCCGTCGCGCAGCCGCTCGACCTGAGCGGCGCTCAGCTCCGCCGTCCGCCGCATATGAGCGATGAGGAAGGCGACCTCGTCGTCGTCGTACGCCTCGAACAGGGCCGCCCAGCCACTGTTCAACCGCTCCCAGACCGCACCGAACTCCGCCATCCGCTCCGGAATGGTCGTGACCAGCACCCGCCGCCGGTCGGCCGTGTCCCGCGCACGGGTCACATATCCGGCCCGCTCCAGCCGGTCCACGAGCCGGGTCGCCGAGCCGGTGGTGAGCCCGGTGAGCTCCGCGACGCGACCCGTGGTGACGGGCTCGGTCTCCAGACCGAGCAGATTGAGGCACTGCAGGTCGGTGGGGTGCAGCCCCAGGTGGTCGGCCACGGCCTGGTTGAACAGCGCGTACGAGGCCATGTAGCGGCGCGAGGTGACGGCCAGCTCGGCCAGCAGGGTGCTACGACGGGGGGCGGATGACTTCTGCGGCATGCAGAGAGTGTACGAAGCAGACATCACGCCCCGACCGCTCAGAACACGTACTCGTCCCCCGTCGCGGGAGCCAGCACCTCGTGCTCACTGTTCTTCGCGTTCCGGTCCGTCGCCCCGCCGTTCCACACGGTGTCGATCCGGACGATCACCTCGGCCGGCCGCCCGGCGAGCTGCAGTTCGAGGGCGAGCTGTCGCTGCTCGGAGCCGTCCGCGTGCAACGCGCCCGTCCGGCACAGCACGGTCGTCAGGTCGGCCCGCAGGCACTCCTGCGGCAACTGCTGGCGGCCCGCCAGCGGTACGGAGACCCGCAGCCGCACGGTCGCTCCGTCCAGATCAGCCGGCCCGCGGTTCTCGCTGCGCAGCCAGATCCCGAGCCCGGTACCCCACAGCGAGACATGCCCGTGGAGCGAGACATCCGCCTCCGGTGCGATGTTCCGCCCCGCGGGCGTACCGAAGGGCGCGCCGACCGCGGCGGCCGTCCCGCCCACACCGAGCGCCACCGTCGACGCCATCGCCGCCGCAGCGGCCACCCCCAGCAGAGCCTTACGCGTCACTACCATGCCCTGAAGATACAGATCATCACCAATTATCCATATTTACCCATCGGTTCGGCGCGTCTCGGGTACGCGGCCATGGCACGCTTCGCCCCATGTCCGTGATCCGCTCCATCGCCCTCTTCGTCGTTGCCGCCCTGTTCGAGATCGGCGGCGCCTGGCTCGTGTGGCAAGGGGTCCGGGAGCACCGCGGCTGGGCCTGGATCGGCGGGGGCATCATCGCCCTGGCCACTTACGGTTTCGTCGCCACGCTCCAGCCCGACGGCGAGTTCGGGCGGGTGCTCGCCGCGTACGGCGGGGTCTTCGTCGTGGGGTCGATCGCCTGGGGCATGGCCGCCGACGGCTACCGACCCGACCGCTGGGACGTGACGGGTGCGCTGATCTGTCTGGCCGGCATGGCCGTGATCATGTACGCCCCCCGCAACCACTGACCGCACCCCTGCCTATCCTGGGCCCGTACCGATCAGCTGTCCGAGGAGCCCGCCATGGCCGCCGCATCCCCCATCGCCGTCATCACCGGAGCGAGCAGCGGCATCGGTGCCGCGACCGCCAGGCAGCTGGCGGCAGCCGGCTTCCGCGTGGTGCTGACCGCCCGCCGCAAGGACCGCATCGAGGCGCTCGCCGCCGAGATCACCGAGGCGGGCCACGAGGCCACGGCCTACGCCCTGGACGTCACCGACCGCGCCGCGGTCGACGAGTTCGCCACCGCGTTCCGCACCCTCGCCGTCCTCGTCAACAACGCCGGCGGCGCGCTCGGGGCCGACCCCGTGGCCACCGGCGACCCGGCGGACTGGCGTCAGATGTACGAGACCAACGTCATCGGCACGCTCAACGTCACCCAGGCCCTGCTCCCGGCCCTCACCGCGAGCGGGAACGGCACGGTGGTCATCCTCTCCTCGACCGCCGGCCTCTCCACGTACGAGGGCGGCGGCGGCTACGTGGCCGCCAAGCACGGCGAGCACGTCCTGGCGGAGACCCTCCGCCTGGAGATCGTCGGCACCCCGGTCCGCGTCATCGAGGTCGCCCCCGGCATGGTCAAGACGGAGGAGTTCGCCACCACCCGCTTCCGCGGCGACGCCGAGAAGGCCGCCAAGGTCTACGCGGGCGTCGACGCCCCCCTCAGCGCGGACGACGTGGCCGACACGATCACCTGGGCCATCACCCGCCCCAGCCACGTGAACATCGACCTCCTGGTGGTCCGCCCCCGCGCCCAGGCCTCCAACTCGAAGGTGCACCGCACGGTGTGAGGGCACCTGAGCCCTGGCCCGGCCGTCACCCGTCCGGGGGAACGCGCACGATCGCCGAGCCGCCTTTCGCACTCTCGGCCTACGGTTGATCACAACTTCACACAGAACGGCTCCCGGCCGGATTGCAGTCCGGACCGAGAGCCTCACCACCAAGGAAGTGGAGCTTCCCCGTGGCTGAGCACGACCCTAACGCCCCAACGCTTTTCGAAGTCGACGCTCTCGTGGCCCCATCAACGGGGTACATGGATCTCACCGATCCCCGGTACGCCTACATGTTCGGCTTCGTGCAGGCGGACGGGCACCTTTCGGCCGGGCCGGGCCGGAAAGGCCGCCTGACCGTGGAGATCAACGTGCGGGACATCGCGATCCTTCGCGAATTCCAGCAGTTGACCCCGTACAACAGCAGCATCACGGAGCGCATCCGCTCCACCAACTTCTCCGAACACCATCACTCGGCGATCTGGACCGTCTGCTCCCTCGAAGCCAGGGCCTTGATCAATGAGCTGGGGGTCCCGTACGGACCCAAGTCACGGCGCATCGCACCGCCCCGTGTCGACTTCTCGGCCCGCGACTACCTCCGCGGAGTCATCGACGCCGACGGCTCGGTAGGCGTCACCGGTCAGGGGTTCCCGTTCGTATCCCTGACCACGGCCAGCACGGCCGTAGGGGCCTACCTCTGCTCCTACGCGAAACAAGTGACCGGGGCCCAGCGCTACATCAGACGCAATGCCCGTGATGGCATCTACAACGTCATGTACACCATGGAAGCCGCGGTGCGACTGGCTGAGCACCTCTACTACCCCGGCTCACTTGCGCTGCGTCGCAAGCAGGAGGCCGCCGAAACCGTCTTCGCCTGGCAGCGCCCTCCGGGAGTGAAACCCCGTGGGAAGAATCGGCGTTGGAAGGTGTGGGAGGACGAAACGCTCCTCCGGCTCGACAGCGCCGACAGCGCGGCACCCGAACTCGACCGCAGCGTGGCCAGTTGCTCGGTCCGTCTGTGGCGGCTGAAATCCGGCCAGGTCCCGGTGCCGGCAGACTCGCCACCCGGTAAGTGACCGGAGCGTGGGCGGAGGCAGCGGCCCCGAGAGGCGGACTCACCGCCCACGCTTCAGCCCTTCACGCAGATGACCTGCTTCAGCTTCGCAACGACCTCGACCAGGTCGCGCTGCTGCTGCATGACCTGCTCGATGGGCTTGTAGGCGCCGGGGATCTCGTCCACGACGCCGGAGTCCTTGCGGCACTCCACCCCCTGGGTCTGCTCCACCAGGTCACGTGTCGAGAACCGCTTCTTGGCTGCGTTACGGCTCATGCCCGCCCCGTGCGAGGCGGAATTGAACGCCTTCTCGTTGCCAAGGCCTTTCACGATGTAGGTGGCCGTTCCCATGGAGCCCGGAATAATCCCCAACTCGCCGCTGCCCGCCCGAATCGCCCCCTTGCGGGTGACCAGCAGGTCCATACCCTCGTACCGCTCCTCCGCCACGTAGTTGTGGTGGCAGCTGACTTCCTGGCCGAAGTTCACGCTCGCCTTCTTGAACTCCTTGCGAACCACGTTCTTCAGGAGCGCCATCATCGTCGCGCGGTTGTACTTCGCGTATTCCTGCGCCCAGAAGAGGTCGTTTCGGTAGTCCGCCATCTGCGGGGTGTCCGCGAGGAAGACAGCCAGGTCGCGGTCGACCAGGCCCTGGTTGTGCGGCAGCTGCTGCGCCTGACCGATGTGGAAGTCGGCAAGCTCCTTGCCGATGGCCCGCGACCCGGAGTGAAGGGTCAGCCATACGGCACCGGCTTCGTCCAGAGACACCTCGATGTGATGATTTCCCCCGCCGAGCGTTCCCATCTGCTTTGTGGCACGTTCCTGACGGAATTTGACCGCTTCGGCCACCCCGTCGAACCGCGCCCAGAAGTCGTCCCAGCGCGGCGCCGCGAGGTCGTGCAGCCGGTCCGGGTCCACCGGGTCGCTGTGCATACCCCGGCCCACCGGAATCGCCTGCTCGATCTTCGACCGGAGCGGGGACAGGTCCCCGGGCAGGTCGTTGGCGGTCAGCGATGTCTTCACCGCGGACATTCCGCAGCCGATGTCCACGCCCACCGCCGCCGGGCAGACCGCTCCGTGCATCGCGATCACCGAGCCGACCGTGGCGCCCTTGCCGAAGTGGACGTCCGGCATCACGGCCAGACCCTTGATCCATGGCAGGGTGGCGACGTTGCGCAGCTGCTGCATGGCGACGTCCTCGACCGAAGCCGGATCGGCCCACATACGGATGGGGACCTTCGCTCCCGGCACCTCTACATACGACATAACCCCTCGATTCCCCCGAAAAGACTGAAAGCGCAAAACCGGTGCCAAGGTCGGCAAATGAGTCGGTCGACCGGCGTTCACGGCGGCGCGTGCGATACACATTGTGTCCACCGGCCGCCATCGAGCGGCAACCGTTTTTCGCGCGAAGGGAGCCCAGGACCGTGCGACGAATGGCGTACGTACCCGGCGCCGTGCTGATCGTGGCACTCGTCGCCGGCTGCAGTGCCGGCACCGAGGGCGACGCATCCGCCACCGACAGCAAGCCCGGCACCCTGTCCGTCTCCGCCGCGCCCCCGGGCAAGTACCGCACCCTTCCCGAGGCCTGCCGCGCCATCCCGCTCGCCACGCTGAAGGACCTGCTGCCGGGCGCCGCGCAACTGCCCGAGGTCCAGCAGGAGCAGGTGTACGAGGGCACGCCCGCCGGAACGTTCGACACGGACCGCCGCGTCGGCTGCAGCTGGAAGTCCGAGGCGGCCGACGCCTCCCGCAGCGTCACCATCGACTTCGAGCGTGTCGTCTCGTACGACCCGGCCGTGAGCGACGAGGACCGCGCCCGCGAGGTGTACGCGAAGAAGGAGGAGGCCGCGGACCTCCCCTCCGCCTCCCTGCCGCCCGACGGCACGGGGAAGGAGACGGGGAAGGACCCGGTCCCGCCCGAGGGCTCCCCGACGGGCAAGGCGGGCGCCGACGGGAAGACGGACGCGACGCCGGGCGCCGGCGCCGACCCGGAGAGCAGCCCGAGCGCCGACGCGGCCGGGGACACGGGCAGCACCGACGCGGCCGGCGGCACGGATGACACCGCGGACGGTGGCACGGCCGGCAGCCCCGCCGAGAACCTCCAGCCCCGCGTCCTCGACACCCTCGGAGACAGCGCGTTTCTGGACGATCTGCTCACACCGGCAGGTTCCGCCGCACAGCAACGCGCGGTGAGCGTGGTATTCCGCACATCGAACGTCATCGTCACCATCCGGTACACCGCGCAGCCGGCCCTCTCCACCGAGGTCCCCGACAGCAAGGAACTGCAGGAGAAGGCCCAGGCACTGGGCGAGAAGCTGGTCGACGGACTCAGCGAGTAGCCCGGGCCCTGGCCGCCACGGGCCGCAGCCGGGACTCCCGGCCGAGGCGGCATCCAGGACCCGTCCGTCGTACCGTGGCCCTCCGGACCACCCGCCCGACCGCCGCGCCACCCGAGTGAAGGAACCATGCACCGATCAGCCTCGCGACTCACCCGCATACTCGCCTGCGCCGCCGTCCCGGTGATGCTCGTCGTCGCCGGCTGCTCGTCGGACTCCGACGGAAAGAAGGACGGCGCCTCCTCGTCGTCCGCCGCGCCGGAAGCGACGAAGACCGAAGTGGCCGTCGCACCGGCGAAGTTCGCCGAGCTGCCCGACCCGTGCAAGTCGATCACCGCGAAGACGGTCAAGTCCCTGGTCCCCTCGGCCAAGAACAAGAGCGGTACGCGCGGCAAGTCCAGCGACACCGCCGCCCGCGGCGGCTGCTCCTGGAACGGCCTCGACGACAACGGCGTCAAGGGCTCCCAGTACCGCTGGCTCGACGTCGGCTTCACCCGCTTCGCGTCCGACCAGGCCCTGGGCAGCGGCGCGGACCGGGCCCAGGCGGACTACGCGAAGCAGGTCGCGAAGGCCCAGGCGGCCGAGGGCGCGAAGAAGCTCGCCACCGCCCCCGCCCCGGCCGGCTCGATCGGCGAAGAGGCCACCAAGGTCACGTACGACCTCACCAAGACGGGTGAGGACTTCAAGTACGCGACGGTCATCGCCCGTACGGGCAACGTCGTCGTCACCGTCAACTACAACGGTGCGGGCTACGCGGGCGCGAAGACCCCGTCCGCCTCGGACATCCTGAAGGGTGCCGAGAAGGCCGCCAAGGAAGCGGTCGCCTCGGTGGCCGCCGCCAACGACGCCGGACAGCCGAGCGGCTCGCCGAAGCCCGCCGGGTCCGCCTCGGCCAAGGCCTCTGCCAAGGCCTCCGCCTCCGCCACGAAGTCGGACTGACCGCCCCCGGTCCTCTCCTGCGACGAAGCCCGGTCCTCGCCCGAGAACCGGGCTTCGCCCCTCCCCGCGCAACACCACGCTCCGGCATGTGCCAGGCTGTGCCCGCCGGATCTCGAAGTCGTCCCGCTGGAACGGACGTCGGGGACAAAGAATTGGGGAGGGGTCGCGGGTGGCCGCGATGCAGCTGACACGCACTCACCGGATACTCGTCGGGCTCGTGGTCGCCGGTGCGGTGCTCATCGCGGCGATCGGTTTCGCGGGCTCGTACGCGGCCGTGCGCGAACTCGCCGAACAGAAGGGCTTCGGCAGTTTCTCGGTCGTCTTCCCGATCGGCATCGACGCCGGCATCTGTGTCCTGCTCGCACTGGACCTGCTGCTGACCTGGCTGCGCATCCCGTTCCCGCTGCTGCGTCAGACCGCGTGGCTGCTGACCGCGGCGACGATCGCGTTCAACGGCGCCGCCGCCTGGCCCGACCCGCTGGGCACCGGCATGCACGCCGTGATCCCGGTGCTGTTCGTCGTCTCCGTCGAGGCCGCCCGCCACGCCGTGGGCCGGATCGCCGACATCACCGCCGACAAGCACATGGAGGGTGTCCGCCTCACCCGCTGGCTTCTCTCCCCCGTGCCGACGTTCCGGCTGTGGCGGCGGATGAAGCTGTGGGAGCTGCGTTCGTACGAGCAGGTCATCAAGCTCGAACAGGACCGGCTGATCTACCAGGCCCGTCTCCAGGCCCGCTTCGGCCGCAGCTGGCGCCGCAAGGCCCCTGTCGAGTCCCTGATGCCGCTCCGCCTCGCCAAGTACGGCGTCCCGCTCGCCGAGACGGGCCCCGCCGGACTCGCCGCGGCCGGCATCGAACCGGCCCTGCTCCCCCCGGCCCCCGCCCAGGCCGCCGCCGTGGAGACGGCCCCGCAACCGGAACTCGCGTACGACCCCCAGCAGAAACCACAGAACCCGCAGAACCCGCAGAACCAGCAGAACCCCCAGGCGCAGCAGCAGCCGGTTCAGCAGGAGCAGTACGCGAAGACGGTTCCCGGTGAGTGGGCCGAGGAGCAGCAGCTCGCGGAGGGGCCCGGCACGCACGACAGCCCGTGGTTCGCGGCGCAGGTCCCGGACGGGGCGTACGAGGGCTCGTACAACCCGATGTACGTCGAGGGCCTGGAGCCCACCCCGGTGATGATCCCGTCGGGTCCCGGGGGCCGCACCCGGCCGCTGGGCAACGTCGGCACGATCGGTGCGGTGCCCGGCCAGCGTACGGAGCAGCTGCCGATGGCCCCCGAGGCGGAAGAGGCTCCGGAGCCGGAGCTGAACCAGGGACCCGTGCAGGAGCAGTTCCCGGTGCAGGAGCAGCAGCCGAAGGCCGTCGTCGAGGCCGCCGACGAGTGGGCCGAGGAGTGGGCGCAGGAGGACGCGGAGTTCAGCGAGATCGCGTACGAGGTCTTCGCGGCGTTCGTGACCCAGCACAGCACGTACCCCAGCATCGAGGTCCTCGACATACATCTGTCGGACGGGCACAACGTGCGGCACCCGCGCAGTGCGGCCCTGCTCCGCCAGCTGATCCAGGGTTTCAAGAACCGCTACCACGCCGAACTCGAGGCCGACCACATCGCGTGACCGGGCCATAGAACGACGGCAACAAGCGAAGAGAACAACGGCTGAGGGCCGTCACCCGCATCACCGGGGTGGCGGCCCTCAGTCGTGCGCGTTTGCGCAGGTCCACGCGGATCTTCGCGGTCAGCGAATGTCTCGAAAGAGGCATTCCCGGTACGTCCTAGGTCCTCTACATATCGCGCGGCGGCCGACCTAGATTCGATGGTGTGCCGCAGTGGACGCGCCCCCCGGCGATTCACGCGGCACGGAATTCAAACGACCTTGCACCGTTCGCTGCGCCGCCGGAATCCGAATGCTCCGTGCCCCCTTTTCCCCTCACTTCACGGAGTCCGGATCCCGCCGACCCACCATGAGAGGAACACCGTGTCCCGCGCCCTTCCGCTAAGAGCCGTGCTCGCCTCCGCGGCCGTTCTCACGGCGATCGCGCCGATTGCCCTCCCGGCCCCCGCCCTGGCGAATTCGCCCGCCCCGGTGGCCTCGGCCGCCGGCCGACACACCGGTCCGGACGTGATCGACACCCGGGCCGCCGACGTCTACCCGGAGGGCGTCGCCTGGGACCCCACGCGCCGCGCCTTCCTGGTCGGCTCCGCCCTGAAGGGCACCCTCTCGGTGATCCGGCTGGACGGCACCGTCGAGGAGCTCGCGCCGAGCATCGGCATGGTGTCCACCCTCGGCGTCCGGGTGGACACCGCGCGCAATCGCATCCTCGTCGCGTACAGCGACTTCTGGATCCGCCAGCGCCTGGAGGTCGGGGATCAGCCCCCGACCTCGGGTGTGGCCGTCTTCGCCCTGGACACCGGCAAGCTGCAGCGCCGTATCGACGTCGCCCAGGGGCTTCCCCGGACGTTCGCCAACGACCTGACGTTCGACCCGCAGGGCAACATCTACGTCACGGACTCCGTGTCGCAGACCCTGCAGCGGATCGACCTCGCCGGCCATGTCACCCCGGTGGTGAGCGACCCCCGCTTCGCCGCGCAGATCGTCGGTCTGAACGGCATCGTGTGGCATCCGGACGGCTATCTGCTGGCCGTGCGCTACGACGACGGCCGGATGTTCCGGATCCGTCCCGACGCCCCGGCCGGCCGCAAGGTGGCCGAGGTGGACCTCGCTGAGCCGCTGGTGGGCACGGACGGGCTCGGACTGCGCCCCGACGGCTCCCTGGTCGTCGTCACCAACTCCATCGGTGCCGCCGTCGGCGCGCCGGGCGGAGTGGACGCCGTCAAGGTCGTGGGTTCGCGCGACGGCTGGCGCAGTGCCTCGGTCCGCTCGCGGGTGGATCCCTGGCCCGTCGGCGGCCCGACGACCGTGGCGGTGACGCCGTACGGCGACTACGTGCTCAGCGGTGAGGTGGGGACGGTCCTGGTCGGGGAGACCTCGGACCGGATCGTCCTGCGTCGCCTTCCCTGCTCGGGCCCGGTGCGCCACGGGCACTCCACGAGCAGCAACTCCACGAGCAGCAAGGGGATCATCCGATGACGACAACCAAGAGCCGAGGCGTTCTCTGGGCGTTGGTCGCCACCTCTCTGCCCATGTTCATGGTCTCGCTGGACAATCTCGTCGTCACCAACGCGCTGGCGGAGATCAGCCAGGACTTCGACGTGAAGCAGTCGGAGCTGCAGTGGGTGATGAACGGCTATGTGCTGGCCTTCGCCGGTCTGCTGCTGGCCGGCGCGGCACTGGGTGACCGGTTCGGGCGCCGCCGGGTGTTCCTGGGCGGCATCGCCCTGTTCACCCTGTCCTCCGTGGCGTGTGCGATGGCCGGTTCGGTCGTGACGCTCGTCATCGCCCGGGTGTTCCAGGGCGCGGGCGCGGCGGCCATTCTTCCGGTCTCGCTCACGCTGGCCGTCGGCGCGGTGTCGCGGGCGCAGCGGAACCTGGCCGTCGGTGTGTGGGGCGGTGTCAACGGTCTCGGTATCGCGGCGGGTCCGCTCGCGGGCGGTCTGGTGACCGAGAAGATCGAGTGGAGCTGGATCTTCTGGATCAACGTGCCGGTCGGTGTGATCGCTCTGCCGCTCGCCCTGTGGGCGGTCAGCGAGAGCCGCGGCAAGGAGCGGAGCCTGAACGTCCCGAGCATGGTGCTGGTGACCGCTTCGGTCGTGTCGGCGGTCTGGGGCATCGTGTCGGCGGCCGACCACGGCTGGACGCACCCCACCACTCTGACCGGGCTGTCCCTCACGGTGGTTCTGGCCGTGGCGTTCATCGTGTCCGAGCGCAACAGCAAGCACCCGCTCATCCCGACGCACATGTACCGGGCGCCGGCCTTCGTGCTGAGCAACGTGGTGTCGATCACGATGTACTTCGGTGTCTTCGGGTCGATCTTCTTCCTCACGCAGTTCCTTCAGGGCCCCATGGGCTACTCCCCGTTCGAGGCGGGTCTGCGCACCATCCCGTGGACGCTGGCGCCGATGTTCGTGGTGCCGGTCGCCAGCCAGTTCGTGGACCGGATCGGCGGCGGGGTGCTGCAGGCGGCGGGCTGCGCCCTTCAGGGTGTGGGCCTCGGCTGGATCGCCCTGGTCGTCACGCCGGACGTCGGGTACGGCGCGATGGTGCCGGCGCTGGCGCTGGCCGGTATCGGTATGGGTCTGGTCTTCGCGGGCAACCCCGCCACGGTGATCTCGGCGGTGCCGGAGAACGAGCAGAACAAGGCGTCCGGCGCCAACAACACCAGCCGTGAGTTCGGCGGCGCGCTGGGTGTGGCGGCACTGACCACCGTGTTCAGCCGCCAGTTCGCCGACAACACCTCGGGCGATCCGGCCGCGGCGTTCACCGACGGCCTGGAGGCCGCTCTGTGGATCGGTGTGGCGGTCGTGATGATCGGCGCGGTGAGCGGCATGTTCATCCGGCGGAGCGCGGAGCGGGCCGGCGACGAGGCGGCCGAGGACAGCGCGGTGTCGGTCCCGGTCGGCTGACCGGCAAGAGGCCCGGCAGACCACCCCGAGAACTGGTTCGGAGGAACCGATGACCACCCAGGTGCTGGAAGACGCCACGACGTCCGTGGCTCCGGCGATCGAGTACGGCCGCACGATCGAGCGCTCGCTCGCCCACCGTTCCGCCATCTCCGAGGTCTTCGTCACGGACGTCAGGAGTCTGCGGCCGATGGCGGTGACCGCGGGTATCCACCTGCCGCTCACCCACCTCTACTACAGCGACCACCGGCAGCAGCCGAAACTGCACGACTCCCTGCTGCTGCTGGAGGCGGGCCGGCAGTCGGCGATCGCCGGTTCCCACACCAACGCCGGTGTTCCGGCGGGAACCATGGCCATCGTCCACGCCTTCCAGTTCTCTCTGCGGAACCTGCACGCGCTGCGGATCGGCGGCGAGCCGGGGCCGCCGAGGGTCGACACGGACTTCTTCGGCAAGACCGCCCGGCACAGCGGGCGTTACCGCAAGGGCCGGCTGGAGCAGCGGATCTTCATGGGTGACGTGCATGTCGCCGACCACTCCATGGACGTGCTCTTCCTCAAGGGGGACGAGAACGAGATCCTGCGCCACGCGCAGCGCGGCACGCCCGCGCCGCTCAGCTCGGACTTCACCGAGGCGCCGGGTGACGTCGGGCGTGTGGCGCCGGAACTGGTGGGCCGTGACAACCCGTTGAACGTCGTGCTCACGGAGCCGGAGTTCACCGCGGGGTCCGTCACGGCCCGGGTCGCACCGCGGTTCGACAACCCGGCGCTGTTCGACCACGTCTACGACCATCTGCCGGCCATGACGCTGGTGGAGGCGGCCCGCCAGCTGGCGCTGCTGACGGTGGCGTCCGCCGGTACCGGCCGGGCCGCGGCGTCCGGCTCGGGCTCGCTGTGTGCCATCGGTTACGAGGGCGGGTTCGAGCGGTTCGCGGAGCTGGACATCCCCCTGACGGCGACCGCGACCCCGGCTCCCGCGGGTGCCGGGCAGCACGCGATACGGGTCCGTTTCCACCAGGACGCGCAGGAGATCGCGGAGCTCACCGTCGCCGTGGCCGATGTCTCCCACCTCCACGGATCCTCCAGGAGCCGGCATGCCTGACACCACACCACCGCGTCTGGCCGTCTGGTCGGACTTCGGCGGGGTTCTCACCCCTCCGCTCGCCCACACGATGAAGACGTTCTGCGCCTCGATGGGCCTCGACCAGGAGGTCCTCGGCCGCGCCCTGGCCACGGTCACCGCCCGTTACGGCACCTGCGACATCATGGAGCCGATCGACACCCCGGTGGTGACCGAGGAGGCGTGGCTCCAGGAGATCGGCGATGTGCTGGAGGCCGAGCACGGCGTCACGCTCCGCCTCACCACGATGGCGGACGCCTGGTTCGACGGGCGGGAGACCAACCACGACTGGGTGGCCCAGCTGCGCAAGGCGCGCGAGCGCGGGGCGTTCGTCGGGATGCTCTCCAACATGGTGCCCGCCTGGGACCCGTACTGGCGGCGCATGATCGAGCCCGACGGGCTCTGGGACGACGTGATCCTGTCGTTCGAGGTGGGCCACCGCAAGCCGTCGCCGGGCATGTTCGAACTGGCGGCGCGGCGGGCCGGTGTGCCCCCGGAGCGCTGTGTGCTCGTGGACGACCTCGCACAGAACTGCGCGGGTGCCGAGGCGGCCGGCTGGCAGTCGGTGCTGTTCGTCGACGCCGAGAGCGCCGGTGACCGGCTCGCCTCCCTGTGGGAGGACTTCGCGTGACGCACCGTCCGCCGACCTCGACCCCGACCCCGACCTCGACCCCGACCGCTGTCCGGCCCTGTCCGGCCGGCCCGCGGCACCCCACCAGGAGGAAGTGCATATGAGCCGCTCCGTACTCGTCACCGGCGGAAACCGGGGCATCGGGCTCGCCACCGCGCGGGCCCTGGCGGCCGAGGGACACAAGGTCGCCGTCACCTACCACAGCACGGAACCCCCGCCCGGCTTCTTCGCCGTACGGTGCGACGTCACCGACCCCGCGCAGGTGAAGGCCGCCGTCGAGGAGGTGTCCATCCAGCAGGGGGCCGTCGAGGTCCTGGTCTCCAACGCGGGCATCACCCGCGACCAGTTGCTGATCGGCATGCCGGAGGACGACTTCCGGGCCGTGATGGAGACCAACTTCCAGGCCGCGGTCACCGTCACCCGCGAGGTGGTCCCGGCGATGATCAAGGCCCGCTGGGGCCGGCTGATCTACATGTCGTCCATCAACAGCATGTCCGGTGCGCCGGGGCAGACCAACTACGCGTCCGCCAAGGCCGCGTTGATCGGCTTCGCCCGCTCGCTGGCCATCGAGCTGGGCCGGCGCAACGTCACCGTGAACGTGGTGGCCCCCGGAATGATCGAGACCGACATGGTCGAGCACGTCACCGACGCGCGCCGCGAGGCCGCCCTGGCCCGGACCGCGCTGGCCCGGACCGGCACCCCCGAGGAGGTGGCCGCGGCCGTGCGCTTCCTCGCAGGCGAGGACGCCTCGTACGTGACCGCCGGGGTCATTCCGGTGACCGGCGGTCTGGGCGCCGGGCACTGAGCAGCCGCGCCGGGCAAGCGAACGCCAGATTTCCGGGGTATCTCCCCGGGTTCCCTCCCACCGTTCGAGGAGCAAACAGATGAGCACCGAAGCACTCGACCTCTCCATCAACATGGGCCTGATCTTCAACGACCTGAGCGAGGAGGCCGCGCTCAAGTACGTCGCGGACGACTTCGTCGACTACGAGGCGCAGGCCGGCGTCCCGAACGGCCCGTACGGCTACCTGGGCACCGCGCGCTGGGTGCACAGTGCGTTCGAGGGCGCCAAGTGGGAGCACCTGGACAGCTTCTCCGAGGGTGACCGCGCCGTCCTGCGGCTGCGCTTCACCGGCAAGCACACCGGCGACTTCCTCGGCATCGCGCCGACCGGGCGCGACGTGGACGTCGAGCAGTCCCACATCTACCGGATCGAGAACGGCAAGGTCGTCGAGCACTGGGGCTTCCGCCAGGACCTGCTCCTGCTGACGCAGATCGGCGCCATCACCCTCGTGCCGCCGACCCCGGCCGCCGTCTGACCACCAGGCCGTTCCGGACCGTTTCCTGAGACCTGTCGCGCTACCCCTTCACGTTCGCTCCTTACGAAAGGACCCACCATGACCGTGCAGACCGTGGAACTGGATGCCGAGCTGCGGACCCGCGTCATCGACATCGTCAACGAGGAACTGGAACTGGAAGACGGTGAGCTGACCGAGGACGGTCTGTTCATCGAGGACTACGACAGCGACTCGCTCACGCTGATAACCGTGGTCTCCCGAATAGAGAAGGAACTCGGTTTCGTCCTTCCCAAGGAGGAGCTGGAGTCCCTGACCACGCTCCGCACGCTGCTGCTCGCCGTCGAGGGATGCGCGCGGAATGCCTGAGCCGACCTTGCGCCGAGTCGTCATCACGGGGCTCGGAGCGGTCAGCCCGGTCGGAATCGGCGTGCGGGACTTCGCCGATTCCCTCCGGGCGGGCCGGGTCGGCATCGGGCCGGCCCGCAGCTTCGACGCCACCCCCTTCCCCAGCCGCAAGGCAGCCGAGGTCGACGACTTCGACCCGGCCGCCCTCCTGCACCACCTCGACCCTGACCGCTGGGGCCGCAGCGCGCTCCTGGCCGCCGCCGCCTCCCGGCTCGCGGTCGAGGACTCCGGCATCGACCCCCTGCTGCTCTCCGCCGGCCGGTCCGGCTCCATCATGGGCACCACCAGCGGCGAGTCCGCGGTGGCCCAGAGCCTGGGCGGCCAGTGGGTCACCCAGGGCCTGAAGGGCCTGGAGCCCCGCCTCGTCGGGCAGTTGCCCGCGGGCCAGATCGCGGGCGCCGTCAACGCCGAACTCGGCCTGAGCGGCGACGCGCAGACCATCCCGACCGCCTGCTCGGCCAGCAACTACGCGCTGGGGTACGCCTTCGACATGGTGCGCCTGGGCGAGGCCGACTTCATGCTGGCCGGCGGCGCCGACTCCGTGAACCGGCTGACCCATGCCGGCTTCTACGCCCTGGGCGCCATGGCCCAGGACCTGCCGCAGCCGTTCGACGCCAACCGTTCGGGCATCATCACCGGCGAGGGCGGGGCCGCGCTGCTGCTCGAACCGCTGGAGCACGCACTGGCGCGCGGCGCCCGCATCTACGCCGAGGTGCTCGGATACGCGGCGAACTGCGACGCCTCCCACATGGTGCACCCCGACGCCACGAGCATCGCGGACTGCATCAAGGCGGCGCACCGCAACGCGGGCGTCGTCCCCGACCAGATCGACTACATCTGCGCCCACGGCACCGGCACGCCGACGAACGACGCGACGGAGGTCCGGGCGGTCCGCCAGGTCTTCGGCGACCGGCTGCCTCCGATCAGCTCGATCAAGTCGATGCTCGGCCACACCATGGGCGCGGCCAGCGGCTTCGGCGCCATCGCCTGCTGCACCGCCCTGGAACAGGGCTTCCTGCCACCGACCGCGAACCTGGTCGAGACGGACCCGGAGCTCGGGCCCGGCGTGGACTGTGTCCCGGGCCGGGGCAGGGACGCGCGGGTGGAGATCGTCCAGAACCACGGCTTCGCCTTCGGCGGCAACAACGTCATCACCATCCTCGGGAGGTACCTGTGACCACGGCCGCGCCCGTGCAGCCCCTGCCGGTCGTCGGCGCCGGAGTGGTCTCCAGCGCGGGCTACGGGCTGGCGCCCCTGGCCGGAGCGCCGGCCCCGGGCGCGGCGCCCGAGCCCGCTGCCGGGGCGGACGCGGCCTACCCGCCGCGTCCGCTGCGGCCCGTCCCCGGCTTCAAGGCCGCCGACCACCTGGGCCGCAAGGGCATCAAGAACCTGGACCGGCTCGCCCAGCTGAGCCTGGTCGCCTGCAAGCAGGCCCTCGAAGCCGCGGGACCGGCCGCGGCCGGTACGGACCCGGCCAGGACCGGCGTGGTGCTGGCCACCAACACCGGCTCCATCGCGGGCTACTCCGACCTGCTGTACGAGACCCTCACCCTCGACAAGCCCTACCTCATCAACCCGGGCAAGTTCGCGGGCAGCGTCATGAACTGCAGCGCCGGCCAGATGGCCATCCGGCACGGGCTCAAGGGCCTGAACGCCACGGTGGCCGGCGGCCGCAGCGCCAGCCTCTACGCCTTCCGGCACGCGAGGCTCGCCATGGCGGCGGGCCGTGCCGAGGAGCTGCTCGTCGGCGGTGCCGAGGAGCTCAGCGCCCCGACGGCCTGGGCCTGGCACCACGCGGGAACGCTGCGGGAGGCCGCTCCGGTCGGCGAGGGCAGCGCCGTCTTCGTCGTCAGGGCCGAGGAGACCCCCGGCGAACCGGTCCTCGCGGAGCTGCTGGCCTGCGAGGTCGGGTTCTTCGGCTGGACCGGGGTCAACCGGCGGGCCGGGCTCGGCCGCGGTCTCACGAACGGCCTGGTCACCGCGATCAACCGGGCCCTGGAGCGCAGCGCGGTGGCCGCGGATGACGTGGCCGACGTGTCCCTGGGCGCCGGTGACCACATCGGGCTCGACCGGGTGGAGGAGCGTGCTGTGCGGCTCGCCCTCGGCCGGCTGCCGGACCCGGTGCGGGTCACCGAGGTCCTGGGCGAGACGTACAGCGCCGGCGGGGCCATGCAGCTCGCGGCTCTCCTCGCCCGCTGGCAGGGCTCCCCGGGCAGCGGGAAGCCCCGTATCGGTCTGATCACCTCGGTCGGCCACGACGGCAACGCCGGTGCGCTGGTCGTACGCGAGCGGGTCTGACCCGCGACAGGAACGTCAGCCCCGCCTCGGTCCTGTCTGGAGTTCCAGCGCGGGCGACGCCGCGGGGGAACTCCGGACAGGACCTACAGGAACAGGACGGTTGAGCCGCATGGTGAAGCGGGATGAGTGGGACGCCATCGTCGTCGGAAGCGGCATGGGCGGCCTGGTGTGTGCGGCGTACCTGGCCGTGAGCGGCCGCCGCGTCCTCGTACTGGAGCAGCACGACGTGGCGGGGGGAAACAGTCATGTGTTCCGCCGCCGCCGGGCCTACGAGTTCGACGTGGGCGTCCACTACCTGGGTGACTGCGGCCCGGGCGGGCTGCTGCCGGCGATCTTCTCCGGCCTGGGGCTCGAAGGCCGGGTGACCTACCGGGAGATGGACCGGGGCGGCTTCGACCGGATCGTGCTGCCCGGTCTCACGGTCGACGTGCCCGTGGGCTGGGAGGCGTACACGAAGCGGCTGACCGAGGCGCTGCCGTCGCAGCGCGAGGGCATCGAGCGGTTCACCCGGATCTGCGCCGCCGTCGGCGCGGAGACCCGTTCGATGATGCTGTCGGACGGTGAGCCGTCCCTGGCCGACTTGCTGGCGCGCACCCCGGTCACCGCCGAGTGGGGCCGCCGTACGCTCTCCGAGCTGTTCGACCACTGCGGGCTGGACCCGCGGGCCCGTACCGTGCTCGCCGCCCAGTCGCCCAACTACGGGATGGGTCCGCGCCAGGCCACCGTCTCCACCCACGCGGCCGTCACCGACCACTACCTGCGGGGCGCCTACTACCCCGAGGGCGGCGGCCAGGTCCTCGCCGCGGCGCTCGTCGAGGCGCTGGAGGCGCACGGCGGGGAGCTGCGGACCAAGAGCCGGGTGGAGCGCATCCTCGTCGAGGACGGCAGGGTCACCGGGGTGGGGATGACGGGCGGCGACGTCCACAGCGCTCCCCTGGTGGTGTCGAACGCCGACTACTCCCGGACCGTGCTCGACCTCGTGGGAGAGGAGCACTTCGGCCGCCGGGTGGTGTCGAGGACCCGGCAGGCGAAGATGGCGCTGCCGCTCGCCACGCTCTACATCGCCACCGACAAGGAGCTGCCGGCCCGTCCGAACGCCAATCTGTGGTGGTACCGGGACGACGACATCGAGGCCTACTACGAGCAGGTGGCGAAGGAGACCATCAGCCCGTTGCCGTTCCTCTTCGCTTCGTTCGCCTCGCTGAAGGACCCGGGCACCGCTGCCGTCTGCCCGCCGGGGCACAGCAACTTCCAGGTGATGACGCTGTGTCCGCCCGGATACGAATACTGGGGCGTGGACAAGGGCCCGGCGGCCGGTGAGCGCTACCGGCGCAACGAGGGCTACCAGCGGCGCAAGGCGGAACTGACCGAGGCGATGCTGAACACGGCGGAGGAGGCGCTCGGCCCGTTCCGGGAGAACATCGTGCACCTGGAGACGGCGACCCCCATCACCCACGAGCGCTACACCCTGGCCACCGGCGGGACACCGTACGGGCTGGCCGAGTGGGGCGGTACGGGCAGCCGCCCCGACACCCGCACCAGCATCGAGGGCCTCCACATGGTGGGGACCAACACCCGGCACGGCACCGGCATCACGGGCTCCGCGGCCGGCGGGATGGCGCTGGCCGGCCAGCTCCTGGGCCGCGGCCTGATGGCCGAGGTACACCGGGGCGCGCTCCTGGGCGACCCGGACCTTCTCCCGGAGCGTGCGGAGGGCTGGGACCCGCTGGCCGTCTCCCGCGGTTCCGGCCGGCAGGGCGCCCGTGGTCTGGCCCGGATCGGCTGATGCGGGGAAGGGAAGCGGGGAAGCCCCGGGGAGATGCTCCCCGGGGCTTCCCCGTTTCCTGGCGGTTGGTGCGAAGTACGTTGCCTGCCCGGCTACTTGGCCCGGCCGAGGCCGAGCTGCCCGGCCCATCCGCCGTCCACACGCAGCAGTTCGCCGGTGATGTACGTGGAGTCCTCGCCGGCCAGGAAGGACACCGCGCCGGCCACCTGCTCGGGGGTCGCGAACTCGCGCAGCGGCAACTGCCGTTTGATGGCTTTGCCGCCGTCCTTCTCCAGCAGTCCGCCGATCAGGTCGGTGGTGGTGAACCCGGCCAGGACCGCGTTGACCCGGACCTCGAAGCGGGCCAGTTCGACGGCGGCGGCCCGGGTGAAGGCGTTGACGGCGCCCTTGGAGGCGGAGTAGTTGGACTGCCCGACCCAGCCGCCCTCGCCCATGACGGAGGAGATGTTGATGACGTTGCCGTCGCGCTGGGACATGAAGTGGCCGGCGACCGCCCGGGTGCAGTGGTAGACGCCGCCGACGTTGACCTTGAGCACCTCCCACCAGTCCTCCGGCGACTGGTCGAATATGAGCCCGTCCTGCGCCACGCCGGCGTTGTTCACCAGGATGTGCAGCCCGCCGAGCCCTGCCATGGTCTCGTCCACCAGTCGCTGGGCGGCGTCCGGGTCCGACACGTCGGCCTGCAGGGCGATCGCCCGCCCTCCCAGGGCGGTGATCTCCTCGACCGTGCGCTCGGCCTCGTCCTTTCGGGAGCGGTAGTTCACGGCGACCGCGGCACCGTCGGCAGCGAGACGGAGCGCGATGGCCCGTCCGATGCCGCGGGAACCACCGGTGACCAGGGCGGCCCGGCCTTCGAGGCTCATCAATTGACTCCTTCTCCAGGTGAATTCCACGGGTGCCGCAATTCCGAATACGTCGAACAAGCGTGTCCAGCATGCCTGTTGACAATGCCGCGGGCCGATACCACCTCGGCAGCCGCACATGTTCCTTTCGAGGCACGAACAGGCACCACCAGCCGCGGGAAATCCTTCCAAGTGGTCCGCCAGGGGTCCGGAGAATTGGCCTGGAAGTCTCTCCCGGCCCGCTGCGAAGCTCCTTTCACTACGACAGCGAAGGGCGGTAAACAGATGAGGAAGAAAGGCAATTCACCTTCCGTCATCGTCGGATACGGACACGCGGGCCGCGATCTGCACCATCGCGCGCTGCGGGACATCACGGGCGGCCGGTCGACGGTGATCGCCGTCGATCCCCGCCCCGCCGAGGTGGCGGGAGGGGAATGGGTGCCTGACGTCCGCGGCGCCGTCACGGCGCTGTGGGCGGCGGGCCACCGGGTGGCCGACGCCGTCTTCCACGTGGCGGTGCCGCCCGACGCCCACCGGGACTGCCTGGAGCAGCTCCTGCACGCCGGAGCACAGCGCTTCATCCTGGAGAAACCGATCGCGCACACCGTGCAGGAGGCCGCCCATCTGGTGGACCTGACGGAGGCCACCGGGGCCGTGGTGCTGCCGATGAGCGTCTGGCCGGCCAGCAGGGTCACCGAGGCCGCCGAGGAGCTCGTCGCCTCGGGGACGATCGGTGAGCCGGTCTCGTACCACATGGAGCAGAGCAAGCCGCGCTTTCGCCGTTCGCTGCAGACCCAGGGGCACGGCAGCGCCTTCGAGGTGGAGCTGCCGCACCAGCTGCTGCTCGCCCTGCATCTCGCCGGGCCCGTCGCGGAGGTCACCGGCTCGCGCGGCTGGGACCTGCCGCTGCCGTCCGGCCGGCTCGCCCGGCTGGGTGGTGCCGAGGTCACGCTGCGGCACACCTCCGGCGTACGGACCACGCTGTACACCGATCTGGCCTCGCCGGTACGCCGGCGGCGGCTGCACATCCACGGCACCGAGGGCACGCTCGTGGCGGACTATCCCGTCTCCGGTGACGACGACTTCGGCCAGGTCCGCATCGCCGGACGGCCGGTCCGCAAGGTCGTCCAGGACGCCCCGCTGACCCGGTTCATCGAGCAGGCGTACGCCCACTTCCGCGGTGAGGCCCCGGCGCCGCGCAGCAACCTCGCCCTGCACCTGGAGTCCATGGAGCTCCTCGACACCGCCCGCGCCGCCGCGTTCGCGGACTCCGGCACCCCGGCCCCGCAGGAAGCAGCATGAGCACCGTTCTGATCATCGAGCCCCGCTCCTCCGGACTGGAACTGGTGACCCGCGCCCACGAACTCGGGCACACCGCCCTCGTGCTGACCGCAGGCACCGGGCCCGGCACCGCCCCGGCGAAGGCCGACCGGGTGATCACCGCGGACACCTCCGACCAGGCCGCCGTACTCGACCTCATCCGCACCCTGCACGCCGAAACGCCGCTGGACGCGGTCCTGCCCGGCTTCGAGCACTTCGTCTCGCTCGCCGCCCACGCCGCCGCGGCGCTCGGCCTGCCCGGCATCGACCCGGCGGGAGTGGAGTTCCTGCGCCACAAGCACCGGATGCGCCGGGCCGTGGACGCGGCGGGCCTCGACCAGCCCCGGTACCGGATCGTCTCCGGCGCACGGTCGGCCGCCGCCGCCTACGCGGAGCTCGGACCGGTGTGCGTGGTCAAGCCGGTCGACCAGTCGGGAAGCCTCGACGTCCGCAGGGCCGGCTGCGAGGCGGAGGCCGTGGCCGCGTTCCGCAGGGCGCTGCGCTCCGGCCGGGCCGACGGCTCGCGCGGCGGCCTCGGGCTGGTGCTGGTCGAGGAGTACGTCGAGGGGCCCGAGTACAGCGTCGAGGGGTACGTCGAGGACGGCCAGGTCCACATCCTCGGCATCACCGAGAAGATCCTCGGGGCCGAACCGCACTTCGTCGAGGTCGGCCACATCGTGCCCGCCCAGCTGAAGACGTCGGCGGCCCGGGAGATCAGGACGTACATCGCCCGCGTCCTGGACGCCGTCGCCCTGGGCATCGGGCCCTTCCACGCCGAGCTGCGGATGTCCGCGCGCGGCCCGCTGCTGATGGAGGTCGCGGCCCGGCTGCCCGGCGACCGCATCCCCGACCTGCTGCGCCTGGCCTGCGGCCACGATCTGTACGAGATCATGCTGCGCTGCTACCTGGGCCTGCCCAACCCCGAACCGGCCGTGTCCCGTACCGGAACCCGGGCCGGCATCCGCTACTTCCTGCGGCCCGGCCTCGACACCTACCGCGAGTTCCGCGTCGACCCGCTGATCGAGTCCGATCCGCGGGTGCGGGAGATAGGCGTCCTCCTGCCGCCGGGCAGCGCCCTGCCGGATCCCGGCAGTTCGGCCGGCCGGCTCGGTTACGTGCTCGCCGCGGGCGCCTCGTACCGGGAGACGGCGAGGGTGCTGCGACGCGCCGAACGTGCCGTGACCTTCAGCTGAGCCATCCGCAGGACTGCCCACGAACCATCCGGAGACCCGATGAACCGCCATGTCCTCATCATCAACCGCTGGACCAACTCCTTTGCGGAGTACCACCGTTACATCGACCACACCGCCGACCGCGTCGCCTATCTGACCACTGCGGCGGGCCGTCCGCCGCTCGACGGGGAACTGGCCGAGGACATCCGCGTGCTGTCCGATCTCTCCGACACCGCCGACGTCCTGGCGCAGACGGCCCGACTCGTCGAGCTGTACGGCCCGTTCACCCATGTCCTCGCCCTCTCCGAGTTCGACCTGGAGCCCGCGGGCGAGATCCGCCGGCACTTCGGCATCCCGGGCCGCGGCCCCGAGGAGGTCGCCGCCGTCCGGGACAAGGTCGTGATGAAGGGCCTGGTCGCGGCGGCCGGACTGCGGGTGCCCGCCTTCCGGGAGACGCCCACGGCCGGCCTGGTGCGGGAGTTCGCCGCACGGCACGGCTATCCGTTCGTCCTCAAGCCGCGCGCGGGCGCCGACAGCCAGGGCGTGCACGTGGTGCGCTCCGAGGCACAGCTGGACACCCTGCTGACCGGCGCCGGCCTCGCCGACGCCCAGTGCGAGGAGTTCATCGACGGGGCGCTCTACCAGATCGACGGGGTGGTGAAGGGCGGCAGGCTGCTCACCTCGCGGGCCTGGCGCTGCGGCGGCAGCTGCCTCGACTTCGCCACCGGAACCGCCTTCAGCTCGGTCGCCAACGACGACCGGGACTTCGAGAAGCGGGTGACCGACTTCGCCGAGCGCGTGTGCACCGCCCTGGACCTCACCGACGACGTCTTCCACCTGGAGGTCTTCCGCGCCCCGCGGCCCTCGGGCGACGGCGACGACCTGGTGTTCCTGGAGATCGGGGCACGGGCCGGCGGCGGTCAGGTCCGGGTCATCTGGGAGGAGGTCTACGGGGTCGACCTGGTCGCCGCCTCCGCACGGGTGCAGCTCGGCGACGACGTGACGATCGCGCCGATGGACCTGGACGGTCCGGTCGCCGGGTACCTGATGATGCCCGAGCCGCCCGTGCGCCCGGCCGTCGTGGACGCGGTGACCTCGCTGGTGGGCCAGGTGCCCGCGCTCTGCTCGGAGACCCTGCCGCCTCCCGGCACGGTGCTCAGCGGCAACGGCGGCGCCGTCCACACCGCCGGCACGTTCCGCTACCGGGCCGAGCGCTCGGAACAGGTCGAGGAGGCCATCCGGCAGACCCTCGCCGCCTACCGGCTCGACTGGCACCCGCAGGGCGAGCAGCCCGCCGGCGCCGGAGGGCCGGCGACCCGGGAGGCCGTCCATGTCGTCGGCTGAGATCCTCGACCGGGCCGGGCCCCCGGCCCCGGAACCACCGCCCCGCGGACTCTGGCACCACCGGGACTTCCGCAGGCTGTGGGCCGGACAGACGGTCTCCCTGCTCGGCTCCCGGGTCACCGAACTGGCCCTGCCGGTCACCGCGATCGTGCTGCTCGACGCGAGCCCGGCCCAGCTGGGGCTGCTGAACAGCGCCCAGTACCTGCCGGTGCTGTGCGTGACCCTGTTCGCCGGGGTGCTGGCCGACCGGGTGCGCCGCCGTCCGCTCCTGATCACCGCCAACCTCGGGCGTGCCGCGATCCTCACCGCGGTGCCGCTGCTCGCCTGGCTGGGCGGGCTCGGCATCTGGGCGCTGTGTGCCGTGGCGTTCGCGACCGGGGTGCTCACCGCCCTGTTCGACGTGGCGTACCAGGCCTATGTGCCGTCCCTGGTGGCCAAGGAGCAGCTGGTCGAGGGCAACAGCAAGCTCCAGGCCAGCCGTTCGGTCGCGGAGACCGCCGGGCAGGGCCTCGGCGGGACACTGATCCAGGTGCTCACCGCACCCGTCGCCATCCTGGTCGACTGCCTGGGCTACCTCTTCGGCGCGGCCATGCTGCTGCGGATCCGCACCCCGGAGACGCGGCCGGTCCGCGCGGACGGTGCCCGGTCCTCGGTGCGCAAGGACATCGCCGCGGGGCTGCGCATGACGCTGAACAGCCGGCTGCTGCGCGTGATCATGCTGCACGCCTCCCTGTACAACCTGCTCTGGGACGTCGTCCTGGTCGTCTTCCCGCTCTACGCCATCCGCGTCCTGCACCTCGGCCCGGCCGGCCTCGGCCTGGTCATCGCGGCCGGCAGTATCGGCGCGTTCGGCGGCGCACTGTCCGCGGGCCGGCTCGGGAAGCGGCTCGGGGTGGGCCGCGCCATGGTGTCCGGCATGGCGATCGCCTCCTCGGCGACCCTGCTGCTGCCGCTGGCGGCCGGGGCCGGCACCGGGCCCGGATACGCGCTCCTCGCCACCGGCTACGTCCTCAACGGCTTCGGCATCGCGATCTTCAACATCCACTCGATCACGCTGCGCCAGGCCACCGTGCCCCCCGAGCTCATCGGGCGGGTCAGCGCCACCTTCCGGTTCCTCACCTGGGCGGTGATCCCGGTGGGCGGGCTGCTCGGCGGGCTGCTCGCGTCCGCGGCCGGTCCGCGGACCGCGCTGGCCCTGACGGCGGGCGGGCTGACCGCGGCGGCAGTGGCCTTCCTGTGCTCCCGTACCGCTGTCCGGTCATGAGGGCCGGCCCTGACAGCATGGATGGCCCCGACAGCAACGATGTTCCCGTCAGCACCGATGTTCCCGTTCCGGATCCAGGAGAAGACATGTACGTCAAGGTGTGCGGCCTGAGCCGCCCGCAGGATGTGGCGGCCGCGGTCGAGGCCGGGGCCGACGCGATCGGCTTCGTCCTCACGCCGAGCCCCCGCCAGGTCGCCCCCGCCGACGTCCGCGCGCTGGCCGCACTGGTGCCGGAGGGGACCGCCACGGTCGCCGTGTTCCGCGGGGAGCCGCTCGACGAGGTGCGCCGGGCCGCCGCCGAGGCGGGCGTCGACACCGTGCAGCTGCACGGGGCGGAGCCCCCCGAGGCGTTCGCCGCGCTGCGCGCCGACGGGTTCCGGCTGATCCGGGCCACCTCCCCGGAGGGCGGCGCGCCGCTGGAGACCGGTGCGTACGGCGAGGACCTGCTGATCATCGACTCGCCCCGGCCCGGCTCCGGCGAACGCTGGGACCCGGCCGCCCTCGGCGTCTCCCCCACCGGACCGTGGCTCCTCGCCGGAGGTCTCGCCCCGGACAACGTCGCCGGGGCCGTCGCCGGCCTGCGGCCCTGGGGAGTGGACGTCTCCAGCGGCGTCGAGCGCACCCGCGGCGTCAAGGACCCGGAGCTGATCAGGCAGTTCGTGGCCGCGGCCAAAAAGGCGGCCGCATGACCGGCACGGTCCCCGGCGCACTGCCACCAAGAGCGAAGGGACTGTCTCCTAAGGCTAATTGAGGGCGCATCGGTGCGGACCGCAGTATCGGATAGCCGCTTCCCGGACGCGTACGGGCGCACCCGGCCACAGGCCCGGTGCACGGCACTGACGTCCACCGCACCCGCCGAATCACCTGGGGGATCCATGTGGCTGCCCACATCCGGGAAGCACCGCGACTTCATCGAGCGCTATCTGACGCTGCACGACCGGTACACCGCGGGTGAACTCGGTGAGGAGGAGTGGCGTACGTGGGCGCAGCGGCAGCTGCGCGAGGTCGTCGCGCTCGCGCAGGACGGCTCGCCCTTCTACGCCCGGCACCTGGCCGGCGTACCGGCCGCCCGGCTCACCCTCGACGACGTGCGCTCGCTGCCCTTCACCACGAAGGACCACCTGCGCACGGCCATGTCCGACGTCCTGAGCCGTGATCTCGACGAGGCCTGCTTCTTCTACGAGACCACCGGCACCACCGGACCGGCC
This sequence comes from Streptomyces poriferorum, assembly GCF_019399235.1. Lineage (GTDB taxonomy): Bacteria > Actinomycetota > Actinomycetes > Streptomycetales > Streptomycetaceae > Streptomyces > Streptomyces poriferorum. The sequence continues at coordinate 25,466 of NZ_JAELVH010000012.1, read as the reverse complement.
ACGCCCTGTCCCCGTGACCCGCGCGAGGTGGTCGCCTCCAACGCCCATGTGACGGAGAGCTGGCGGAACATCTTCACGGACGTCTTCGGCGACCGGGCCCCGCGCGTCGGCGTGATGGGCCCCACCGAGGTGCACTCGCTCGGCGACACCCTGGGTGACGTGGCCCGTAACGTGGGTTCGGCCGTCGCCAAGATCTGGCCGTACTCCCCCGTCATCGGTTTCCCCAAGGCCCTTCAGCTGATGCGGGACCTGGCCCTGGACGTCGTGTTCTGCACGCCTAACGTGGCGCTCTCGCTGGCGCGGGCCGCCCGTGACCAGGGACTCGACCCGCGCCGCGACTTCGCGGTGAAGGTCTTCCTGGTCACCGGTGAGATGTGCACCCCCGACCTGGCCCGCCAGATCGACCAGGCCTGGGGCGCCCGGACGTACAACGCGCTCTACGGCTCCCAGGAGACCCTGGTCATCGCCTCGGCCTGCGCACACGGCCGGCTCCACCTGGCCCGGCCCAACTACATCGCCGAGCTCGTCGATCCGGACACCGGTGCCGCACTCGGCGACCGGGGCACCGGCGAACTGGTCGTCACGATGCTGATCGACGGCATCAAGCCGCTCATCCGCTACCGGACCGGCGACCTCGTCGAGCTCTCCGACAACGTGTGCGGCTGCGGCATCCGGGGCCCGGTCATGCGGGTCGTCGGACGCACCCGCGACCGGATCGTGCTCGGCGGTCACAGCTTCCAGGCCTGGCAGATCGAGCAGGCCGTCCTGCGCCGGATCGACCACAGCTACGGCTACCAGGTCGTCATCGACCGGGCCGAGGACGGCGAGGACCTGATCACCGTCCGGCTCGACCTGCCCGACGGGCCCGTGCCGGGGCTGGAGGCCGCGCACGCCGCACGGGTCGCCGACGCGCTGGGGGTGCGCTGCCGGGTGGAGCTGCCGAGCGAACTGGACCCGGTCACCACGACCGGCGCCTTCGTCAGCTGGAAGGCCGCGCGCATCCACGACCGGCGCACGCCGGTCGACCACGAGACGGCCGCCGCCCGCCGGCTGGCCGGGGCCCGGGGGCACCGCGCATGACCGAGCCCCTGCTCCGCGCCCAGGGCGCCCTCGGCGCCGGCTCCGACGCCGACTCCGACACGACGCCGTTCCCCATCCTGTGGGAACCCGCCCGGATACCCCACTCGCCGCTGCTGCGGCCCGGCACCCTGCGGGTCGGCACGCTCGGCCCGGCCGGCACCACCTCGATGGTCGCCCTCTCCCGTCTCGGATACCGGCTGGCCCACCTCGGCGGCCCCGTGGTGGAGCCCGTGCCGTACGACTCCTTCGAGGAGCTGCTGGCCGCCGTCGGCAGCCGCGGCGGTCCCGCCTACGCCCTGGTGCCGGGGGCCGCCGAATGCGCGACCCGCTTCTTCTGGTCGCCCCGGCTGCGGCTGGACGCCACCTTCTCCTCACCGACCCCCGAGTACGGCATCGCCTCCGGTCCTGCGGGGCTGCGCGAGGGCATCCTGCGGCTCGCGACCCTGCACGAGACCCGCCGTCTGGTGGAGCTGCTCGACGGGGCCGAGGGCGGCCGGGGCGGTTACGACATCGCCTGGGTGCCCGCCGAGTCCACCATCCACGCCGCCCAGCTCGTCGCCGAGGGACGCGCGGACGCCGCCGTCACCAACGAACCGGGGCGCGTCGCGCACCGGCTGGAGTTCCAGGTCTCGCGGCCGGGCGTCCCCATGGTGTGGATGGTGTTCGGGCCCGCGGTACTCGCCCGTCCCGAGGGTGCCCGACCGTCCACGGGGAGCCGGCCGTGACCGCTGACCACCGACTGCTGCTGCACGACGTCACCGTCCAGGAGGGGCTGGGCCGCGCCTCGTCGCCCGCCCGCTCCGTGCTGGTGTCGGGCGACCGCATCGAGGCCGTGCTGCCGGCCGCCGAGGCCCCCGCCGAGGGCGACTTCGTCCGCTGGGACCTGGCCGGGGCCGCCGTGATGCCCGGCATGACGCTGGGCCACACCCACATCGCGTACGTCAATGTCACCACCGGCCGCGAGACGCTGTTCAAGTACCGGGTGCCCGAGGTCGCGCTGCATGCGGCCCGGCACGCGACGGACCTGCTGAGCTGCGGCTACACGGCGTTCGTCGGGGCCGGATCGGTCGCCGGGATCGACATGGCGCTGAAGAACGCCATCGGGGCCGGCGTCATCGCCGGTCCGCGCATCACCCCGTGCAGCCGCGACCTGATGGTTTCGGGTCCGCCGGGACGGCGCTCGCCCGAGCTCAAGGAGAGGATGCCGCGCGAGCTGATGCCGGTCGTGGACGTCCTGGGCGATCTGGTGAAGTACACCGAGGAGGAGATCGACGAGGGCGCCGAGATCATCAAGGTGTTCTCGTCCGGGGACGACACGTTCCCGAACGCCCGCTCCGACGAACTCCTCTTCACCCGTGAGGAGTTGTCACTCGTCGTGGAGACCGCGCACCGGCGCGGTGCCCGGGTGCGGGCGCATTCCCGGGGCCTGGCCGGCATCCGTAACGCGCTCGCCGCCGGGGTCGACGTCATCGACCACGCCACGTACGCGGACGACCGGGCGCTCGACGAGATCGCCGAACGCGGCGTGTTCGTGGTGCCGAGCCTGTTCCAGCCGGACCGGCTGCTGGCGCTCGGGGAGCGGTTCGGCAAGGCTCCCGACTATCTGGAGTCGCTGGACTTCCGGGACGAGATCGAGAACACCCTGCGCTTCCTCCCGACGGCCGAGGGCCGCGGCATGAAGATCGTGCCGGGCGACGACTTCGGCTTCGCCTGGACCCCGCACGGTACGTACGCGGACGAGCTGGTGATGTACGTGGAGCGGGCCGGGATCGCGCCCGAGACGGTCATCAAGTGGGCCTGCGCCAACGGGGCCGAGCTGGCCGGGCGCGGTGCGGACGCCGGGGTGGTGGCCGCGGGCCGCCTCGCCGACCTGGTGGTGTGGGACCGCGACCCGGCGGCGGACCTGACGGTGCTCCAGGACCGGAGCGCGCTGCGTTCGGTGCTGGTCGGCGGGTGCCACGTGGCGGGCCCTGTCGCACCGCCCGCCGTGTGAAGTCGATGTGACGGCCGGGCTGTTCACCCCGCGGGGCTGAGCAGCCCGGCCCTTTCGTTGCGGGGCAGCGACAGCAGCCGTGCGGTGTCGCCGCGGCCGCCGTGCGGCAGGAGCAGGATCCGCATCAGGTCGATCATCCGGTCCATCAGTCCGCGTGCGGCGGCCAGGCCCTCCTGGTCCTCGCCCGGGGCGAACTGGTCGTGCACGAAGGCGGGGAAGCCACTGCCCGGCACGATCATGCGGTTGAGCAGGACGTTGTCGATGAGCTGCCCGTAGACCCGGTCGTGGCTGTAGCGGCGGCCGGTGACCACGACGCCGGCCACCTTGTTGGCGAGCGGGCGGTCGAAGCGCAGGTGGCCGACCCCGGCCCGCTCGATGAAGTTCTGCATGACGCCCGCCAGCCCGAAGCCGTGCACCGGCGCCGCGTACAGCACCCCGTCGGCCCGGACGAGGCGGTCCACCAGGGCCGGCACGTCGTCGTCAAGGGCGCACGGCAGCGGGCGCACGTTGCAGTCGCCACAGGGCCCGCAGGGGGTGATGTCGTACTCGGCGAGCGGGATCACATCGAGGTGCACCCCGTGCTCGGCGGCCTGGGCCGCCAGCATGCGCAGCACCCTTCCGGTGAGTCCGTCGGGCCGTTCCGAGCCGTTCAGGGCGGCTATCGACGCCCAGGGACCGTGGTCGACCATGGCTGTATCCCTTCGAGGAAGTTGGCGATGAACGCGGATCCGGTCTGTGTGGTGATGCTTTCGGGGTGGAACTGCACGCCCTCGACCGCCAGCCGGCGATGGCGCAGCCCCATCACGCAGCCGTCCTCGCGGGCACGCGCGGTCACCAGGAGTTCGGCGGGCAGCGGGTCGGCGACGGCCAGTGAGTGGTAGCGGGTGACCTCGGTGCCGTCGGCGAGTCCGGCGAGGATCCCGGAGCCGTCGTGGTCGAGGCGGCTGGTCTTGCCGTGCACGGTGCGCGCCGCCCGCTCGATCCGGCCTCCGTAGGCGAGCCCGATGGCCTGGTGGCCCAGGCAGATCCCGAGGAGCGGTACCCGTCCGGCGAAGTGGCGTACGAGTTCCGGGTGGCCGGAGTCGGCCGGGTGCCCGGGGCCGGGGCCGAGGACCACCGCGTCGGGGCGGCGGGCGTCCAGCTCGGCCGGGGAGTGCGTGAGCGCGGTGACGACGTCCGTGCGGGCGCCCTGCTCGCGCAGATAGTGGTCGATGATGTGGACGAAGCTGTCGCGTGCGTCGACGAGCAGGATCCTCATGCCGTCAGCACCTCGCCCGTCAGGGCGGCGTACACCGCGCTCATCTTGATCAGGGTCTCGCGCCATTCGCCGTCGGCCGAGGAGTCGGCGACGACGCCGGCGGACGCCTGCAGCGCGTACGTCCCGGTGTCGGGGTCGTGGACGGCGGTACGGATGCACAGGGCGAGGGTCGCCGCGTGGCCGCGTACGTCGATCAGGCCCAGCGCGCCCGCGTAGGCGCCGCGCGGCCGGCCCTCGATCTCCTGGATCAGTTCCATGGCGCGGACCTTGGGCGCCCCGGTCATGGTGCCCGCGGGGAAGGTGGCGCGCAGGGCGGACCACACGTCGGCACCGTCGGCCAGTTCGCCGCGGACCGTGGAGACGAGGTGGTGGACCTGGGCGAAGTGCTCGACCGCCAGCATCCGCTCGACGGCGAGGCTGCCCGGCACGGACACCCGGGCCACGTCGTTGCGGCACAGGTCGACAAGCATGATGTGCTCGGCGCGTTCCTTCTCGTCGGCACGCAGCGCGGCGACCCGGCGGGCGTCCTCGGCGGGGTCGGCGGACCGGGCGGTCGTGCCGGCGATGGGCCGCATCGCCAGGGTCCGGCCCTCGATCCGCAGCAGCAGCTCGGGGCTGGCCCCGACCAGGGTGCGGCCCGCCCACGGCACCAGGTACATGTACGGCGACGGGTTGCTCCGGCGCAGCCGGCGGTAGGCGTCGATGGCCGGCAGCGGGGTCCTCACCTCGATGCGGTGGCCGATCTGGATCTGGTAGACGTCGCCCGCCCTGATGTGCTCCAGGCAGCGGCGCACCCGGTCGGTGAACTCCTCCCGGCCCACCGTGCGGCGCACGCTGTACGCCGGCGGGGCGGGCGGCACGGGGGCCGCCTCCGGCTCGGGCGGCAGGGTGGACACGAACGCGGAGAGATCAGGTCCCAGGATGCCGGGGCCACCGAACTCGGGTGCCTCCGACAGAAGCTGGTGGCTCTCGCCGGTCGCCAGGTTGTAGGTGACGACGTAGCGGAAGAGGGTGAGGGTGATCTCCGGGTCGTGGCCGGGGGCGCGCGGCGGCAGCTGCTCCAGGTGCCAGGCGGCCTCGTAGCCGAGCACGGCCAGGAACCCGAAGGCGTAGGTGTCGAGGGGGACGTCGGTCTCCACGGCGAAGGCCCCGTTCACCGCCTCCAGCAGGTGCCGGACGTCACCGCGGGCGCGGTCGGTGAGCGGACGCAGCCGCTCCACGAGCTCCGGCACGCCGTCCAGGCCGATCCGTCCGTCCCGCACGGTGATCCGGGCCAGCGGCTCGGCGCCGACCGCGGCGAAACGGCAGTCCTCGTCGGGGCCGGCCAGGCTCTCGAAGAGGAACACCTGGTCCTCGCCGAGCAGCCGGCGCAGCTCGGCGCCCAGGGCGAGCGGGGCATGCGGCGGCAGCGGGGTGCGCGCCACGGTCACCCGCAGGGGTGCGGCGTCCGTCCCGGGTGGTGCTGCGGCGGGCTCGACGGCGGTCATGGTCATCGTGGGCGGTCTCTTTTCGGTACGAGGGTCGGTCAGCGGCTCGATCCCAGCCAACCAACAGCGCGTACCCGCCAGGCAGTCCACTGCTCCGGGCCGGCGGCGGACCACTTGACCGCCCTGCCCGGGAGACCCCCGGGGCCGCTACCGCGCCGCTGCGCCCAGGAGCGCCGCGGCGGCCAGCAGGGCGTCCCGGCAGGTGTCCTCGTCCACGCCGGGCACCGAACAGGCCAGCAGCAGCACCCGGCGGGTCTGCGCCGTCACCGCCTGGTGGACGCCGTCCCGGTGGGCGAACTGCGACAGCACGCGCTTCTCGTCGGCGAGCACCAGACCGCCCGCCTCCAGCGTCACCGGCCCGTCCGCGCCGAGTGCCGTGAACTCCTCGGTGCCGTCGGTCAGTCGCAGCGCCACCTCGCCCTCCAGCATGTCCCGGTCGAACAGGCCGAGCGCGACGAGGTCGCGTACCGCCACCGCGTTGACCGCGTCGACGGCCGGGTTGATCTTCGGCCAGGCGCCGAGCGGCTTGGCCCGCAGCCCCCGGTCGATCAGCGCCTGCACGGAGGGCGGCCGCTTGTCGGGATGGCTGCCGATCAGCCGGCTCAACTCCCGGTAGGCGGTGACGTTCGGGGCCGCACGCACCTCGGCGCGGCTCGCCCCGGTCCACTGCGCGTGCGCCTCGGCCCAGACGTCGTCGGCCGGTGCGGGGCCGGCGGCGGAGATCTGCGCCTCCAGGGTCAGCACCTGGACGCCGGGCACGAGAGCGCGGGCCTCGGGTGTCACGGCGACCTTGCGGAAGGTGGGGGTGGTCATCGGGTTCCTCCGGAGAAGGTGAAGGTGTCCAGCGTATGCAGGTCGAGGTCCTCGGCCGTGAGGACGCGTTCGGTGTCGATGAGGATGTTGTAGTGGTTCGGCGCGTGGCACTCGTCGAATCCGGCCACCCGTCCGATCGGCCCGTGCGGGCCCGACACCACGTCGCCCCGGTCGATGACCGTGCCGGACGGGAACTCGGCGAAGCCCAGGAATCCGACGTGGTCGACGCGGTCCCCGGTGGCGGAGGGCCGGTCGGTGGTGGTGACCAGCTCGTGGACGTCGCCGGCCCGCACGCAGCGTGACTGCCAGGGCGACAGCCGCATCCCGCGGTCCGTACGCCGGTGGAACAGCAGCTTCACCAAGTGGGCCGAAACCGGCTCCTTGGCGGCCATCCGCAGCCGCTGCTCCTTGGTCCGCCCGATGCCGTACGCCTCCTCGACGAGGTCGACGATGTGCGGGCCCCGGTCCGGTCCGCTGCGTCCGTCCCGCACGACCCGGTGGAAGTCCGCCATGATGCCCGCGTACTCGTGGTCGAGGGAGGACTTGAACGCCTCGAAGCCGTCCAGCATGTCGGCGTGCAGCTCCCGGCCGTCCTTGAGGTGCACGGTGATGTCCTTGCGCTCACCGGTCTCCAGGGCCCAGTCCAGGTCCACGTGGACGGGTATGCCGCCGGCCGTGGCCAGGCTGAGTTCGGCGCAGAACTCGACGCCGGACCTGACGTCCCCGATCGTGGCGTCGGTCAGCGTGAGGGGGCCGAGCACGGTCTCCAGGGCGTCCAGGGCGTTGGGGCCGTTGTCGATGATGCAGCCGCCGCCGCAGCGGTCGAGGTCCTGGTACCAGCGGTCGGCGCCGGTGTGCTCCTCGATCTTCTCCTGGTAGCGGCTGGTGACGTGCGAGATGAGCTCGGGCTCCGGGAGCCGGTCCGCCAGGTCCTGGACATGGGTGTTGTAGCGGCGGTGGAAGGCGGTGAACAAGGTCGTGCCGTGCTCGTCGGCCAGCTGGACCAGCCGGTGCGCGTCGGCGGCGTGGACGGTCAGCGGCTTCTCGCAGCAGACGTGCACACCGGCCCGCAGGGCGTCGGCCACGACCGGGGCGTGCGCGTGGTTGGGCAGGGTGACGACGACACCGTCCACCAGACCGGAGGCGAGGAGGTCGCGGTGGTCCGTGAACATGACGGTCCCCGGCGGGAATCCGGTCAGCTTCGACTGGTCGAGGTCGCAGACGGCGGTCAGCCTCAGCTCCGGGTCGTCCTCGATGGCCTGAAGGAAGAAGGGTGCGATGACGCCCACTCCGATGACTCCGATACGCATGATGGTTCGGTCCTCTCCGTGTCCGTGGTGGTTTCGGGTGGCGGGGCCGCGAGGCCCCTCGGCGCTTCAGGCGACCGGCTGGAGGCTGCGCCCGGTCAGCGCGGCGGGTGCCTGGACAGTCAGCTGCTCGGCGAGCGCGGCCAGGCCCTCGGCCACCGGTCCCGGCAGCTCGACGCCCTCGCGCTGCGACTGCGCGTACCGCAGGGCCTCGGGGGCTCCCGGGTAGGTGACGCCCCGCGTCGCGTACGCGGCGGCCGGGGAGTTCGCGACCGTGTCGAGCAGGATCCGGTTCTCGGCGGCGATGGCGTGCGCGGAGCCGAACGCCGACGGGTCGATCACGATCGCGGTGTGGCCGACGTTGTCGTCGCCCGCCGGCTCGCCCTTCAGCACACCGGGCCGGGGACCGTACGCGGCGCCGGAGAGCGGGCCGCACAGCAGGTCCACCAGGAGTGCGAGCCCGAAGCCCTTGGCGCCACCGGTCGCGGCGGGGCCGCCGAGCCAGGCGACGTCCGCCTCCTCGGCCATGAAGTCGGCCGGGTCGGAGGTCGGGGTGCCGTCGTGGCGCACCAGCCACTCCTGCGGGACCTCCTGGCCCTCCCGGTGTGCGGCCTTGATCTTTCCGGTGGCGACCACGGTGGTGCTCATGTCGAGGACGAACGGCGCGCCCTCGGTGACCGGGACGGCCGCGCTCAGCGGGTTGGTGCCCAGCATCCGGACGGTGCCGCCGAGCGGCGGGGCGACGCCCTGGGCGCCGCAGTTCGTCATCGCCAGGCCGATCAGCCCGGCGGCGGCCGCCTTCTGCGTGTAGTAGCCGGCGCTGCCGAAGTGGGTGCTGTTGCGGACGGCGACCATGCCGATGCCGGTCTGCCGCGCCTTGGCCATGGCGATGTCCATGGCCAGGTCCATGGTGACCAGGCCGAGCCCGCGGTCCCCGTCGAGCAGGGCTGCCCCGGCGGTCTCCTGCACGATGCGTGGTGCGGCGCCCGAGTCGATCCGGCCGTCGAGCAGGCGGGGGGCGTAGATGTTCACCAGTCCGTTGGTGCCGTGGGTGGTGAAGCCGTTCGCGTCGGCGTACGTGATGACGTCGGCGGCGGTACGTGCCGAGTCGGCGTCCAGGCCGCACTCCGTGAGGACGTTGCGGACGAAGGCGGTGAGCTCGGCGAGGGGAACACGGACGGTCATGGCAGGTCCTCTGATTCGCAGGAGATGAGGGATACGGGGACGAAGGCGGAGGTTCAGGCGGTGTGCGCGGCGAACGCGTGCACCAGGTCCTTGATGCGCAGGGCGTACGTGTCCAGGTCGTCCAGGTGCACGAACTCGTCGGCGGTGTGCGCACCGTTGGCGTCGAGGCGGCCGGGACCGCAGGCGACGACATAGCGGCCGGGGCCCGGCGCCCAGATGGCGTCACAGGTGAAGGCGGAGCCGTCGGCGAGACCGTCGTGCCGGAGGAACCCGGCCTCGTTCAGCAGGAGTTCGGCCTCCGGGTCGCGGTTGTTCAGGGTGGGCAGGCCCTGCTTCAGCCAGTCGAGGCGGACGATCCGGCGCCAGTCCTTCACCGTGCGGCGGCTGAACGGGTCATGGGCGTGCAGATGGGCGAACTCGGTACGGGCCTCCTCGATCAGCACTTCGAGGGAGGCGGCGAGCAGCTCGGCCTGCTCGGTCGCCGGGTAGGCGATGTTCAGGAGCAACTGGCCCGAACCGTAGACGCGGTTGTGTGCGTTGCCGGTGTGCAGGCCGGAGACGCACAGCTTGGCTCCCATGCCGTGGGCGAGCGGTCCGAGCCGGCGGGCGAGGAAGTCCGCGAGGAAGCCCAGCAGCACGGTGGCGTTGTGCCCGTCCGCGGGGTGGTCGTCGGTGGAGTCCTGGCCCGTGACCGTGATCCGCGGGGTCATCGCCGCGGTGCAGCCGTCCATGAAGGTGTTCCCGGTCGGCTCGGCGAACACCATCAGGCGCCCGGTGTACCCGGCGTCGATCAGCGCACGCGTCCCGTAGGTGCCCATCGCACCGCCCTCCTCGCCGGGCACGGACGCGATCTGCACCTCGATCCGGCCGTCGAGTCCGGGGTCCTCGGCGAAGGCGGCGGCGATCCCGGCCGCGGCGGCGACACCCGGCCCCTTGTCGTCCACGGCGCCCCGGCCGTGCAGGACCCGGCCCTCCAGGCGCGGCGGGACGTGCGGGCCGACCGTGTCCATGTGGAAGTTCACGACCAGCCGGCGCTCCTGCGGCTGCGGGGATCCGTGGGCGACGACCACGGAGGGCTGACCCTCCAGGAACGCGGACAGGTCCCGGCCGGCCACCTCCCGTACCGTGGCGGGCACTTCGGGGCGCTCCAGCAGTTCGGCCGCGGGCGGCCCGTGCAGTGCGGTGCGGAAGCCGCGCTCGGCGGCGCCGGCCAGGAACACCCGCTGAGCGCGGGCCGCCCCGTCCAGGGGGCCGCCCTCCAGGGGTGAGACCGAGTCGACGGCCATCAGCTCGGTCAGCCACTGGAGGTCCGCGGCCGCGAGGCCGCCCTCGGTGCGGGTCGTGCGGGCCGTCTCAGCCATGGTGGCTCTCCTCCCAGTACGTGCGGCTGTCCGTGATGTCGATGCCGAGCAGCGAGGCGCAGCGCCGGGTGTACGCGCGGTAGCCGTCGGCGAGTGCGGCCGGATCGCCCGAAAGCCCGAGATGCGGGATGTGGGCCAGATGGGGCTCCAGGCTGTAGTAGCCGCGGTAGCCGTGCTCCTCCAGCAGCCGCACGCACGCGGCGACGTGGGCCGAGCCCTCGCCGGGCATCGTGAACTCGGCCTGTCCGCCGGAGCGGATCCCGTCCTTGATGTGCACGTGCTCCACCCACGGCAGCACCCGGCGCAGGAAGTCGAGGGAGTCGTAGCCGTAGGCGAGTCCGTTGCCCGTGTCGAACAGCAGCCGCAGGCGGGGGCTCGCGACCTCCTCCAGCATGTGCACGGTGTGCGCGGCGCTCTGCCCGCCCCAGCCCTGGCAGTTCTCGTGCAGCAGGGTCACGCCGAGCCGCTCGGCCTCCCGGGTCAGCGTCCGCATCCGGCGCAGCGACTCCGTGCGCCATTCGCGCTCCGGACGGCCGTCGTTGGGGTACGACATGACGCGCAGCCGGTCGCAGCCCAGCAGCGCCGCCACCTTCGCGGAGCGCTCCAGCGCGGCGAGCTCGCCGTCCATGCCCGTGCCGACGGTGGTGGACCAGGAGCCCACCGGAGTGTCCACGACCGGCACCCGCAGGCCCGCGACGATGGTGCGCCGGGCCAGGTCGGCGGCGTCGCCGGGGGGCAGCTCGTGCAGTCCGAGGCCGTCCACGGTACGCAACTCGATGGCGCCCATGCCCAGTTCGTGGTGGATGGCCAGCTGGCCCGCCAGATCGGGGGCGGCCTCGTCCCCGATGCCGCACAGCCGGTCCGCGGTGACGCCCAGGAGGTTCGGCACAGACACCACGCTCACCTCCCCGCCGCGTAGAAACGGCTGACGGCGGCCACGACCTGCTCGGCCGCCCCCGGCGCCATGTCCGGGTGCAGGGGCAGTGCGAGCGCCTCACGGGAGAGCTGCTCGGCCACGGGGAAGTCACCGGGGCCGTACCCGAGGTGCGCGAACGCGGGCTGCAGATGCAGGGGGCGCGGGTAGTACACGGCTGTCTCGATGCCCTGGCCTGCCAGATGGGCGCGCAGTTCCTCGCGCTGCTGGGCGCGCACCACGTAGGTGTAGACGGAGCGGCCCTCGAACCCGGCCGGCGGGGGAAGCAGCGCCGGGGCGAGCGGGCGCAGGCCCTCCTCGTAGACGGCGGCGATCTCGCGGCGCCGCTCCAGGAGCCGGTCCAGGTGCGGGAGTTTGCGCAGCAGGAAGCCGGCGGTCAGCTCGTCCATCCGGCAGTTGAAGCCGAGCAGCTCGTGGTAGAAGCGCTTGCCGGCGGGCTGGCCGTGGTTGCGCAGCATCCGGGCTGTACGGGCGAGCTCGTCGTCGTCCGTGACGATCATCCCGGCGTCGCCGATGCCGCCGGCGGGCTTTGCCGGGAAGAAGGAGTAGACCCCGGCGTGCCCGTGCCGGCCGGCGGGCTTGCCGTCCACCTCGGCGCCCAGGGCGATCGCGCTGTCCTCGACCAGGTGCAGCGAGTGCCGGGCGGCGATCTCCGCGAAGGCGCCCATCTTCGGGGAGCCGCTGAACAGATAGGCCGGCAGCAGCGCCCGGGTGTGCTCGGTGACGGCGGCCTCGGCGGCGGCCGGGTCGAGCAGGCCGGTCTCGTACTCGACGTCGGCGAAGACGGGGCGGGCTCCGCGCAGGGCGACGGTGGAGGCGGTGGAGACGAACGAGAACGCGGGGGTGACGACCTCGTCCCCGCCCCCGAGGCCGAGCGCGGCCAGGATCACGGTGAGCGCTCCGGTGCCGCTCGCGACGGCGACGGCGTGCGCCGCTCCGGTGCGGTCCGCGATCTCCGCCTCCAGCCGCTCGACCCGGGACTTCAGGATGAACTCGTCGCTCTCGGCGACCTCTTGGAAGACCTCCACGATGTCGTCGGCCCAGTCGGCCGAGCGGGCGGGCCAGTCGAAGTACGGGATGACGGTGGTCACGATGCGGCTCCGTAGAAGGCGTGGACGAGGGCGGCGACGCGGTCGGCCTGCTCATCGGTGAGGTCGGGGTAGAGAGGCAGCGCCAGGGCGCGTCGAGCGGACGCGTCGGACACCGGGACGGGGTGGCGGGAGCCGGGCAGCGGGGCGAGCAGCGGCTGCTGGGTGAGCGGGCGCGGGTAGTACGCCTCGGTGCCGACCCCGTTGGCCTCCAGGTACGCGGCCAGCTCGTCCCGGCGGTCGCACTCGATCAGGTACACGTAATAGACCTGGTTGCTCGGCGTCTTGGCGGGTGCCATCCACGGCGTGGTCACCGTCCCGGCGAGCGGGGCGAGCAGCCGGTCGTAGCGGGCGGCGAGCTCGGCGCGCCGCCCGATCTCGTCGCCGAGGCGCTCCAGGCGGTGCAGCAGGAACGCCGACTGCAGTTCGTCGCAGCGGCTGTTGTAGCCGATCTCCTGGTAGACGTACGCACCGTCGGTGTCGTACGCGCCGTCCGTGCCCTGGCCGTGCAGCCGCAGCCGCCGGGCGGACGCGGCGATGTCGTCGTCGTCCGTGAGGAGCATGCCGGCGTCGCCGAGCGAGCCGAGGGTCTTCGTCGGGAAGAAGGAGAGCACCCCGCCGCTGCCCCACAGGCCGGCGTGCACCCCGCCCGCCCGCATGTCGATGCCCTCGGCGCTGTCCTCCAGCAGGAGGAGCCCGTGCCGGTCGGCCAGGTCCTTCAGCGCCTCCATGTCGGCCATCTGCGAGAACAGGTGCACCGGCATGATCGCCTTGGTGCGCTCGGTGATCGCGGCCTCGGCGCGAGCCGGGTCCATCGCGTAGCTGCCGGGCAGCACGTCCACGAGGACCGGCTCGGCGCCCACGTGCAGGACGCACGAGGCGGTGGCGAAGAAGGTGTAGGCGGGAACGATGACCTCGTCGCCGGGGCCGATGCCCGCCGCCCGGAGGAGGATCACGAGGGCGTCGGTCCCGTTGGCGACGGCCACCGCGTGCCGCGCGCCGGTGCGTGCGGCGATCGCGGCCTCCAGTTCGGCGGTGACCGGGCCCGAGGTGAACCGGCCGGAGGCGGCGACCTGGCGGACCATGGCCTCCAGCCGGGTCCGGTCCCGGCGGGCAGAGGCGGCCCCGCTGAAGAACGGGATGGCGGTGGCGTCACTCATCGCGTGGCCGCCTTGAGGGAGGAGATCAGCCCCGTGACGGCCTGGCGGCGGCCCGCCGCGTCCCGGGCAGCGCCGATGGCCTGGAGCAGCGCGCTGCCCACGATCACGCCGTCCGTCTTGCCGTGCAGCGACGCCACGTGCTCCGGGCGGGAGATCCCGAAGCCGACGGCCATCGGGGTGTCGCCCGCCGCGCGCACCCGCTCCAGATAGGCGTCGAGGCCCGGGTCCAGGTCCTTGCGGACTCCGGTGACGCCGTTGGCGGCGAGGACGTACAGGAATCCGCGGGAGGCGGCGGCGGAGGCCGCGATGCGCTCCGCCGAGCTGCCGGGAGCGGTGAAGAACGTCTGGCCCAGCTCGTTCGCCTCGGCGTGCGCCAGCCATTCGGCGCCCTCGCTGACCGGCAGGTCGGGGACGACGAACCCGTCGACGCCGGCCGACCTGGCGTCGTCGTACAGCTGGGTGAGGCCGTAGCGCAGGAACGGGTTGCAGTAGCCCATCAGCACGATCGGCGCCTCGACCCCGGCGGCTCGTGCCTCGGCGACCACGTCGAGGGTGGCGGCGGCGGTGGTGCCGGTGTCCAGGGCGGCCTGGCCGGTGGCCTGGATGACCGGGCCGTCGCCCAGCGGGTCGGAGAAGGGGACACCGAGCTCGATCACATCGGCGCCGGCCTCCACCGCGGCGGAGATCAGGCCGACGGTCTCGCCGAGCAGCGGGTAGCCGGAGGTGATGTAGGCGACGAGGGTCGTCTCGTCCTTGGTCCGGTTGTCGGTGAAGGTCTGTTCGATGCGCTTCATCGGGCGTTCTCCTCACGCTGCTTGAGGGCGGCCATGGCGGAGGTGAGGTCCTTGTCGCCGCGGCCGGAGAGGTTGACGAGGACGGTGGAGCCGGGGGCGCACTGGCGGGCCACCTTCAGGGCGCCGGCCACCGCGTGCGCGGACTCCAGGGCCGGGAGGATGCCCTCCTGGGAGCTGAGCGCGACGAACGCGTCCAGGGCCTCGTTGTCGGAGGCGGAGATGTACTCGACCTTGCCGGTGTCCTTGTAGTGCGAGTGCTCGGGGCCGACGCCCGCGTAGTCCAGTCCGGGGGCGATGGAGTGGGTGAGCTGGATCTGCCCGTCGTCGTCCTGGAGCAGATAGGTGCGGGTGCCCTGGAGGACGCCCGGGTCGCCGTAGAGCAGCGGGGCCGCGTGCCCGCACTGCCCGCCCTTGCCCTCGCCGGCGGCCTGTACGCCCACGAGGCGGACCGGGTCGTCGAGGAAGGCGCTGAACATCCCGGCCGCGTTGGAGCCGCCGCCGACACAGGCCACGACCGCGTCGGGCAGCCGGTCGTTCTCCTCCAGGAACTGGGCGCGGGCCTCCCGGCCGATGACCGACTGGAAGTTGCGCACGATCGTCGGGAAGGGGTGCGGGCCGACGACCGAACCGAGCAGGTAGTGCGTGGTGTCGGGGCGCGCGATCCACTCGCGGATCGCCGCGTTGATGGCGTCCTTCAGCGTCGCCGTGCCCAGGTCGACCAGCTCGACGCGGGCCCCGAGCAGCTCCATCCGCTGCACGTTGGGGGCCTGGCGCTCGGCGTCGACCCGGCCCATGTAGACGGTGGCTTCGAGGCCGAGGTAGGCACAGGCCGCGGCCACGGCCACACCGTGCTGGCCGGCGCCGGTCTCGGCGATGATCTGCTTCTTGCCGAGGCGGCGGGCGAGCAGCGCCTGCCCGATCGAGTTGTTGATCTTGTGCGCGCCGGTGTGGGTGAGGTCCTCGCGCTTGAGCCAGAGCTTGACGCCGTTCTCCGTCGCCCCGAGCCGGTGCAGTTCGGTGATCGGCGTGGGCCGGCCGACGAACATCTTGAGCAGCTTGTCGAGCTCCGCGGTGAACTCCGGGTCCAGGAGCGCCTTCTGGTACTCCTCCTCCAGTTCCTGAAGCGGGCCCACCAGGGTCTCCGCGACGAACTGTCCGCCGTACTCGCCGAATCGGCCGTTCACGAGGCCACCTCCAGAATCTGGACCCCGGTGTAGGACCGCAGCTGGGCGGCGGGGTCGGGGTTGCTGAGCAGGGACTCGCCGATGAGCGCGGCGTCGAAGCCGTGCGCGGCGATGCGTTCGATGTCGGGGCGGCCGGACAGGCCGCTCTCGCTCACGGTCAGCACGCCGCGCGGGATGTCGCGGCGCAGCCTGGCCGAGTTGTCCAGGTCGACCGAGAAGGTCTGCAGATCCCGGTTGTTGATGCCGACGATGCGGGCGCCGGCGGTCAGGGCCCGGTCCACCTCGTCCTGGGTGAAGGTCTCCACCAGCGCGTCGAGGCCGAGGCCGTGCGCGGTGCGCACCAAGTCGGTCAGCAGCGCGTCGTCGACGGCGCGGGCGATGATCAGGATGCCGTCGGCGCCGCTGTCGTGGGCGAGCGTCACCTGGCGGACGTCGACCAGGAAGTCCTTGAACATGACGGGGACGGTGACGTCCGGGTGCTCCGCGACCGTGCGGACCAGCTCGGGCGAGCCGCCGAAGTAGGGCGTGTCCGCGAGTACGGAGATGGCCGAGGCGCCTCCCGCGATGTAGCTCCGGGCGGTGGGTACGGCCAGCGCGGGGTCGAGCAGCTGTCCCTTGGAAGGTGACTTGGGCTTGATCTCGGCGATGACCGAGATGTCGGGGCCGCCGAGTGCGGCGGCGAACCGCCCGGGTACGGCGGGCGTCCTGCGGCCGCGGGCTGCGGCGTCGGCTGCCGCCGGGCCGCTCCAGGCCGCACGTTTGGCGGCGACGATGTCGTCGAGGTGCGTGGCCATCAGCTGTTCTCCGGGGTGATCGGGGTGGTTGCGGCGGCCGGGGTGAGCGGATGGGTTCCGGCGGCCGGGGTGATCGGGGTCAGGGCGAGCCGGTCGGCCAGAGCGGCCGGAGCTCCCTGCCGCACGGCGTTCCGTGCGAGGGCGATGCCGGACTCCATGTCCGCCGCGTGACCGGCCAGTTGGAGCACGGCCGCCGCGTTCAGCAGCACGGTGTCCAGCAGCGGGGCGGGGGCCGTCCCGTCGAGGACCTGGCGGGCGAGGACCGCGTTGCGTGCCGCGTCACCGCCCGCCAGCTCGGCGCGGCCGGCCGGCCGCAGCGGCAGCCCGGCCGGGTCGACGGTGAACTCGGTGAGCTCGCCGCCGTCCACCTGGAGCACCCGCGCGGGGCCCGCGGTGGTCAGTTCGTCCATCCCGTCGAAGCCCTGGATGACCCAGGTCCGCCGGTAGCCGAGCAGCTGGGCGGCCTGCGCCAGGACCTCCTGGTCCTGCCGGGTCGCGGTGCCCACGAGCCGGCCGGTCAGCGGGACCGGGTTGGCGAGCGGGCCGGACAGGTTGAACAGGGTGCGGAAGCCGAGCCGGCGGCGGACCGGGGCCAGCCTCCGCAGCGCCGGATGGAGCGCGGGGGCGAAGAGGAACGCGAACCGGTGCTCGGCCAGCAGCTCCGTGAGGCGCTCCCCGGGGTCGAGGTCGATACCGAGGGCCTCCAGCAGGTCGGCGCTCCCGCACTGCGAAGTCGCCGCCCGGT
This sequence comes from Streptomyces poriferorum, assembly GCF_019399235.1. Classification (GTDB taxonomy): domain Bacteria; phylum Actinomycetota; class Actinomycetes; order Streptomycetales; family Streptomycetaceae; genus Streptomyces; species Streptomyces poriferorum. The sequence goes on along the minus strand of NZ_JAELVH010000012.1, from coordinate 8,283 downwards.
TGCCGGCCTTGGCCACGGTCGCCCCGGCGGAGGCGGCGACCAGACCGGCCAGCGTGGAGATGTTGACCGAGCCGCTGCCGTCACCACCGGTGCCGACCACATCGACCGCCGGGCCCGTCCAGGCGACCGGCCTGGCCACCGCCAGCACCGCCTGGACCGCTGCCGCCACCAGGACCGGGCTCGCCCCGCCCACCGCGACCGCGGTCAGGAACGCAGCGGCGTCCACCTCGTCCGTGGCCTCGTCCAGCAGCTCCGCCACCGCCGCCCGGGCCGCCTCGGACGACACCGTACGACCGGCGACCGCGTCCCGGGTGACGGTGGGGAGCGCACGGCCGGCGAGCAGGGTGGCCGCCATCACAGCACCGCCACATTGCTGGCCGCCGCGAGCTTGTTGTGGGTGTCGAGGACGACCGGCGGGATACCCCACAACAGGTCCTGCTCCAGGCCGGGTACGGGGGTGACCATCACCGCCGCGTCCAGCTGCGCCAGCTCCACCACCGCCCAGTCGGCCGCGGTGACCGGCTCCCCGTCGACGACGAGGCCCGGGACCAGCGGATCGTGGTACGAGACGACGGCGCCCGCGGCCCGCAGGCCTCGGATGACGTCCAGGGCGGGCGCGTTGCGCAGATCGGCGACGCCCGACTTGTAACTGACGCCGACCACCAGCACCTTGGCGCCGCGCAACGAGGAGCCACGCGCCTCGACCAGCTCCGCGAGCCGCTCCACGACCTGCCACGGCCGCTGCTCCACCCGCTCGAACGCGGCGGCCACCAGCTTCATCTCGGTGCCGGCCCGGTCCGCGGCCTCCCGCAGGAACAGCGGGTCGACCGGGATGCATTCGCCGCCCACGCCGGGCCCGGGGTAGTGCGGGAGGAAGCCGTAGGGCTTGGTCGACGCGGCGTCGATCACCTCGCGCACCGGTATGTCGAGCTTCCGGCACAGGTCGGAGAGTTCCAGCGTGAGGCTGATGTTGACCAGCCGGAAGGTGTTCTCGAAGACCTTGGACAGTTCGGCGACCTCGGTACGGGACACCGGGACCACCGTCTCGCAGACCAGCCCGAACAGGGCCGCCGCGCGGCGGGTGCACTCCTCGGTGAGGCCGCCCACCACCTTCGGGGTGTTCGACAGGTTCCAGCCGCTCGTGTTGGCGGGGTCGACCCGCTCCGGGGCCATCGCCACGTGGAAGTCGGTGCCCGGCTCCAGGCCGGTGGTGCGGGCCAGGGCGGCCGCGGCGGCCGCCGTGGTGCCCGGCGGGACCGTGGACTGCAGGATCAGCAGCATCCCTCGGCGCAGCAGCGGAGCCACCGAGTCCATCGCGGCCTGCACGTAGTCCAGGTTGGCCTGCTGGTCGCCGGTGACCGGAGTCGGCACGCAGACGATCAGGACGTCCGAGCCGGCCAGCTCCCCGGACTCGGTGGTCGCCTTCAACCGGGCGGCCACTGCGGCAAGTTCACTGTCGCTCACATCGGGCAGATACGAACTGCCGCGTGCCACCCGGTCGACCCGCTCGGCGTCGGTGTCCATGCCGAGCACCGGAAGACCGGCCGTGGCGAATCCGAGACCGAGCGGCAGACCGGTGTATCCGAGGCCGACGATTCCCACGCGCAGGGTGCGGCGTTCGATCTTCTCGTCGAAGACGCTTGCGCCGTCCCGCCCATGGATCACGGGAGCGAGTACGCCAGTCATTTCAGCCATGGGGTTCTCCCTCTGAGTGCTATAAAATAAGGCCGTTGGCGTGATCAAGTAGGCCAGTGGGCGAGGGAGACCACCCAGACCACTGCGGGGGAGACGGAGCAGACCAGATGGCCTGGCATCTGTCGGTGCAAGTGGACCGGGACTCGGCGGTGCCACTCACCGCGCAGCTCCAGAACGCCATCAAGACCAGGGTCGAGGACCGGGTGCTGCACCCCGGCTCACGACTGCCGTCGAGCCGTCAACTCGCCCTGGACCTGGGTCTTTCGCGCAGTGTGGTGGTCGAGGCGTACGAGCAGTTGATCGCCGAGGGCTATCTGGACGCGGTCCGCGGATCGGGCACCCATGTCGCCCGGAAGATGCCCGACAGCGTCGGCGACACCTCCCTGCTGGACTCCCGTCCGGCGACGAGTGCGCGCTGGGATCTGCGGGTCGGCATAGCGAACCTGTCGAACTTCCCGCGCCAGGAGTGGCTCAACTCCTATACGAAGGTGCTGCAGAACGTCGGCCGCGAAGGCATGGACTACCCCCCGGTCGCCGGCATCGCCGAACTGCGCAACGAACTCTCCGGCTATCTGGGCCGGGTGCGCTCGGTGCACACCGAGCCCGGGCAGGTGATGGTCACCGCGGGGTTCGCCCAGGGCCTGGCCCTGCTCTCCGACTCCCTCCAGCGCCTCGGCATCCATGAACTGGCCATCGAGGAGCCGGGACACAGCGGCCAGCGCCGGTTCATCCTGGACACCGGGCTGACCCCGCTGCCGGTCCCCGTCGACGAGGAGGGCCTGGTGGTCGAGGCCCTGGAGCGCTCGGGCGCCCGCGCGGTCCTGGTCACCCCCGCGCACCAGTTCCCGACCGGGGTCATGATGTCGCCGGAGCGCCGCAAGCAGCTCCTGGCCTGGGCGCGGGCCCGGGACGGCTGGATCATCGAGGACGACTACGACGGCGAGTTCTGGTTCGACCGCGGGATCCGGCCCACCGCACTGCAGGAGGGCGACCCGGAGCGGGTGGTCTACGCGGGCACCACGAGCAAGGTCCTGGTCCCCGGTCTGCGGCTGGGCTGGCTGGCGATACCCCCGAAGCTGTACCCCCTGATGGAGCGGGTCCGCTCCCGCCAGGACCAGGGCTCCGACACCCTCACCCAGCTGGCCTTCGCCGAGCTGATGCGCAGCGGTCTGCTGGACCGGCACCTGCGCCGGGTCCGCTCCCGCTACCGCTCCCGCCGCGAGGCACTGGCCGCGGCCGTCCACGAGTCCCTGCCGGAGGCCCGCATCATCGGCTGCGCGGCCGGCCTGCACAGCTACGCCGTACTGCCCCCGGGCACCGACGAGGCGGCCGTGGTGCACGGCGCACTGCGCCGCTCGGTCCTGGTCCGCAGCGGCGCGGCGTTCCGCTTCGGCGGGCCGCCCGGTGAGCCGGGCCTGCTCCTGGGATACGGCTCACTGCCCCTCACCGGCATCTCCGAGGCCGTGGCGGCCATCGGCGCGTCGTACGAGGAAGCCCGCCGCGGCTGAGCCCGCACAGCGGCACGAGGAGGCCCGCCGCGGCGGGCCTCCTCGTGCCCCCCTCTCGACGGGCCACGGGCGACGACCCGTCAGCGCATCGAGCGGCCCCGGGGTGCCGCGATCAGCTTCTGGGCCAGCGCCTTGTTCACCGCGTCGATGCGCGACACCGCGTCCAGCTTGTCGAAGATATTGCGCAGGTGACGCTTGACGGTGCCTTCGGTGATGCCGAGCCTGGCCGCGATCTGCCGGTTGCTCATGGCCTCCGCGACACACGTCAGGACCTCGCGCTCGCGCGGCGACACCGGCCCGGCCTCCTGGTCGTGCGCCTGGTCACCGCCCGCCGTGTAGCCCGAGCGCGGCACCAGGATGGTGATCTGGTCGTCCTCCCGGGCGGCGTTGCGGACCGCGCTCAGCAGGGCCGCCCGGGAGACGCTCTTGTGCAGATAGCCCCGGGCGCCCAGCTGCAGCAGCTCATGGACGAGCGGCTGGTCGTCGTACATGGTGAGGATGATGATCCGCAGGCTGGGGAATCGTTCCAGCAGCCCGCGTACCGCCGCCCTGGGGTGGTGGTCCGGCATCTCCACGTCGAGCAGCACCACATGCGGCTGGTGCCGCTCCACCAGCTCGACGAGCCCCCGCCCGCTGCTCGCCTGGGCGACGACCTGCAAGTCGTCCTCCGCGTTGAGCAGTTCGGCCAGCGCCGTACGCAGCAGAGTGTGGTCGTCGGCCGCCAGGATGCGGATGAGTTCAGGTCGCGCGTTCAACGGAATCACCTGGGAGGTCCATCAGGGGGATCGTGAGCGTGACCCGAGTGCCCTCGGGTGCACTGGCGAACAGGATGGTGCCGCCGAGCAGTTCGACCCGCTCGGTGCACGACGCGATCCCGTTGGCCCGGCCCGCCGTGGCGACCTCCGAGACGTCGAAGCCGCATCCGTTGTCCTCGATCAGCGCCTGCAGTTTGTACGGTGCGATGTCCACCGTCGCGAGCACATGCTCGGCCTCGGCGTGCGCCAGGGAGTTGCGCAGGCACTCCCGCACCACGAGGAACACCTCGTCGAGCACGTCCTGCGGGGCCCACTCCTCACTGCCGTTGACCTTGATCCGGACCTTGGAGGGAGTGATCTCCATCGATTCCAGGAACGCGGTGAACGCCGACTCCAGCGTGCCTTCGCGGTCGGCACGGCGCAGCTGGGTCACCAGGTCGCGGATGATGCCGAGGGCCTCGGTGAGGGTGTCCTTGACGGCTCCGATCCGTACGGCGACCTCGTCGGGGCTGGATTCCCAGGTCAGTTCGTGCAGCTCGATACGGCGCAGGGCGAGGCTGACGTGGTTGCCGAGGTGATCGTGTATCTCGCGGGCGAGCTGCCGCTGACTGGCGGCGTTGACCTCCCGCACCGTGTTCAGCAGATAGGTGTCGTGGCCGATCGCGCCGGCCTCCAGCCGTCTGCCGATCCCCTGCTGCAACGTACGCACGCCGGCCTGGAAACCGTCGAACGCGGCGGGTGAGTCGACCATCGCCTTCCCGAGCGCGTCGAAGACGATGTCGAAGAGGATCATCCCGGCACGGATGGAGTGGACGGCGTCGATGCCCTGGGTCGCCCGCGCCACCCCCAGGCCCTCGACCTGCTGGATCAGCCGGTCACGCACGTCGGCCCGGCCGCTGCGCAGGCTGTCCGCGCAGTCCCGGATGATGCGTTCGGCCTGGAGGGCACAGGTGTGCCAGGTCTCTTCGTTTGAGACCAGGGGACTTTTGATCTTTTCGAGCCGGCCCCGGTAGTCGGACAGTAATTCATGCGTCCGGCCCAGGAGTTGTTCGGCTGTGTCGGATTCAACAAAACCGGAATGCATCAAAAGAGCCCCCACCCTCATCCGAAACCGACTGTCGGATCATCATCGTACGGTTACAGAATGTCAACATGGCTCCACCCGTCCCACGTTCTGAGACAAGTCGTGCGACGGCCACGAGAAAACGCTTACCGCAGCCTGTGGGATCGCCGTGGCAACGCAACCCACATATCCGTCGGGGCAGTCCACATCGTGAACGTACCAGTCGGCGGAATCACCTGACCGGTGCGCGCGCCGCAGTCCGCCCGCCTCGGGAGCACCGACCGACACCGGTATACGCAGACCCGTTCCCGCCGCTTTGCCCACCGCCTCGACCGCGGTCCAGGTACGGAATCCAGCAATCCGGTCTTGCGGTCCCACCGCGGGCACCCGGCCCCAGTCGAAAGTCGTACGGACCCGCTCGACGTCCACACCGACCGCGCCCGGCTCCCCGGCCACACCCACCAGGGCGGCGGCTCCGGAATGAGACAGGCTGAAGCCGATATCAGGCCAGGGCCCGTCCACGAGCACGGGCCGTCCGCGGCCGCAGCCGCCGCACACCTCCGGCTCGGGGCAGCGCCGGGTGAAGCGGGGCAGTCCGGGCGCGACGCCGAGGTAGCCGCCGAGCACGGTACGCAGCGCGAGGTGCGCCCGGCGGTAGCGCCACTGCGCGCGGGGATGACGGATCCGCGCCGCACGGGCGCGTTCGCCGGGATCGAGGACCATGTCCGCACGCTCGGGCGGCACATGGTCCAGCGGGACGGACCAGACATGGACCTCACCCGGCGCGAGAACCGCGACGCTCGGGAAAGGAGACGGGAAGGGCGACGAGGAGGGCAGGGACGAGGAGGGCAGGGACGGGGACAGGAGGGTACGCATGATGGCTTCCCGGGGTCGGAAACGGACCAGGGCTGCCAACGGCCCATAACGGGAAGCGGGGTGCCGGAATCGACGGCGCCCGCCTGCTCACCAGCGAAGCGCGGGCGGGAGACGGGCGGGGGGTCCACTTCGGCGGTGGACCGGCGTACCAGAACGGAGGCACAGGACTCCGGCGCTGGACCGGCTTACCAGAACGGAGGCACAGGACTCCGGCGGCGGACAGGCTTACCGCAACGCGGGCACAGGACTCCGGCGGCGGACAGGCTTACCGGAACGCAGGCATAGGACTCCGGCACAGCCGGCTCCGGCGCCGGAGGAATTCGGAATCCGACCCGCCGGTATTGCATGCCTCTTTAGTGGTAGCCATGGCTCATTTGCAGAACAGTCAGGTACCCCTGCCCATGCCTAGGCTCCTGGGCATGCCTATGGCGACGATACGGCCACTGCCTGTGACTGCACCCAGTGGTCCGAAGTACCGGATTCCAAGCATTCTGCGACTCTGCATCGAAGAATCCCGCCCCGCCGTTCTGATCGCCTTTCAGCTCCGCTATTTCGCCGGTATCGCACTGGCGCTCGCGGTGGATCCGGGCCTCGGCGCCCGGCCGGTCCTTCAGGCGGTGTTCGGCTCCCTCGCATGGTTCGGCGCCATCTTCTACACCTATCTCTACAACGGATGCATGGATTACCACGAGGACCAGGTCAACGGCTCGGCCCGCCCGATAGCGAGCGGCCGGCTGCCCCGTCACACCGCACTGCTCGTCGCCCGCGGTGCGGCCGTCGCCTCGCTGATATCCGCGGCGTGCGCCGGGTTCGGCCCCCTGCTGCTGTGCACGGCCATGCTCCTGCTCGGGCACGCCTACTCCGCACCCCGCACCGTCTGGAAGAACAGCACACCCGCGGCGATGGGCGTCGTGTTCCTCTCCGGACTGCTCACCTACGCCGCCGGGCCCCTCGCCCTGGGCGTCTCGCCCAGCTCGCCCGCGCTGTTCCTCACGGCCCTCGCCATGTCCCTGTGGATGGCGCTCGTCGGCGCGGTCGCCAAGGACTTCTCCGACATCGAGGGCGACACCGCCGCCGGCCGCCGCACCTGGGCCGTGACCCTGGGCGAACGACGCACCCGCGTCCTCGTCGCGGCCGGCGCCGTGGCCGTGGGCACCTTCTTCACCGCCGGAGCGCTGCGCTGGGCACCGGAGCAACTGCCCACCGCCTGCGTGGTCCTGGTGGGCGGGCTGACCCTGGCCGCCGTGACGCTCGCGGGCCACGCCACCGACGACCGCCATCTGCGCCGCCGCCCGTACCGCTTCTTCATGGTCACACAGCACTGCGCACACCTGGCCCTGCTCGGTCAGGCCGTCGCCTGATATTCGGTTCGACACGCTGAACCAGCCCGGAAACACAAAGGAACACCCCCCCTTCCAAAGGCGCATTCAGCCACCACTCAAGTGCAACGCACAGTCCTGACAGGGTGGTTGAAGTGGTTTCATCACCGGAGAAAGCAACGGATCGCAACAATGCGATCCGGACCGCGGTATCCGGGAATGGGAAAGTCACTGACGCCAGTGGCGGGGAACGCGTGTCAGTGGACGGTGACGCGTCACCCACCGCACAGTGAAATATCGCCCCCGGCCGCAGGAAGGAGACGGAAGACGATGGCAAGCACCCGACTGGCGCTCATGTTCCCCGGCCAGGGAGCGCAGCGTCCTGGCATGGGCCTGCCCTGGCACCGCACCCCCGGCTGGTCCGTGGTGGCGGAGGTCTCCGAGGCCGCCGGCCGGGACATGGAGGCCCTGCTGCTGGACGCCGGCACGGAGACGCTGCGGCGCACCGACAACGCCCAGCTGACCACCTTCACCCTGGCCATGGTGGCGCTGACGGAGCTGCGCCGCCAGCACCCACTGGCCGCCTTCCCCGGCGCCTGCGCCGGACACAGCCTGGGCGAGTACTCGGCGCTCGTGGCCGCCGGAATCCTCGACCCGCAGGACGCGGTCCGCCTGATCGTGGCACGCGGCGCGGCCATGCAGACGGCCTGCGCCCGGGCGGACGGAGCGATGGCCGCGATCCTCGGCCTGGACGCCGCACAGGCACAGCACCTGGTCGACGAGACCCACGCCGACGGCGGCCAGGTGTGGGTGGCGAACCTCAACTCACCGCAGCAGACGGTGATCGCGGGCCACGCGGCCGACGTGGAACGCTGCTCCCGGGCGGCGGAACGGGCAGGGGCGGCCAAAGTGGTGGCCCTGACGGTCGGCGGCGCGTTCCACACCCCGCTGATGGCCGAAGCGGTCGAGCCCTTCGCCGCGGCCCTCGCCACGGCACGGTTCATGCCGGGCCACTCCGCGGTCGTCTCCAACGTGGACGCCCGAGCGCACCGCGGCGGGCCGCACTG